>JAWKTI010000001.1:1525180-1830216 GCA_041399155.1 Zavarzinella sp.
CAGTGGATCCAATGGTGAGCCAATTCGGATGGCAAAACAATCAAAAGTAAGCCAGTCTCCTTTTTTCGCTTGGAATTGAAAATAGTGGCTTTGCTCTGCTGCAATCTTACCATGAGTTAATGTTGGCACGGGAATCTTTTGGGCGGTAGAAAGTGTGCGATTCTGGTTGTTGGCCTCAACCACAGCGAAATCATCAATCAGCAGTATCTGTGGGCTTGAAATCCCCACTTTGGTGAGTACCCGAACAGAACCAAGTCCGATTTCGACAGTTGGGGCGGGCTGAATTTCAACTTCTAACGTGGTTGCCGTTGCTGCGATTACCTTATTCGTTGAGGCAAAATTTGTGTAAACGGCCAATGTATCCGCTAGATTGGTCCCACTGAACTTCATCCGATTCGGTTTTCCACGCTGGATTGCATAAACACCTTTGTTAAGTGTGGGATCCTGAGGATTACCCACTGGTGTGGGTTTTGGCTGACTGAAAACAGTAGCACTGTGGGATACAGTAAAAAGCAGAATGAAAAAAATGGTCAATCGGTGGGAAATCATCGCCGTACTCTCCAGTCTTGGGCGAGCAGGATTTTCGTGTATTACGATGATACAATTTCTCTACTTGTTATCAATACGCTCCACCACTGCAATATCACACAGTCCCCAGGGGGTTTCACCGATCAAACCATCCAACCAGCGAAAGCCAGTGCCCTGGTGGCGGGCAGGCATCGCTTCCGTCACTTTCATGTGCGGTGGTAAGACTTGCTTAAAGGTTTCTAATGAATGACTGTGGGTGAAGAGAACCAATGCTTTGCCATCGTTTTCAATTGCCATGACCAGTTTTTGAGAATGCTTCGATCGCAAACTTTGTAGATCATTGCGCCCTGTGTAAAAAGCCACGGAATCGACATTTCGCGGAAAACAATAAACTTTTTCATCATCCGCACGCTGCAAACGCTGGGCAACGTTCTGCGGGCCCATTGGTGAACGTAATTCGGCGTACCACGGCACCACGACGTGGATAGCAAATGCCAGAAAGATCCACGCAAAGGTGGTGCCGCCCTGAACCAGTTTTGTACGGTGGCGGCCAGAAAGTACCAGAAAATGCCCAAGTGCCAACATTAACGGTGGGAAGGCGGGCAGTATATAGGTGGGCAACTTACATCCGGACATCGAAAAAAAGAAAATGCACCACAACCCAGCCATCAGAAAAAATCCATGCTCTTTGGTGCGATAAGGAGTTTCATCAACCGCGCGAAAGATCCACTGACGAAAATAAATCAGCGGAAACAGAACTACAGTCGCTACGCTGCCTACCACAATTGGCAGGTAAAACCAAACCGGCTCAAGATGATCAAACGGCTTAATGAATCTGAGAATATTGTGTTCCCAGAAGAAATACCGCAAAAATACTGGCTCACGCAAGTAAATCGCGAAATACCAGGGAAAGTTGATGATGCACAGGATTGCTGCCGCACCCAGCAAATGTTTGCGTGGGATTGAAGTAGCGTTGCCACTGATCCATCGATAGGCAATTACCACGGGAAGGATGAGTAGCAGCGGAATTGGGCCTTTCGTGAGAATTCCTGCTCCCACTGCGGTGGCACCCAGATACCACCAGAACCGACGAAACTGTGGTGTGCGGATACTTTCGTAAATGCTTAACAGTCCTAGGGTTACGAAAAAAGTTAACAGACCATCCAGGACCAGCAATCGAGCAACACCAGTAAAACCTGGTATTACCGTTAGTAGCAATGCTCCCCACAGTGCAGCTCGCTCACCCAGACTCCTGCGACCGATCAAATAAATGCACAATATGGTCAGATGGACTGCAATTGCTGGAATCAGGCGGGCAGCCGCTTCAGAAACACCAAAAATGTGGTAACTGATAGCCACCAACCAGTAAAACAGTGGGGGTTTATCAAGATATGGTTCTCCTTGCAGGTGCGGCACCACCCAATCACCTGTGAGTACCATTTCACGGGGGATTTGGGCATATCGACCTTCATCAGGCTCTAACAAATAGTAAGAAATCGTTGGGTAAAGTAACAATCCAGGCAGAATGACCAACAGCACAATTGACGTAAGTTTTACCCTGCTAAGTGCTTGCGTTTCATTTTTGCATGGAAACAGTACATTCTGCCAGAAATACGGACCCCATTCCCACAATTTTTTCGGTGCATCCATGGTAGCAATCTCATCCACATCCTGTTTCACAGAATTGTTCACAAATTTGGTTTTCCGTCAATCCGACTACGAGTTGGGTTGTCATAACCGACCGATTGTGGTTATCTACATCAAAAATTGTGGATTGAATATGATGACTCAGCCAGAAAATGAAAATTCACTCATCAATGTGCCTTTAGACGAGTTCTTTGACCAGATATTCGTTGATTTAGAGAGTCATTTAACAAAATTAGACCACCAACTCTCTGCAGTGCCAGAAGCAGAACTTCCTGAAGGAACAGAAATTGAATCGGTGCTAGAATTAATTTCACATCAGTACGAACGTTGGAGAGTTGGGTTTTCAAATACTGCGGATGTCATTCGCACAACTCAGGCACAATTGGCTGAACAGGAAGAATCACTTGCACAAATTGTTAAAAAATTAAGTTTCTCTCATCAACTCATTCAATCAAGTGATTTATCACCTCAAAACCACTAATTGCAAAGCAATTTGCTAATTTAGATAAGCTGTTCCGGCTTTATTGATTGTGTTGATTAATGTTTTCTTGACGATTATGCCGATAGTACGCTATGGCGTGTGCTTGGTGCCTGTGCACCATATCGCACGGAGTGCAGGACACTGCACATTCTAGATTGTTAGGGGGGCAGGATGCGAAAACTGTATTTTCTGGCTGGTATTACAGCCTTTGTAGTGGGTTTAGTTGGTTGGTCTACTTTGGGTCAGGCAAGACCAATTGCCCAAGATGAAGAAATGGTTACGCCTGGTACAGATCTGTTTGCCAGTGACAGCGATACCATTTCCATGCCGGAAGTGCCAAAATTGCCTGATTTTTCCGAACCTGAGCGACCTTTGCCAAAGGCTCCGATTATTAACGATCTCCCCCCTGCCCCACGACCGGACATGGGCTCAAATCCATTCGTGATGCCACCTGCAACTGAGAAAAATGTTCCGGACCAGCTGCTCCCACAGCCCAAACCACCGGTACGGGTACTGGAACCAGTTGAAGATATTAAAGTTCCTTCATTACCAGAAACCAGAAAAGTGCCTCCCACTGGAATTGAAGGCGCGATCAAGATTCCGGCAGGCATCGCAGAACAGCCAGCAAAAACAATTAAAGTGGCTGGCACAGAACCTGCTTTTGCCACGTCAGGCAACGGAAGTTCAAAATCCGATTCAACCATCAGTATGGAATGGCTGGGCCCCACTGCACTGAAAGTGGGTCAGCCGGCAGAATATCAACTATTTGTCCGCAATACCTGCAATATTCCATTGCAGAAAGTTGTTGTGCAAGTACGGATTCCTGAAGGAGTTAAGGTCGAAAGCACCGAACCAAAAGCACAAGGTCCCGAAGGTGTTTTAATGTGGGAATTGGGCACGATGCTGGCGAAGCAGGACCACCTGTTGAAGATGAAGTTTGTCGCACCGAAGCGGGGTGAAATCACCTGTCAGTCATGGGTAACTTTTACCGGTTCCACGGCGATGAAAGTACAGATTCGCGAACCAAAACTGATGGTGAAAGCCACTGTACCGGAAAAGGCACTGGTTGGTGATCCTGCCAATGTTATGCTGGTTGTCAGCAATCCCGGTGATTATGTGGCAGAAGGCATTCAACTTGTAGCCACGTTAGGCGACGGATTGGAAAGTGCGCGTGGTAATCAACTGAAGTTTGATGTAGGTAGTCTGGGTGCGGGTGAAACTCGCTCGATCCCTATTGCTTGTATCGCAAAAACGGCTGGCAAACAAGTTTGCTCTGTTCAGGTTCAGAATGACAGTGGTTTGAATGCCACCGATAGTGCCAGTATTGAAGTGGTACAGCCGAAACTTGATCTGGCAGTAAATGGCCCCAAAATGCGCTATCTTGAACGGAAAGCAGTTTACACCTTTAAAGTGACTAACCCAGGGAATGCTCCCGCTTCGAATGTGGTGATTACAGAACTGATTCCAGCAGGTTTCAGTTACGTTGCCTCCGATAACGGCGGGCAACACGACTATGCTTCTCGCACGATCAAGTGGTTTATTGGTGAGATTCCAGCAGGCCAGTCGAAAGAAGTACGTGCGGAACTGTTACCCACCAGCATTGGAGAACACAGCCACCGAATCATTGCCACAGCAGACCGTGGTATCCGCAGCAACCAGGATGTCACCACGAAAGTGGAAGGGCTATCTGCACTGCTGATGGAACTGGTGGATGTGGATGATCCAATTGAAATCAATAACGATACCGCTTACGAAATCCGGATCACCAACACAGGTACAAAATACGAGAACGATGTGAAGCTGATTTGTACCATCCCACCACAATTTCGGTTTAAAGCAGCCCAAGGGCCTGTGAAGTACGAAATCGTCGGTAATGAAATCGTGTTCGAAAATCTTCCCAAGTTGGCAGTGAAGGCCGATGTCACCTACAAAGTCGTGGTTACTGCTGTAACCAAGGGTGATGCCCGCTTCAAAGCAACGATGACAGCAGGCGGTCTGACCCAACCCGTAATCAAAGAAGAATCGACCAAAGTATATGGCGATTAAGGACTTGCATTAAGTTTTTTCACAACACTTTCACACCTGTCTTTGACTTGCCCAATTTTCTTCATTGATTAGAAAGGATTACCATTGCCAACCGGCAGCTTGCCTGGTGCGGTTTGCACTGGAAGAATCCCACGAACCGGATGAATCAGTGCAGGAGTTGCATTGATCGAAGGGGTAGTCTTTTTAGGTTCCAGTTTTGGCTTTGGATCCTTCACTGGAGGTACTGGAGGCTTAGGGTTTGCTGGCACAACTGGTGTCGTTGGGATCACCTGAACCGGAGGGGCATCAGTGGGTGCAACAACGGTTGTCGGAGGGATCACAACAGTACCACAATTGCCGGAGGTGGTGCCCACTACAGGAGCAGAATGGCAAGTATCACATTTATCCTTGTGAAACACTTTCGCCTTGATTTTGTGAATCAGCATCCCCGGATACCAGATCACCTTTGATTCACAAGTGTTGCAGCTTTCCACTTTGCAGGTGGTGCAGGTTTTTGCAGGCACATGATGAACAACTTTCGGGGCTTCGCAGGCATTGCCACAGCCACTGCAACCACCACAAATCCCACTGAACTTACTTTTAATTTTGGAAATCAGCCCACAACCACAGCCTTTTTCCATGCCATAGTTAATGGGGGCTGCCCCACAGGAGCTGCAATTGCTGGTTGACGCAACAATCTGTGTCGGTGCAGGTACGGGTTCGGTAACAACAGGTGCTGCGGGATTCAATCCTGCAATCCATGCAGCGAAAACTAAAGATGTACTGCTCATTTTTCCTCTTTCCACTTCCAGTGGTTCGGTGTCGTTCCTACGACAGGTTCATGTACCACTCAATACAAAACAGATCGAGCGAACACATCTTTGGTGATCGGAGAAAGGAAAAAATTGCTTTAACTAAATTGCCCAAACCCTCCAGATTTTAGATTTTAACAATTTTCTGGATTGTACTTACCTTTTCAAATGTGCAGAAGATATTGCATATCGGAAAGAATGCAGATAATTCGATTCTCAAACTTAATCCGCTGTTGCTTTACAGATTGAAATCAGAATTTTGTCTGAATCAATGGTTTCTGTGACCTGATTTTCCAATGATTGTGCGGCCCACCGAATGGTCAGCGTTTCCGATCCGATCGTCTCCCCGAGCGTATCGATCGTTGTTTGCAGAACTTCAGAATCGGTTTGTAGAAATAATTCGATCCGATCTTCCATTTCTAAGCCAATCTTTTTGCGGAAATCCTGAATTTTTCGGATAATTTCCCGTGAAAGCCCTTCGCGTTTCAGTTCGGGTGTAATGATAGTTGAAATCATCAGTTGCGTATGTCGATCTGCGACCCCCACCCATCCCTCGGGTGAAAGGTAGTCGATCTGGATATCGTTTGCATCCAATTCTACTCCAGCAAGGGTGCAAGTGCCTTTTGCAAGTTGAGCAACGAGTTCCGACGCGGAAACTGATGATGCCAGTTCTTGTTCTGCCTTCGCCAGATTTGCTCCAAGCTTGCTGGCTGCAGTTTTTTTGTTGAGTTTGGTAATCGTCTGCAGTAATGGACTCGAATTTGCTTCTACAGACTTCAAAGCTTTGATGTTCAATTCATCAAGTAATTGAGTGGAAAAACGATGCGCTGCACGCACCACTGCGGGCTGACTAGACTGCACAACAAGTTCTGCAAGAACTTGTCTTACGCGGATTTTCGCGAGATTTCTTGCCGAGCTACCTAGATTTACCAAGGTCAGCAATGCGTTCATCTCTTCGGAAAGCTCCTGGTCAATCCGGTTCGTTTCTGAAACCGGGTAGGGGCACAGGTGAACACTTTGTGGGTCGGTATTTCGGCGAGTGTTCTGATAGATTGCCTCGCTGAGAAACGGAACAATTGGAGCAAACAATTTTGCAAGTGTTTGCAGCACTTCGTACAACGTGCTGTGTGCAGCCCATTTGCTTTGAAGTTGATTATTGTTATGAACACTGCTTTGTAGACGATCCCGATTCCGTCTGATGTACCAATTGCTCAATTTCTCATCGACAAATCGTTCTGCTTCCAGACAGAAAGTCATGACGTCGTATTTCGTGAATGCTGTATGTGCCGTGTTGATCAAATGCTGCAATTCGGAAACAATCCATCGATCAATATCTTCACGCTCTGCGAGTTCTACCGTGTTCAGATCTGGATCAAATTGATCAAGACGTGCGTAATTGACGAAAAAGCCGTAACAATTCCAAAGTTTGATGATGAAACGCGCCCTTACTTCATTAGAAGGTTTCGGTCCGAAGTTCAGATTCTGAGCAGGATTATGGCGACAATACATCCAGCGACACACATCGGCACCAATGGGAGGATGAAGAGTGCGCATTACCCGTACGTGCCCTTCTTTGGTAGGCTTTTCCACCAATTCAAATTCAATCCCACCTTCGGGAAGTTTCGGTTGTTCCTTCGCCTTCAACTTGTAATCGATTTTGTAACCTTCATTGGCTGCACCAATAAATTCAATCGAATTTCCGGCAGTTTTGTGCATCTCTTCGCCAAATTGATCTCGAGCTGTTGCAAAGCCCAGCAGCGTTTTAAACGGTGGTTTCCCATCACTCATCATGGTGCTCATTGCCAGAAGTGCGTAGAACCAGTTGCGAAACTGTCCTGGAAAGCTTTCCGTGATGAAATCTGCCGGATACCACTGTTCCCAATAATCGCGGTCACTGTGATATTTCATCGTTGAAAATGCCACAATACCTGCATCCAGCCATGGATTTCCCACGTCCGGTACGCGGGACATGGTATTCCCGGTTTTGGGATTGCGGATTTTAATCTGATCCACATACGGACGGTGGGGAGAATGCTCTGCAAATTCATCCCACCCCGCTACCGCTCTTTCCTGTAATTCCTCCCGTGACCCAATTACCTCAAATTGTGTGGGGTCTTCATCATCCACCCAGATCGGCAAGGCTAATCCCCAGTATCGTTTCTTGGAGATCATCCAATCACCCATATTCCGCAGCCAGTCGCGCTCACGAGCCCTGCCGTTGATACTTTCAGGTAAAAACGTTACCTGATCAACCACTTTCATGATTTCACCACGAAATCCGGTTTCCGTTTCCCGTGGCCCCATTGAAATGAACCATTCATCAACCAAACGGAACAGTAATTCGGTTTTACAACGCCAACAATGGGGGTATCGATGGACGTAACGCTCAACAGCAAATAACAATTCCTGTTCTTTCAGAAAATCAAACACCACATCTGCCGTAGAAGAATCGTGGGCTGCACGTCCAGAAAGATGCTCAAACCCATCTACGAATGTTCCTGTGTCATCAAGTGGTGCAATCGGTGGAAGGCGGTATTTTTTGCCCAATTCAAAGTCTTCCCGACCACAGCCTGGTGCGATATGCACAATTCCAGTTCCTTCCGTCTCACCCACATCATCCCACGAAATTACTTGATGAACCTGTTGCGAAGAAACAGGGTCAGCCCAGCCGTTTTGCTGTACGATTTGAGATACTTCCAGCGGAAAGCCAGCTGGGTGCTGTTGAGCTTGAACATGGTCAAATGGGCCGCGGTAGCGCCAACCCACCATCTGGGCACCTGGAATTTCAGCAAGAATTGCAAAGCCATCTTTACCGGCTTTTTCTTTGAACATCTGTTCGATCGATTTGAGGTATGGCACGCCATCGATCCATTCCCGTGTCTTTTTCTTGCCAGATGCTTCCTGGGGCTCTTCATCTGCCCCACCGGTTGATTCCATGCGATTGAACCGGAATGCACCTTTGGCGACGTAATAAATGTGGTCCTTCAGTTGGATCTGCAGATAAGTCAGCTTCGGATTGACTGCGGCTGCAACGTTACTGCTTAAGGTCCATGGCGTGGTAGTCCAGGCGAGTAATGATTCACCAGGTCGATCCAACAGTGGGAAGCGAACAAATACTGCCCGATGTTCGATGACTTTGTAACCATCTTTCACTTCCATTTCGGATAAGCCCACACCACATCGACCACACCATGGCATCACATCATACCCGCGATAGATCAATTGCCTGTGATGACATTTTTTCAGGAAAGACCAGATGCTGTAGTTGTTCTCATCCGACATTGTGAAGTAGGATTTGCGTTGATCTGGCTTTTTGGCCCAGTCTTCATCAGTGCGGTCCCAGTCCATCCAGTACCCCAGTCGGATCGACTGTTCTGTCTGAACTCGGGCAAATCGATCGACTCTGGATTTGCAGGCTTCCACAAATCTGGCAATACTCGCATGCCGATCATTCTCAACGAGATTTTCGATATCCCTCTTACTTTGCAGGCCCAGTTCTTTCTCTACTTCAACTTCGACCCACAGTCCCTGGCAATCAAACCCCTGTTGATATCGCAATTCTCTGCCAGTCATCGCAAAATATCGATTGTAAACATCCTTATAGGTTCTCCCCCAGGCGTGGTGAACACCCATGGGGTTATTCGCTGTGATCGGGCCGTCCAAAAAAGACCACTTTGGCTTGCCAGCATTTTGCTGACGCAGTTGATCAAAAATGGAATTCTCATCCCAAAAATGCAGCATTTCACGTTCAAGTGCCGGAAAATCAACTTGTTGTTCTACTTTCTCAAACAGTGGCATCGTTCGTTGTTCCTGGTACAACCGCAAAGGATCAGTTTACTCCCACATCCCGATTTCGTTAGGTGGGGGACTGGTAATTTGTATTCTTGGAGATTTTTCCCTGTGGTCGAGTTCGCCTTGTATTTTTTTCCAAATACAGATATTGTCTAAATTCCTGGCACCTACATGGAAGTGGGCGAAAGCATGGTTTCTGTTGCAAATATTTTGTGTTTGATTCTCCCCTGTGCATTGCAAATCCAGTATGTTCAGTTTCCTGCACCATCGAATTCCAACCTGATTCCACCAGCAGTACCACCTGCTCCCAGTCCGCTGGTTTCACAAGTATCTCAATTGGCGAAACTGGGTTCCGTATCGTTTGAAGCCAAGGATTACCAAAAGGCGCAGGAATATTTCCAACAGGCCAAATCTGTGGGAGAACCGTTGACTTCAATTCAGGAGCAACAGTGGGGCTACTGCAGATTGAATGCAATTGCTACCTGCCTGAATGCAGGTACGTGTACTGAAATGAAGCGACAGATGTTTCTGGAAGAAATATCAGAAATTCGCAAATTACAGTCCCCGGGCCTCGACAAATTCAGCGCTATCCTGGTGAATCATTTACAGGAAACGGGTGAAAAGGGCTCAATCAGTGCCTCAAAGAACTCATTTCAGATCAGCCTAGCAAAAGATCCACATTCAGGTGAGTACGCAAAAGCACTCGCCGAAGAAATACGTGCCGCCATGTATCTTCGCTGGGCTGGCTCAACCGGCACAACATGGGATGTTCCCTGCCAGATTTTTCTTCACGAGAATTACCAGGCATGGCTGGAAAAACAACAAAAAACAGCAACGGCCAGTGGTTACGTTGTTGTCGAACTCAATGCACAAAAGATTGTTCAACGGCAGATCCACCTGGATGCTAATGATCCAAAAGTATTTGAAAAGCATTTGCCTCATTTTGTTACCCAGATGGTGGTGACCGATTTGTTCAGTGAACAACTTCCCCCTCGGTGGGCAATTATTGGTATGGCAAGCCTTTCGGAACCCAAAACGGAACTTGCGGGGTATCTGCAGGCAGTGCCCAACCTGTTGAAGCAACGAAAGCTATACACTTTAGAAGCATTTCTGGCAATGGATAACTTTCCAGAGAAAAACGAAACGGGTACGTATTTCGCCGAAGGAGTATCACTTGTACACTATCTCGTTCAACAACATGGAGCAAAGGCGTTTACTGCTTTTCTGAGAGAGGCTCCACGCAGGGGCTTTTCAAGTGCTTTGAAATCGCACTATCAGATTGAAACTGTGCAGGAATTGCAACAGGAATGGTTAAGATACTGTCTGGGTAAAAAATAACTCAGTCGTCGCTGCCTTTCTTGCCAGATCCGCTTTCAATCAGTTCCATGGTCATGTCCATTTTGTTCCCCAGAACTTCCATTTTCATTTCCATCTTGACCGAACCAAACTTGAAGCCTTTGGCATTCCACACTTTGACATCAGCATCAATGTCCATGCCCATCTGCTTCATTTTCATCTTGTAGGTTTCCCAGGTGCAATCGTATTCTTTGCCATTCACCTTGATCTTTTCTTTACCATCTTTCAACTTTTCGATCTTGGCTTCGGTGCCTTCAGGCAGATTCATCGACTTTGCAGGATCAAGAGGCTTCGTCAAATCCACAACTTGTGTCTGTTTTTGATTCGGAATAGGCAGGTTGCCGTCGGATTTCACTTCTGTTTCCAAAGTGGCTTCTTTTTCGGACTTTTTCACCACAGTGGTGGTGGCTTCCATGTCGATATTCATCCCGAGGATCGACATCGACATTTTGTACTTGGCAAAATCACCTACCTTGGCATCTTTCAGTGGATTTGGCTCTTCGCTTGGCTTTTGTGCAAAAGTGGTGGTAGCAAAAACAACAGCAAACGCCAGCGCAAACAATTTCTTCATTTCAACTCCAAAAATTCAGTTCAGCAGAAAGAAACACTCTCTCCGACAATGCAGGAACATTATAAGCACGGAAGGAGCATCCAACAAATTTCACGTGCTCATATTTATTCGTTCTGATGAAATGGATATTTATGAGATATTTCTCATCATTTTCCCCCACTTCTTACAATCCCAGTTGTTAGAACAACTACGACAAGTGCAAATGGCGTGCACTTACTTACACTCTCCAGAGTACTACCGATGTTTCTAAAAAGTTTCACATTTTTTCTCTTTTTGGGATTATTTTCGCCTGCAATCGCGCAGTTGAAGGTTCATGAGATTTTTTCTGACAATATGGTGCTGCAAAGAGATCAGCAAATCACCGTGTGGGGGACTGCTCGGCCGAAGGAAGAGATCTATGTGCATTTACACATTACAACTGCTGATGGCTCCCGTGAAGAAGGGAGTAGCACCATTGCGGACGAATCTGGAAATTGGTCTGTCAAATTGGCTGAATTTCCAGTTGGCACCAACGGAAAATTAACCGTCACCGGTTCGCCAGAAAGGAAGCCAGGAATTGGCAAGCAGAAAGGACCTGAAAGCCGAACCTTTTCGAATATCGCTGTGGGTGAAGTTTGGCTCTGTTCGGGACAATCCAACATGGAATGGCCATTGTCGAAAACCGTTCAGGCACAACAAGTTATTGCAAATTCTTCCAACCCCAACATTCGATTATTCACCGTACCGAAGTTCGCGATCGATACACCGCAAACTCAACTGAATCCTAAAGTAGAACCCGCTTCCAAAAAGTGGTTTGTCTGCAATCCGCAAACGGTCGCTAATTTTTCCGCGGTGGGGTATCATTTTGGCAAGAAGTTACAGGCGGAATTGAATGTTCCAATCGGCTTGATCCACACTTCCTGGGGTGGGACACCTGCTGAAGCATGGACCAGTCGACCTGGATTGCAAAACGAGGAAACTTTGAAGTACTATACGACTAACCTGGATCAGGCGTCCAGCAAATACGATCCAGAAAAGTCGAAATCAAATTATGAAGAACAAATGAAAAAGTGGCGTTTGGCCGCAGATGCAGCAAAGAAAAATGGTAAACAGATCCCAAGACAACCACGACTTGCCGGCAAACCAGGCACCAATTCTAACGATCCATCATCGCTGTACAACGGTATGATCCACCCGCTTCTGGGTCTGAGATTTCGTGGAGCGATCTGGTATCAGGGTGAATCAAACGCTGGCACCATCGCGCGTGCGACTGAATACCAACTTCTATTCTCCAAGATGATCGCTGATTGGCGAACGCAGTTCAAACAAGGGGACTTTTCGTTTTACTTTGTCCAACTGGCACCATTCAATGCGGGCAATCCCATGGGTGAAAACTGGCCTATTCTGCGTGAATCGCAACTGAAAACCGCACAAACTGTGAAAAATACTGGTATGGCGGTGATCACCGATGTTGGAAATCCCACTGATATTCACCCACAAGACAAAGCGCCGGTAGGAACACGTCTCGCTCTGTTGGCACTGGCAAAAGATTATCAGAAGAAAATTGTCCCCATGGGACCGGTTTTTTCGAGCATGACGACGGTGGATTCATCATGCCTGATCACATTCCAACATGCGGAAAACGGCTTGATTTCCAGCGATGGTAAAGAACTGACAGGGTTTACGATCTGTGGTGAAGATCAAGTTTTCCACCCAGCAACAGCGACAATTAAAGGCAACGAGGTTATTGTTGTATCCGATAAAGTCAAAAAGCCTGTTGCAGTGCGTTATGGCTGGGCGAACTACCCTATTGTGAATCTGGCAAATAAAGAAGGGATACCAGCAACGCCATTCCGTACGGATAATTTCGAAGTGAAGTAAATTGAAATAACTGTATATAATTGTTGATTAGTTGACTTTAAAATCAACAATTATCAACAAATGCGAGTCTACTTTTTGCCAAAGCAGATCAGTGTCTTCTCACCTCGGATATACAATTTGCCATTTGCAACAGCGGGCGAAGCGTAAACGCCTTCTTTCAAGTCGCTTTGGTCAATCATTTCAAATTCTTTCGCGGCTTTGAACACAAAAACCTGCCCATTTTCATTGATTGAGTAAATCGCACCATTAACCAGAATCGGGGATGTATAGACCTGCCCACTCCCACCCAGACGTTCTTTCCAGTGCACTTTACCAGTGGCGGCATCGGCACAATAGGCCACATTTTCTTTGTCCGTGATCCAGAAGAGCATACCATCTTTAGCAACAGGCATTGGAACATAAGGGGTGCCAGTTTTCATCTCCCAGGCTAATGCAGATTTCGTCACATCGCCGGATCCATCCGATTTCACCGCTACCATATGTCGATCGCCACCACCATCACCAGAAATGGCATATATCAAGCCGTTGTGGTAGATGGGACCGCCTACATTACGAAGTGCACTGATTTTTCCTTTCCCTTTCGCTTCCCAGGTCCAGGTCCAATTCCAATTGGTGCTACCGGTTTCAATGTTGTAAGATGTTACGCCAGCAGTACTTGCGACGATTAATTCTTCTTCTTTCTCTTTTTTCAGAATGAACGGGGTGCTGTAGCACGCACGGTAAGCTTTGCGGGGTTGAGACCATGCCAGTTTGCCAGAGGTTGCATCGTAAGCCTGTAATTCTGCCTTGCCATCCTGATCGAGATTCACAATGACTTTTCCACCCGCAACGATCGGAGATAATCCTGCACCGTGCTGGCTGGCGAATTTCCCTAAGTTATTGCTCCATAACTGCTTACCCTCATAATCCCACGCACTTAGCGAAATTTCTGCTCCGTCCCAGAAGATTGCGTAGACACGCTCTCCATCTGCGGTTGGTGTGGAAGAAGCCAGACTGTTTTTTGCATGTGTTTTTGCAAATTTACCGGTCAGTTCTTTCGACCAGAGTTGTTTACCATTATTTGCATCGTAACAAAGCATCAGTCGCTTGTCGCCTTTTTCACCTGCGGATTGAGTGAAAAGTTTCCCTTTCGAAATGATTGGTGAAGAATAGCCACGACCAGGGATTTCAACACGCCAAAGAGTTGTTTTTTCTGTCAGGCTGGTGGGGATGTTCTGATCGTTTGCCGCACCCAACCCTTCAGGACCGCGGAACCGTGTCCAATCTTCCGCCTGTGCGGCAAGCATTGAAACTGAAGCCAGAAAAAGCGTCATTAATGAGTTTTTTTTCATTCTCTTGGTAACCTCAAAGTATTGTCTGCTGATTATGTCGCACCATTGGAAAAATTGCACGGAAAAATCAGTCGAGAATTCAGAAAAAAATGTTTCATCAGCGAGAAACTTTTGGCACAATATTTGGGCATACCAAGCAGAAATTTCATTCCGCTGGAAAGATTAACAAATGTTAACCATTTTTGATGCAGACGTAACGCGGCGTGAATGGCTACGAATTGGCTCAATTGGTCTGGGTGCCCTGACTTTACCCAGTCTGCTGGCTGCCCGTTCCAAACAACCAGAGCGTGCCAAGGCACGTTCCGTAATTATTTTCGGGCTGTTAGGTGGGCCCCCACAGCACGAAACCTGGGATCCCAAACCAGATGCTCCCGCAGAGATACGGGGTGAATTTGGCACAATTCCCACCAGTATCCCTGGATTCCGAATTGGCGAGCTGATGCCAAAGACGGCAAAACTGGCCCACAAAATCGCGGTGCTGCGTGCAGTCTCCAGTGGCGATAATGCCCACTCATCGAGCGGCTACCAGATGCTGACAGGTGTCGAGCATGAACCCCGAAATCGGGAAAATGTCACTGCCCAGGCCCCCAATCTGGCACCATCTCTGACAGCGATCATGAGGTATCTCCGCCACACCGTAAACGGACTGCCTTCCGCAGTGGTACTTCCCGAACATCTGTGGAATGATGGTAATATCCCCTGGCCAGGACAGGATGCGGGCATTCTTGGCAGAAAATATAATCCCTGGCTGATCCATTGCGACCCGAACCAGCCTAACTTTCAGGCACCGGAAATCAGCCCACGCACTGAATTAAATGAGATCCGTTTGAAAGGCCGCCAATCTTTGTTAAGCGAATTAAATGTCGTGCTGGATCGCGAAGCTGAGAATTATGAGAAGCGTGAAAAGAATCATTTTCGCGATAAAGCATTCGATTTGGTCAGTTCGCAACAGGCCCGAAAAGCATTCGCAATTGAAGAAGAATCCCCTGCGACACGCGATCGGTATGGACGCACTAGATTTGGTCAAAGTGTGTTATTGGCACGGCGTCTGGTAGAAGCGGGTGTGCCCATGATCCAGGTCAACTGGACCCGCATCAAAGACGCACCCAATCAGGGAATGTGGGACACCCACCGCGACCATGCGAAATCTCTTCGTTCCCCACTGATGCCAATGATGGATCATTCTTTTTCCGCACTGATTGAAGATCTTGATCAGCGTGGTTTGCTCGATAGCACGCTGGTACTTTGGACTGGAGAATTTGGCAGAACTCCTAAAATCAATGGTAGCGCTGGGCGTGACCACTGGGGAAATGTGTTTTCGCTGGCACTTGCAGGTGGTGGAATCTCAGGTGGCGTTGTTCATGGATCTTCTGATGCACAAGCAGCTTACCCACGCGATGGACGAGTTACTCCAAAGGACATCATCGCAACCGTCTTCGACAGGCTGGGATACTCTCCAGAAACCGAACTTCTCGATCATCTGGATCGACCCATTCCATTAACCCGTGGTGAAGTAATCAAGGCGATTACCACTCACTGACCTATTCTTTTTTGAAGAGAACTATGAAGTATTTTGCGACTGCACTGCTGGCACTTGGCTCTGCTGTTATCCGCATCAGCCGATAACTGGCCACAATGGCGTGGTATCCACAATGATGGTATCAGCAAGGAAAAAGGGATCGTTTCTGAATGGTCTGAAACAAAAAATATCGTCTGGTCACTGACCCTGCCAGGTATGGGAGGTGCGACGCCCGCAATCTGGGAAGACAAGATCTTTTTGACGAGTGAAGCCGGCGTTGAACTCATCGCAATGTGCATCAGTACGGATGGCAAAGTTCTATGGCAAAAAAGTATAGGCAAAACAACGAATAAAGCCCGTTCTGATGAAGGCAACGGTGCGTCCGCTTCGCCCACAACCGATGGAAAACATGTGTGGTTCTTTGTTGGCAGTGGAGAATTGGTCTGCTTTGATTTTTCAGGCAAAGAAATCTGGAACTTCAATGTGCAACAACGGTATAACAAGTTTCAGATTCAGTTTGGCATGCATTCCACTCCAGTCTTGCACGATGGTAAGTTATATCTCCAGTTACTGCACACAAAACACCAGGATGTCGTTTGTGTCGATGCTGCAACTGGCAAAGATATCTGGAAAATCGACCGCAAAAGTGATGGACGGGCAGAATGCGAACATTCATACGCATCACCTATGATGTGGTCGAACGGCAAAGATGCCTACCTGGTGACCCACGGGAATGATTATACGATTGCCCATGATTTGAAAGACGGCAGCGAAATCTGGCGTCTCGGTGGTCTGAACCCAAAGTCAGCTTATAATGCAACCCTGCGTTTTGTAGCCACTCCGCTGGTTACGCCCGATCTGATTGTGGTCCCCACTGCCAAAAATGGACCTGTTGTGGGTGTAAAACCCACTGCGAAAGGCACGTTTTCTGCTGGGAGCGAACATGAATTATGGCGACGCGCGAAAGAGACTCCTGATGTACCATCCCCCTTGTTAGCTGATGGTTTGGTTTATCTCACGCGTGAAACCGGTGTACTGAACTGTGTTGATGCCAAAACGGGCGAGCAATTATACAGTCAACGAGTGAATCCAGGTCGCCACCGCGCTTCACCAGTATATGTTGATGGGAAAATTATTGTGGCATCCCGCACCGGTCAGGTGGGGGTTGTGAAAGCAGGTAAATCCTTTGAACTGATCTCTGAAAATCGTCTTGATGATGATTTCAGTGCCTCCCCGGCTATTGCTAACGGCAGAATTTATTTGCGGGGGTATAAAAAACTTTACGCGATTGGTAGCAAATAACCTCGATTTCAACGATTTCAGTTTCAGGCATACATTTCTGCCATTTTCGAGAATAAATTTATGCTACTTTTGCAATGTTCAATCTTTGGATAGCAAAAATGGCCGAAGCACGCAAAGGTTTTCAGTTTTTTCGTCGCGATTTCTTGTTCGGAGCATTGGCAGGTGGAGCTGCCACTGCAGGAACTGGCTTGTTGATGCCGATAGAGTGGCACCAGAAAGTGCTACCAGAAGGAAACCAGCTTGTTTTTGGGCAATGTGGAGAAGATTTACTGGTAAGCCAATTGTTTCAGCATCTCCAAATTGACAAACCCAGTTATATGGATGTGGGGGCATATCATCCCACAATTGGCAGCAATACCTACAATCTGTATCGTTCGGGTAGTCGCGGCACCTTGATCGAACCCAATGTTGACATGATTGCCGATCTGAAATCAAAACGCCCGGAAGATCAGGTTCTGAATATCGGAATTGGCCTTGGAGAGGAAGGTGAGGCGGACTTTTACGTCTTGAACTACCCACAATTGAATACTTTTGATGAGGAAGAAGCGAAAACACGTGTTGCAAATAGTGGTGGCAAACTGCGGATTGACCGTGTCGTGAAAATGCCACTTGTTGACATCAATCGAATCATTCGTGAAAATCATGGTGATAAAGCACCCGATTTTCTTTCAGTAGACACAGAGGGGTTGGATTTCAGCATTTTGAAAACGCTCGATTTCAGCAAATATCGACCGATGGTCATCTGCGCTGAAACCGTCCAATACAGCACACTGAAATCGATCGATACGATTGGTGACCTGCTGAAGGAAAATGGTTATGTATTGCGTTGTCAAACGATTGCGAATTCGATTTACCTTCGCAAGGATCTTTTGTAAGCACAATCTTAGAAATACTGACTCTCAGACGTGAAGGGGGAGGAAAAAGTTATTATTCACTCTTCCCTTTGTACAATCTTCGTTGCAAGGCAACGTTAAATGGTGTCCAGTGCGAACTGCCTTTGCGATCATCATCGATTTCTTTCATCGCGATGCACAGACGGGAGTCAAACATGTCAATGATGTGCAGGGCAATTGCTTCCAAAGTCATCGGAATTTTGGGGCTGCCAAACTGGGATTCCCCATGATGGCTGACAATTAAATGCCGCAGGTGCATGTAAAGTTCATCTGGGAATGCTTCACCGGTCTGTTTTGCAGCAAGTTTTATTTTTTCAGAAAGAAATTCCAATCCGATCGCCAGATGCCCAACCAACTGGCCTTCATCTGAATACGAAAACATGTGCTGGTAAGTTAATTCTCGGATTTTTCCGCTGTCGTGCAGGAAAATACCTACCTGTACGAGATCTTTGTTGACATTGGGATACAACGGCAGAATTTTCTCCGAAATATCCAGCATCATCACTACATGTTCCAGTAGGCCACCGAGGTATGCGTGGTGAACCTTGATCCCTGCTGGAGCACGCGTAAACCCTTTCATGAACTGATCATCAATCAGGTAGCAATCTACAAGTGCACGCAGATGGTGATTGGTGATTTTTCTCAGAAATCCTTTTAGCTTTTCCAGCAACGTACCAATATTGTGCTTTGTTGTGGGCAGGAAATCTGCGGGATCTACCTGCGCAGGATCAACTTTGTCGAAGTTGTTGACAATTAATTGCAAAGATCCTTGAAACAACTGTACTTTGCCATGGATCAACAGGTAATCCCCGGCTTCAAATGATGTGTGCTGATCATCACTGACATTCCACATCCTGCCACTGATTGTTCCCGTGCGATCCAGCAGATCCAGCAATAGGTAGGGGGCTCCGTTCCGATTCACTCGCAAATGTTTATCAGCAATCAGGAAGACTTCATCAACATTGTCCCCGTCCGCAAATACTTCAACAAACCGTCGACTCATGAGAATGCTACTTTACTAGTAAGAGGTAGAGGGTGCAGATTCTTATTTCCGCTTAGATGGAATAGTACAGATGCCATTGTGACATGGCACGAGATGAAAGCGATTTTTTGCAATCCAAAGGTAAATCCGTTGTCCGATAGTGGGAATTCCTGGCAGGAATAACAGGGGGTAAAGGCACCACAATAAAGGTAGACGACCAGCTATCCAGCGAAACGCCCTAAAACCAGCGTATGCTTTTTGACGATCCGGCCTCAAGAGATGCATCTCTTCAATCAGGCGTTCCTGCACAAGGTTGGCATTATTGACAGGAATCTGGTCCCAATCCCGAGCATTCTGAAAATCTAATCTGTTGAACCAATCCAATCTGCGAAGTATATGGACACTTTTGAGGCAGAGTGGGCATTCTCCGTCAAAAAGAACTACCCCTTTACCATGAGTTAGTGGTAACGAGGCTCGGTCGTGTGTAATTAAAGTGGCCATATTTCTATCTTTGCACGAGAATGCGAAATGAGCAAAAAAATCCATTAATGAAGAATAATTCATTAAATCCCAAGTTTACGCATTACTTACATACAAATCAGATGAAGATCTAGTTCAGTTCGATTCGCTTAATTTCGCTTTTTAGGCTTTCCAACATGGGTAGCACTGCCCATTGCAGCCATTTCCGCACTTTCCATAATCGTTTCGGCCAAAGTGGGGTGTGCATGAATCGTTTCAGCAAGATCGCGGGCCACCGCACCCATTTCTACCGCCAGAACGCCTTCTGCGATCATCTCCCCTGCCCCAACTCCCACAATCCCCATACCAAGAATACGCTGTGAGGCGGGATCGACAAGCAGTTTCGTCAGGCCTTCTGGACGAGCAAGGGCAATGGCACGTCCCGATGCTGCCCACGGAAAGGTGTGTTTCTCAAAACGGATATTTTGCTCAACCGCTTCTTTTTCGGTAATCCCACACCATGCAAGTTCAGGATCTGTGAACACGACAGCTGGAATCGCCCGGGGTTCAAAAGCAGTTGGCTCACCAAGTATCGCCTCAATGGCAATACGGGCTTCTGCAGTCGCTTTGTGAGCCAGACCAGGCTCTTCTGCAACGTCACCAATGGCATAAATATTCTGATCGCTGGACAGTCGCTGTTTGTTGATTTTGACGTAACCACGTTCTGACACTTCCACTTGCGTCGTTTCTAACCCCAATCCGGCACTATTCGGTCGACGTCCCACTGAAATGAGCACTTTATCGAATATCATTTCTGCTGGCACATCTTTACCTTCCAATTGTGCGACAATTCCATCGGGTGTTGGTTTTAATGACGCCACTTTTGTGTTCAGATAAATGGCTTCGAACCGTTTCCGCATTCTCTTTTCCAGCGGTGCCACGAGATCCCGATCTGCGGAAGGCAATAACCCGTCAGTAAACTCTACAACTGTGATTTTGGTTCCCAGGGCTGCGTAAACAGTTCCAATTTCCAGGCCAATATAGCCTCCACCGATCACCAAAAGGGTCTTTGGCACATCTTGCACAAGCAAGGCTGCAGTAGAATCCATAATCCGTGGATCGTCTAGATTGAATGCCTTCGGGATTGCGGGCAGACTGCCTGTGGCAATAATTGCCTTTTCAAAACGAATTGTACCAGTGTTCTCCCCTTCCAGTTGTACTGTATTCGAGGAAGTAAATGTGGCTTTTGCGCGAATGACTTCCACCCCACGCCCCTTGCAGAGCATGGCGATTCCATTGGTCAATTTCCCCACCACTTGCTGCTGGACAAATTTTTGGAGTTTTGCCAGATCGACAGTTGGAGGCTGAAAGTGGATCCCAATTTCTTCAAATTCCCGTGTCTCTTCCAGAATTTTCGCCACATGCAGGAGAGCTTTGGATGGAATACAGCCACGATTTAAGCAGACCCCGCCAAGTCTCGGGTCAGAATCGACCAGGATAACCTTCATCCCATGATCGGCCGCGTGTAATGCTGCAGGATAACCACCGGGTCCAGCACCAATCACCAGAAGCTGTGTTTCTTTATTTATTTCACTCATATCAGTACCGATAGGGCCAGTTAGTTTGAATCCAGAAAATCGAATTAGCTTTCCATCAACAGCCGAATCGGATCGGAGAACAGTTGCACCAAACGTGTTGTAAAGCGGGCACCATCAGCACCATCGATGATGCGGTGGTCGTAGGTGAGACACAAGGGCATCATCAGTCGGGCAACGAACTGGTTATCACGATACGCTGGCTGAATACTGGAACGGGATAATCCCAGAATAGCAACTTCCGGATAGTTAATAATTGGCGAAAAAGCAGTGCCACCAATTCCACCCAGATTCGTAATCGTGAAAGTACCGCCCCGCATTTCATCTGGGGTCAGTTTTCCACTTCGTGCCTTGTCAGCAAGTGCCGCTACTGATTGTGCGAGATCGCGGATTGTTTTTTTGTCTGCATCGCGAATGACAGGTACAACCAATCCACGTTCAGTATCAACAGCAATTCCGATGTGGTAATATTCCTTGTAAATGACTTCCCCGTTCTGCATGTCCAGTGAGGCATTGAAGTGGGGGAATTCTTTCAGTGCTGCCACCACTGCCTTGATCGCCAGAACAGTCATCGTAATCTTGGCGGTACCTTTCGGCATCGCATCAACGATTCGCTTACGACCTGCTTCCAAATCAGTGATATCTGCCAGATCAAACTGGTTAACCGCCGGTGCCATATGCCATGATAAGGACAGGTTTTCTGCAATTTTTTTGCGGATATTGCTGACAGGCTTTTTCACAATCGGGCCATACTTACTGAAATCCGGCATCGGTGGTGCTGAGAATAGCGCTGAACCGACAGCGCTGGAAGTCGCAGCAGGCTGATTCATTTTGGCACGGATAAAAGTACGCACATCTTCCGACGTCACTCGGCCGCCACGTGCAGTGCCAGCAACCTGATTCAGATCGACCTGATGTTCGCGGGCGTATTTTCTTGTAGATGGACTGGCAGGCACTGGCCCAGTGGCGTTCACCACACCAGTTGAAGGCGTTGATGAAGTCTCCGTAACCGACTTTTCTGCAGGTGCGGGTGCAACTTTTTTGGTGGGAGCACTCGCAGGTTTCGGTGCAGTAGGCGAAGATTGTGAAGATACTTTCATTTTTGCCAGAGTGGCACCGATTTTTGGACGATCACCCTCTTTCACAAGGATCGCTTCAACTACTCCTGCGACTGGCGCGGGAATCGGCATTGCAGCTTTATCCGTTTCGATCGTAAAAAGTTCCTGATCTTTTTCTACAGATTCACCAACTTTTGCAGCGATGCCCACAACCACACCAGAATCAATCCCTTCGCCTAAGTCCGGCAGCACGAAATCAAAAGTGTTCAATTCGGCGACAGTGGCTGATTCAGCATCAGAATTTTTTGGAGGTGCTTCACTTTTAGGAGATTCTGAGTTCGTTTTAGGTGCTTGTTTTTCTGGTACCTTGCCATTAGCTCCAGCGAAGTTAGCCAGAATCTGGCCAACTTTGACACGTTGCCCCGCCTTCACAGCGATCGATTCCACCACACCCGCGTGTGGATACTCGATTGGCATCGACGCCTTATCTGTTTCAATGACAAACACTTCCTGCTGTGGTGAAATTGAGTCGCCAGGTTGTACCTTGATTTCGACAATCACCCCATCTTCGATCCCTTCACCAAGTTCAGGCAGTCGGAATTCTGTCATGATCTAATATTCTTCTGAGTAACGGAGGGTATGGTTGTCAAATTCCAACAACCAGAAATAATTACTGTATTATCATATCGCAATATTGCTGCACTATACCGTCCAGGGGGCAGGTGCGTCTGGATTAATATCAAAATCCTTAATTGCTTGTGTTGTTGTGCCAACTGGTACTTTGCCGATCAATTCCAGTTTGTACAGGGAGGCAACTACTACGTGCTGAGCATCAACTTCAAAGAATCTGCGAAGATTCTGACGGGTTTCAGAACGACCAAATCCTTCAGTGCCGAGAGGCAGGAAACGATCACCTAAATACGTTGCCAGTTGAGTCGGCAGTGCCCGCATGTAGTCGCTGGTAGCAACAATTGGACCATCCGTATCAGCCAGCACCTGCTGAATATACGGTACTTTCTGTTCTGCTTCCGGATGTAGGCGATTCATTCGTTCGCATTCAACACCATCACGGATCAGTTGCTGGTAGCTGGTTACCGAGTATACGGTACTTTCAATGCTGTATTTTTCTGCCAGAAGTTCCTGTGCCTTCAGAACTTGCTGCAAAATCACCCCACTGCCCAGTAATTGAACTGTCGCTTTCGCTTCAGCCACCTTGCGTTCACGATAAGAATAGATGCCACGAATAATCCCTTCGCGTGTAGCTTCAGGCATGGCTGGCATATCGTAGCTTTCGTTGTAGACAGTCAAGTAGTAGAAGCACTCTTCATTATCGACAAACATCCTGCGAATACCGTCTTCAATAATCACTGCCAGCTCATAACCCCACGCGGGATCATATGCACGACAGGTAGGGACGGTCATTGCGGCGAGGTGACTATGTCCATCTTCATGTTGCAGGCCTTCACCGTTCAATGTGGTGCGACCCGCTGTGGCACCCATTAGAAAGCCTCGGGTTCGGGCATCAGCTGCGGCCCAGATCAAATCCCCGACTCGCTGAAATCCAAACATCGAATAATAAATGTAAAACGGAATCGTATTCGTCCGGTGCGTACTGTAAGCAGTACCTGCGGCGATGAAGGTAGCCATACTGCCCGCTTCGTTAATTCCTTCCTGGAATATCTGTCCGTTAGAAGCTTCGCGATATTCGGACATTGTTCCTTTATCTACAGGAACATACTTCTGGCCAGCAGGACTGTACAAGCCAAAGGTTTTGTACAAAGGTGGCAAACCAAAAGTCTGGCCTTCATCAGGAACAATTGGCACAATCAACTTGCCAACGTTGGGGTCCTTCATTAGCGACTGCATCAAGGTCACCCAGGCAAGAGTCGTTGATTGACCCTTTCCGGGAGGTGTTCCCTGCATCGTTCGCTCAAAACTCTCAGCGGCAGGTGCCTTACAAGGCACAAAAACATTATTTCTGGCGGGAAGGTAGCCACCTAATGACCGCCGTCGTTCATGCAGGTATTTGATTTCAGGTGCGTCATCACCTGGGTGATACAAGTCGCATTTTTCCAGAACCGCATCTGGGATATCAATTTGCAGCCGTTCACGGAAACCCTGAAGTGCCTTGAGTTCCATTTTGTGTTCTTTGTCCGAGGGATCGAGCATCTGCTCGAGCTCTTCTTGAGTCAACACAACTTTTAGTTTCTTTTCCTGGTGGGCAGTATTGTTCGCTTCAGATGATGTCGCGTAACCTTTAACTGTTTTTGCAAGAATAACAGATGGTTTGCCCCGGGTATTCATCGCTGCACGATAGGCATTGTAAACTTTAACCGGGTCATGCCCACCGCGACGAAGGCTGGCAAGATCTTCATCCGTCAGATGTTCAACTAGCGCCTTGAGTTCTGGCGTATTGAACAATTTTTCCCGAATAATGGCAAAATTACCTTTCTTGCAGTGGTAAGCGTATTCCTGGTATTCGCCGTCGGGAATCGTTAACAACCTGTTTGTCAATGCACCAGTGGTATCCCGTGCCAGTAATTCATCCCAATCAGAACCCCAAACGCATTTGATGACATTCCAGCCAGCACCTCGGAAGATACCTTCCAGCTCCTGAACGATTTTGCCATTACCACGGACCGGACCATCAAGTCGCTGCAGATTACAATTCACCAGAAAAGTCAGATTATCCAACCCTTCACGTGCTGCAATTGACAGACAGCCAAGGGTTTCAGGCTCATCGCATTCACCATCACCCAGAAATGCCCAGACGTGGGTGTTTTCAGTATTGCACAGATCACGCCCCTTTAAGTAACGGGCATAGCGAGCCTGGTAGATCGCCATGATTGGCCCAAGTCCCATGCTGACCGTGGGGTATTGCCAAAAATCCGGCATCAGCCAGGGGTGAGGATAACTGCTGAGGCCACCACCTTCCTGTAACTCCTGGCGGAAGTTTTCTAATTGCTTTTTGTTCAGGCGACCTTCTAAGAAGGCACGAGCGTACATCCCAGGCGAGGCATGACCTTGAAAGTAGACGACATCACCACTGGAATCGTCTGTCATACCACGAAAAAAATGGTTAAAACCAATTTCATAGAGCGTAGCTGCTGATGCAAAAGTGGCTATGTGGCCACCTACGTTGGTGGTCTTGTTTGCCCTGGCAACCATGGCCATTGCGTTCCAGCGTACAAGACTTTTGATACGCCGTTCCATTTCCCGATCGCCAGGAAATGGAACTTCCAATTCGGTAGGAATCGTGTTGATGTACGGTGAGTGAAGCGAGCCAACTTTCTGAGTGGAACCTGCCGCCTGCATCCTGTGCGACAACTGATCCAGAAGAAATTGTGCCCGCTCTAAACCCTGGCCTTTGATCACTGCACTGAGCGATTCGAGCCATTCGTAGGTTTCTAAGGGATCAACGTCGACTAACTCGTTTGAAATAGCTGATCGTTGAACCAAGTCTTCAGAACGGACGATCATGGATTCGTCTCTCCAGTCGAGTGGCAGTGTACATTATGGCAGATATTGAGGGCAAATCATTGTCAGTGTAGATTCGATCTTTCAAATCATCAACCGTGCCCGCACCGCGTTTAGTGTATGCAACACAATCGTCTACCATGTTAAGATAGGTTTCTGATGGCATCCTGTCTACAAACTTTGAGAATGGGCAAGATACCTTTTGCTCTTGCTGTGAACGCTTTTCTTCATTTGCGGAACATACAAACATGAAAAAACGCATGATGCTGTTAATAATTGGTTTTCTCGTTGCCCCATGCGCGGTCGTAGGGGACGATTTATTAAAAAACCCTCACACAACTACCCTGCCCTCACCGACTTTATCGCCCAACGACGCACTCAAAGCCGCACAAATTCAGACGGGAACAAAAATAATTTTCGGCAGCAGCAATAAATTTCAACAGCAGGTAGATTTCACGCGTTCGAAATTACCATTTTGGGATGTAATTCGAATATGTGCTGAGGCAACAGATTCTCAAATTTGGGTCCGTGGGAATTCCATTGAATTCCATTCAGCAAAGTCGAAACAAATTTTTGATGTTAGTGGGCCATTTTTTATTGCCCCACAACAATTGAACTCAAAAATCGATTACGAAACCCAGATTTCCACCCACCAAATGACCGTTCAGGTAGCTTGGCCGGCTTCGCTGCCAGTTTTTCGATCAGATAGCCATGCGAATGTCAAGATTTGCACTACTTATGATGACGCAGGCGTGTCCATCAACCCGCAGCTGAAAACAAATCGTCTGGACACGCGAAATCCAGTTTCCGGAATTGCAACAACGTTTGTAATCCAGTTTACAAATTTACCTCGCACCGCAATGGGAATAAATCTCAAAGGAGAGATCACGATGACCATGGCGGATCGCTTTCTTCTGTTCCAAATTGATGGAAAAAGTGGTAGTGGGCAGAAATTGTTAGAAGGAGTAACTGTTTCACTAACAGGTAAAACTTCGGGCAACGACTATCTGATTACAGCCCAACTGATATATCCAAAAACCAGTGCAAAGTGGGAGAGTTACGAAAGTTATTGGATGCGTTCCAATCGCCTCCAACTGGTGCCAACTGGTCAGAAAACCCCACTTCAAGCAGATAATTTTCAAATTGGCGATGACAACATTACTTACCTGTTCCGTGGTGGGGCCAAGGTACTCTCCCAAGGATGGAATGCAACTTACCAGACACCTGCCACTATGAGAGAGGTTGCGATACCGTTTGAATTGAGTGGGGTCCCGTTACCCAAGTAGGCAGTTCCCAGCAGTCATTTTTCCAGATTTCGCGCAAACAGATCATTTTCGACCATTCTTCTGGTGTACTTGAGTGACAAAACTGAAAAACACTCAACAACACAGAAAAAACTGAATACAAGAGAGAACGGCAATGAACATGATCAGCAAATACTCAGTAGTAGCAATCGTAGTAGCAGCGGGTTTCTTTAGTGGTTCTGCCGCAAACGCACAATCCTGTGCGGTGATCGATCGGCTGGCTTTGCAACTGGATCGTCAGGCACGCGGGGTTCATGCCGAAGTGGATGCCCACTTCAAGAACACCCCACTGTACCGTCACCTGCACGAAGATATCGAGCAGATGGAAGCGTTGGCGGGGCAGATTCACGAACTGGCTACCCGAAACGCCGACTTTAGAACCATGAAAGTTGCAGTGCACGATCTGGATAAACTGAACAGTCATATTTCCGGACTGGTGGATCAACTGCGGTTTCACCCATGTGATCAACGGGCATACATCCACCTGAAATCGAGCGTGCTCGACCTGGACCGAACCATTGTGGCAATGCAGAACGAACTGTACCGCACCAATCGGGTTCCTGTTCATCCAGTACATGGTGGCCACGGCTTCCCCAGCCACGGTGGTGGTTTCCCTCGACACGGTCATGGTGGTTTCCAGCAACCAGTGCAAGTTATTCCCCAGCCTGTGGTGGTGCAACAACCAGTGTTCGTGCCTCCCACCAAGACGATCACCATCGGTAAAGGCAACTTCCGCCTGGGAATCCAAATCCGCTAAGTGGTTGTGAAATAAGAAGTTCTGCTGTTCAAGATCCACCTATACGGTGGATTTTTTTTCGTTTTGAGATGGGGTTTAAACTGATCCGAAAACCAGAAAATTACTCTTCTACCAGATATACATCCATGGATCGAATCCATACCCACGGTTGGGCAGCCTGAATTGGCTCAGTGCCAGAAAGATGAGAAATAACTAATGAGAATTCGCCATCTTCACCTCGTTGAAAGATAAAATCTTCTGTTTTCCATTGATTGGTGCTTTCTGGCAACAAATAAGTCTGAAATGGGAAAAAGTTTTTGGCACCACGTACCATTGAATTCAGTCGAACAGGGTAGGTATCATTGCTCGCCTGGTATGTAAGACGAACGACAATCTGGGCAGTGGGGGGGAGATTTTCCAGAACATCATTGCATTTCGTTTTCAACTGCGGTGGCGTAGAACCTCCTGTCCATTCGTAACCAATTGCCTGAAAATTGCCAAAAGTGCGTGCCGCGAAACTGACTTTGGTATTATCCTGATAAGTGTTCATCACCCATGTTTTCGGCAATGGCTTCCCGTCTATCTGAGAAAGGCTTAATCTTTTGTCCACTCGCACCATTTGGTTAGGAAAATCCTTGAAAGTGGTGCTGTATAAAGGTTTTGAATTCATTCTCGGGGTGCCCAAAGGTGGGAGATTTTTTTGATCCCAGATTTGTAATGAATGAAAATTCATCCAACCTGTAAATGGTGTCACAGTGCCCGTTTTTTCACCGGTTTCCATCAAAAAACTCCATTCATTGGTGCCACTTGGTGCGAATGGAATGTCAATAACACGCCACTGATTATTAGAGTTTCCTAATAATTGTCTGGTTAGTCGCGTATACGGTGCTTTCAAAGACTGCACCCCGGCGTAGGCAGTGCCCGCACCATCTGCGGAATAAATCAGGCGAGCCACATACCAACCGGAGGCTTTAGTGGGTAATGATTCAGATAACCTTACAAGTATCTGAGAGCCATAGTGACCTTTTTCCTGACGAAAACTTAAAACTCTCTCATTATTCAAATCGCGCACACTCGCTTCCATCTGAAAACCACTTTCTTTCAGGAAATAAGGATTTACTTGCAGTGCCGCAGGCAGATTTCTAAATACTTTCGAACCTTTAATCGCGGGATCATCGAAAAGATATCCCTGAGTGGGTGTCTGACGTAAGTTTACATTCAACAATGGTTTACGACCATGAAGTGGTGCGAGCACTTCTTGAATTGGCATCCGATTGGGTTGTTCTACCGGTGTGGTCGATGGCTGTGTAACTGGTTGGACTGTTTTAGCCGGACTGGAAATAGTTTTCGTCGTTGTCGGTGCTGCAGAAGTTTGCCCTGGAGCACGTTCAACTACTTTGGGGTCTGTTCCCTGATCACGAGTCAGGAAAAATACCGCACCAATTGCCACCAGCAATGTCACCACCACCGCACTGAATACATACCAGAATACAGGTGGTTTGGACTGCCGCACCGATTCGTTAGTGGGGGTTTGCTTTTCAACCTGTGGTACAAAATGTTTGGTCGTTGTACCTTTGCGAATAATTGTGGAAACTTTGGAAAATTCCTGATCCCAACCAGGTTCCAGCCATGGATCGAGAGCGATAATAACTTCAGCCATCGACTGGTAGCGCTGGGTGGGTGATTTTGCCATCATTTTGTCCAGCACTGCATCCAATTCTGCCGGAATATCCCCACGCACTGAACTGAGAGGCGGGACGCTATGTAGCTGATGTGCAATTAATTTTTGTGTATTGGAACCTTTAAATGGACCTTTGCCAGCCAGAATCTTGTACAGAGTGGCTCCGAGACTGTAAATGTCCGTGCGGAAATCCTGTGATTCACCCGCGGCCTGCTCAGGAGACATGTAATCAGCAGTCCCAGTAACTGCATATTGACCATCGTAACGTCGGGTGACATCATCATCTTCATTGGCGAATTCACGCGTGAGTCCCAGATCAAGCACCTTCACCAGACCGGAATTCTTATCGCGTATCAGATTGGATGGCGTCACATCGCGGTGAACAAGCCCTTTTTCGTGTGTATGCGCTAGTCCCAACGCAGCCTGAGCAATGTACTGAACCGCCTGTGAAACATTCATCGGCCCATGTTCAGACACCATCTTTTCCAGTGTCTTCCCTTCAATGTACTCCATCGCGATGTAGTGCACATTATCCGTTTCACCCACATCATAAACTTTCACAATATTAGGGTGATCCAGCTTGGCGTTGGATCGCGCTTCGCGTAGAAATCGCTCGATTGTGTCTGGCTTGCTGGCAATCGAAGAGATCAACTTGACTGCTGCGCGACGATTCAAAGAGGAATGTTCGGCCAGATAAACCGTTGCCATCCCCCCCTGCCCGATTGGCTCCAGAATTTTGTAGGGGCCAAGAAAATAACCCTTGTGCTTACCTGAAAGTAGTTGGGTGGCCTGGAACTTTGTCAAAATGCGGTTTTTCACCAGCATTGCTGCAAGTGCGTTGGGATCAATCGTCTCTATTTGGGAACCAACCCTTTTCAGAAAGTCATTCAGGGTTTGTTCCGACAGAAGCTGACTCTTCCTGATCAGTTCAACGAAGCTGTTCGTGGTAATCGTCGCCATGGGTGGAGTATCCCGTCGCTGTGCAAGTCTATATCAATTCTTACAACAGAAAAATGAAGAACAGGAAGCTGGAATGAATCCTTGTGCACGAATTTGAGAAAATTTTGCACTCCTGACTGAATTATGGGCAAAAAATTCTTTCTGTGGTAGAATTTTCAACTTTTGCGTGAATTTTACTGCCGCCTGAAGGGATTCTCAAAATCAAATGCGTGCGTAAACGAATAACCTAATAATGGGCAGTCCCAGATCAGGGAGGGAATCATGGCTCAATTGAAAGATGTGGTGGATCCATTCGGGGAAGTAAATGTTCGCATTGCACCAGGTGGGAAAGTACGCGTTACTGCGACGATCTTGATGGAACCGAACAAAGAAGGTGCCCAGACAGGCATTGCATTGGATGGGTCTGGTTCGATGTCTCAGTGGTACGGTGTAAATTCAGGAGCAACTTTATCTCCGGTATTTGGAAAAGCAACCGCTAACAACATTATCACACCCGTTGCCCAAAAAATCTGCAGTTATCTTGCTCGCAAAATCGATGCAGATGGTGGCACAACCTGCATTTATTGGTCGATCGGTCCAGGTGGGTCTGAAATCGAAGTAATCGGCGACCTGACTGCAGCCGAGGCAGAGAAACACCAATTCCGTGCACCTGCAAACTTTGGCACTGGCACACAATTACTACCTGCACTTCGCTATTTTCTGGAGAGATTCGAAGACGCACCGTGGGGCTTTTATGTATTTGTCACCGATGGAGAGGTCCACGATTTCGATGAAGTAAAGTCTTACACCATCAGACTTTCAGAAAAAATCGCTGCTGGCAAACGTAATCCGGTCAAGCTGATCCTGCTTGGTGTTGGAAATGATGTCGATACCGAACAGATGCGTGAATTGGACGATCTGGACACTGAAGTCGATTTGTGGGATCACAAACTAGCCAGTGAGTTGCGGGTACTTGAACAGATCTTCGCTGAAGTTGTCGATAAGAATGCTCGGGTAGCACCAAAAGGTAGAATTGTCGATCCGAATGGCAAAGTATTAAAGGATTATGAGGACACAGGTGTCCCCGCATACATCGAGTTCGATGCTCCTGCGAGCATACCGTTTTTCACACTCGAAATTCCTGGTTTTCGGATTCATCAATCGCTGATGGATGGGAAACCCGCACCCAAGACAGAAGAAACCGCTCCTTTTGCCCAGCCAGTGGGACAATTGCCGGATGCAGAGCAGGAAATTCAGCCACAGCCAGAAAAAGTTCCAGAAGCAACCCACCTGCCAGGTGCGGAAGAACCTCCCACTGTTACAAAAGAAACAGAGCAATCATTCGAAGATGCAGTTGCACGCGATACTGGTACTACCCAGGATCGGGAGTTGGACATTACTGAGGAACTGGATAAGCCCAAAGATCCGGAACTCGATTTTGAACTGGAGTTCGACAAGCCACCCGATATCGATCTGGAAGAACGTTAACATAAATTATGATTCAAGAATTGCCCGCAGTTTGAAACTAGCGTGGGCTGGATCGACCGTATTAAACAACTGACCTGTTGCCAATTCCCACCCTGCAATCGTCTGCGTCCGTGGGGTAAATTCTAGATACCAATGATCCCACCGATGCCTTTTCGGTGGAGATTTCAACAACAGATTACTGGCCCAATCGACACCCAAAATAGTCTGATATGCTTTTGATAACTTAACTGTTATATCTGCCAGTGTGGTACGTTCGAAATCTGTCATCAAATCAATCGATCGGTAACCACGGCGTGGGATGATCCACGACTCATATGCAAAGCGCGAAGTGGGAGGGCAAACAACCAGCCAACTTTCCGTGGCAAGCACCAATTCAGGACAATTTTCACTTAAGTACTTACTGTACCAGGAATTACCTGCTTTTGAAAACCGATCTGCTTCTCGCTGAACCTGCTCAGGTACGAAATCGACTGCGACCACTTGAGAATGGGCATGTTCAAGCGAAGCCCCACCTGCCCTGCCCTGATTTCGGAAAATTTGCACGAACTGGATTTCTGAGTGGGAGTTCCAGTAGGAAAAGCGTTGTTGCCACGCGATCAACACTTGCTCCCACTGAAGGGATGAAAACTGGTGCAAATGGGTTAGATGGTCCGGTGTCTCAATTACTACTTCGGACGCACCGTAACCAGGGCGGATTTCTGGTGAACTGATACCAAACGCAGATCGGTCAAACTGGCTGACTGCTGGGTAACGATTCGGCACCACTCGCACCGACCATCCGGGCTGGTTGGCGGCAGTACTTTCCTGCCGAATCGCGAAAACTTCTTGCGTGGTCTCTTTTTCGTGGGATTCACAAAATGGGCAGGCGCCAGGGCTATGTTGTAAACGCTGTTCACGTGCAGGACAAATGAGCACCTGGTGACCTTTCAACGGGTCCAGCCGCCATTCTGAAGGAAAATTCATTAAGCACTCTCAACCAGCGAACGCCCTGCCCGCTCCGCAACCAGTCTGCGGTAGATTTTCTCGTAACCGCGTGCGGCACGTTCCCAAGACCAATCTGCCTGCATGCCATTGCGAATGATCCGGCGGAATGTTTCCGGACGTTCGTGGTACAAATGCGTTGCCCATCGGACAGTTCCCGTAAGTGCCTGCGGGGTATATGCCTGGAAGCGAAAACCGTTCGGTTCGGCTAAAACCAATGATTCTTCAGTCGCATCAATAATCGTGTCAGCCAGCCCACCCGTCGTCCGTACGATTGGTGGTGTACCATAACGCAAACTGTACAACTGATTTAAGCCTGAAGGCTCAAACTGGCTGGGCATTAAGAACAGGTCCGACCCAGCTTCAATCTGATGAGCCAGCTCTTCGTTGAAGCCCAGCAACAGCCCCACTTTGTCTGGATAGCGAGCCTGAATTGCCTGCAGCTTTTCGTGGTATTGTTGGTCGCCTTCACCCAAAACAATCATCTGGGTTGGGATTTTCAGCAGATCATCTGCTGCCTTAACCACCAAATCAACCCCTTTTTGCTCTACCAGGCGGGCCACCATGCCAATCAGCGGGATGTCAGGCTGGGTTGGCAGGCTGAAATGACGCTGAATTGCCGCCTTGCAGGCGGCTTTCCCCACCTGAAAACTGTTGACATCATAATTTTTAGGTAAATGGGGGTCTGTTTCCGGATTCCAGGTAGTGTAGTCCACACCGTTGACGATGCCATTCAGGCGATCCCGACGCTCTCGTAAGATGCCTTCCATCCCACAGCCAAAGGTTGTGGTTCGGATCTCATTTGCGTAAGTAGGACTCACGGTGTTCACCCAGTCCGAAAAAACGATCCCGCCTTTCAGGAAGCTGAAATCGCCATAAAATTCCATCTGCTGATGGTTGAACAACCGATAATCGAGTCCGGTATACGGGTAATCCGACCTGTGAAATCGCCCCTGGTAAGCCAGATTGTGGATCGTGAACAGCGATTTAATCCCACGTGCAGAGGGTAGGTGGCGGTAGGATTCCCGTAAAAAGACCGGAATCAGACCTGTTTGCCAGTCATTGGCATGAATAATATCCGGTTTTTCAGGCAAAACCGTCAGCGATTCCATGATTGCCCGGTTGAAAAACGCAAACCGCTGACAATTGTCGCCGTAATCGACTTTTTTTCCCACCTCGTTGGTGTATTGGTAAATGGTTGTACCAAATTTGATGTCATCCCGCTCGAAAAAGCCCTCATTTTCGACAAAGTAAATTGCAATATTGCTATTTGGCAATGTTCCTTCGTAAATCTGAGTGGGGATGATCGACCTGCCGCAGGGTACTGATAAGGTGCTGCCAACCGGGCGGATATCGGGAAATTTCTGCCGCACACACCGATAGAGCGGCATAATCACTGCCACTCGGTGCCCCATCTGTTGAATTGCTTTGGGTAAATAGCCAGCAACATCCGCCAACCCACCTGTTTTGGCAAAGCCCACCACTTCTGAACAGGCGATGAGAATCGAGAGAGGTTCGTCACGCATAGTGTTTCGATTTCCGTCTGTTGGTAATGTAATGTTACCCATGTCACCCAGATTTTCGACAATTTCTCTACTGGAAACTTTCCGTCATCTTCACATCGACCATTTGCCCACTCAATCCGTAGTGGCATTAAGGAGTTTTTTTCAAAATTAAACACAACCCGGAATTCAATGAGAAAAATATGAGAAAAGTGGTGCAGGCAGCCAGTCCGTGGGTCAGCACACGCAAAATCAATTCTCCCCATCTTTGATGGGGCGGCTTTTTTTTACATAACCTTCGCTGGCCTCAAACAGACGCTTTCGTCGCGAGATCGCCTGAACATCGTTTTGCTGCATTTGAATCAGGTCATCGTAATTTGCCAGGCAAAACTGGCAAACCACGACTTCGAGATGAAATTGAATGTAATCGGCGAAGTCGGGATCGTGTAAGCCGCGGAGATAATTGTTCAGATCATCTCGGGAAATACAACTCAGACGTTCTTTTCGCCAGATACCACCCAGAGAATGCTCGCCTTTTTTCCATTGGTCAAGCACCAGCTTCAACGTATCACGCAATTCCGGATTTTCTCGTAACTCCGCTTCCACTGCAGCCATTTCGTTCGGTTGAAGTGCTTCATCCAGATAGGCATGCAAACGTTCGTGAATATTGTCAGCCATAGAATCTGGTTCACCTGAATCGCTGGTAATTATGTTACACAAATTCGACCAACTCTCTAGATCATTTCTAGGTACTGTGCATTCAGCAAAAAAATAGACCTTGAAGGAAGTCGGGTAGGACTACCATGCCAATTGCGGATGATGTTTCGATACACCCTACGGCGATTGTTTCTCCAGAATCCACGATCGGTCGTGGTTGCACAATCGGCCCATTCAGTATTATTGAAGCACAAGTTCGCATGGGCAGCAATTGTACCGTGGGGGCATATTCCCGCATCGTCAGCCAGGTTACGATGGGAGATGGCAATTACGTGTACAGCAACGTGGTGCTGGGTGATACACCACAACATTTTTCCTACAAAGGCCAGCCCACCGAACTTCTGATTGGTTCTGGAAACACATTTCGCGAAAATGTCACCATCCACCGTGGCTCCCATGTGGAAGGGGTGACGAAAATTGGGGATGAATGCTATTTCATGGTGGGAAGCCACGTCGCCCATGATTGCCAGGTGGGCAATAAAGTTGTGATGGCCAACTCCGCAGTGCTTGCGGGGCATGTTCGTGTAAATGATAATGTTTTCATTTCTGGCTTCTCAGGTGTGCACCAGTTTTGTCGGATTGGTAGAGGGGTGATGGTGACTGGCCTGACTGCATTAACGCAGGACGCCCCACCTTTCAGCACGATTGGTGGGAGAAATCTGGTCGTGGGTGCCAATCTGGTGGGATTGCGGCGAAATGGCTTTTCTCGCACCGATATTCAGGCAGTACGCACTGCCTACAAGATAATTTACCGTCAGGATCTGATTCTTGCGGAAGCCCTGATCAAATTGGAAAGTGAGTTGGGCAGCCACCCTTTGGTACAGGAAATTATTGAATTCTGCCGCACCACCAAGCGTGGCATCTGTCGTGGGGCGACTGATGAAAATAACGAACATGCTGATTAACCACTTTTTACGTGCAAACGATTTCAGCTTGGATTAAACTGTACCTTTCGATTTTGCGAGATGGTTTTATGGTGCGTTACTTTGGATGTCTGGCGGCAGTGTTCGGCTTTTTGTCAATGTCAGTAGGTCAGGCACAAGCCCAGACCAAGTTCTGGGTATACGTGGGGACCTATTCCGGCAAAAAAAGCGACGGAATCTACGTTGCTCCTTTTGATGCTGCTACTGGAGAGCTAGGTAAAGCCACCGTGGCTGCAAAAGTGACAGATCCTTCATTTTTGGCAATTCACCCAACCAATAAACTGCTGTTTTGCGTCTGTGAATCGAACCCGAAAGCGGGTGATGAGAAAATCGGTGTGGTGTCTTTCCAGATGGATACCAAAACCGGCAAACTGGTACAAATCAACGGTCAACCGAGCATCGGTGCGGGGCCGTGCCACATTAATTGCGATCGTACGGGCAAATTTGTGCTCGTAGCGAACTACGGTGGTGGCAGTACCACTGTCTTACCAGTGGCTGAAAACGGAAAATTATTACCTGCTTCTGATTTTGTGCAGCACAAAGGCAGCAGTGTCAATTCCAGCCGCCAGAAAGAACCCCACGCTCACTCGGTAAACCTTACTGCAGATAATCGTTTTGCGATGGTTGCAGATCTGGGAATCGACAAAGTGCTGATTTACCAGTTCGATGCTGAAAAAGGCAAAATCACTGCCAGCAATCCAGCGGCACTTGATATGACTCCAGGAGATGGCCCAAGGCATTTTGCTTTTCACCCCACCAAGCCGTTTGCTTATGTAAACAATGAACTGACCTCGTCAGTCACTGCTCTGAAGTTTGATGCTAAAATTGGAAAGCTGGAGAAAATGGGCACGCTAAGCACCTTGCCAGAACCTGTGAAGGGAAATTCCACTGCTGAAGTGGCAGTCCACCCCAGCGGAAAGTTTGTTTATGTTTCCAATCGTGGGCACAATAGTATTGCGATTTTCCATGTTGATGAATCATCTGGCGAGCTGAAAGCCGCTGGCCATCAAAAAGCTGGTATTGCTGTGCCACGGAACTTCTGCATCGATCCCACCGGAAAATGGCTTTTCTGTGCTAATCAGGCCAAAGATAATGTGATTGTCTTTGCCAACGATCCCACAACGGGTGGGTTAAAACCCACCAAAATGAAAATTTATATGGGCACACCCGTATGTATCCGATTTGTTCCCCAATCGTAATTGAGAACCTCTCACCAATGACGGAGTGATGTAATGAGTGAACATTTATTTCAGCGTCGACAGTTTCTCGGAGCAGCCAGTGTCGCCGGTATGGCAACAATGTTGCCTGGCCAGTCCCAAAGTGCGGAAGTGGTCAAAATTGGAACTGGCAAAGCAACCTACACGCTTGATCCAAACTGGGGTGTTCTTCCCCAGGGCATGAAATATGGCTTCGGCTGTGCCATCGTTGCGGATGCGAAAGATCGCATCTACGTAACCACCCGCTCCGACAATCCATGCGTCATCATTTTTGATACCGTGGGCAAGGTTCTGGAAACATGGTCAAAAGAAGTGGAGCAGAAAATCGGTTACACCCTGCCCAATATGTCGCCACTGCCCACGGTTTATACTGGAGCAAGGAAACTGCAGGCGAATTTCTCTACTGGACCGAAAATGTTGCGAACCGCAAGGGTGACAATAAGTTAGGGGCCCGCGTCTATAAGACCGACCTGACTGGAAAAATTATTTACCAACTTGGTAATGTTACCAATGAAGACGCCGCTTCACAAAAGTTTGACTTCACCAACCCCACTGATGTGGCAGTGGCGCCCAACGGCGATATTTATGTCGTAGATGGGTACGGCAGTCAGAAAGTCCATCGTTTCGATAAAAACTTCAAACTGCTGAAAACCATTGGTAAACGAGGCAACAAGCAAGGCGAATTCAACGTATGCCACGGTATCTGGATCAATACGATCAAGAAAGAACCAGAAGTCTACATTGCTGACCGCGCCAATAACCGGATTGAAGTGTATTCTCTTGAGTTGGAATATAAACGCAGTATCCCGGGGGTTCGACTACCATGTTGCTTCTATCAGCACGATGGCCAGATTATCATTCCGGAATTGGGTGCACGCGTTTCGATCCTGGACGAAAATGATAAATTAGTGACCAATATGGGCGATGGAGCTGAGGCGAAAACCAAGTTTAAGACACCTGACAAAACACCTCAGGAATTCTTCGTTGCACCGCACGCTTTGTGTACCGATTCACAAGGTAGCATTTACGTGCTGGAGTGGGTACCATTTGGCCGCGTTCGGAAGTTCGTTCGCACCCCTGCGTAATTCGTTCTTTTTACCTTTAATTGCTGGGTAGTTGTTTCAAACCAGTTTTCACCAATTCAAACTGTGTGATTGAGTAAGTCCTGGTTACAAAAACACTCTAATAATTTCTTCACTTTTCCAGAAAATTGTCTGGAAGAATTGATTATCCTTTTGTTGTGAATGGCAGTTTCAGCAACTGCCACACGGAGCGATGCACACCCTCTTCCAGGTGGCTATCAATGCCATACACCAGTTCGTTGTGTGCAATGTGCGAAGTGGTATGAAATAAGCGATCCCACAGCGAAAAAATGTTGCCATAATTGCTGTCCGTTTGTGGCTGCACATAATGGTGGTGAACTTTATGGAATGTAGGGGTGACGAAAACCAGAGACAACACCCTGTCGAGCCAAATCGGAAACCGTGTATTGGAATGAATCCAATGACCGAATAACAGTGAGAGGCTCTGGTAGATGACAATGATCCCCATATTAGCGCCGATCAAAAGCACTCCCACTACCAGAAAAGAGAGCCGGAGCACTGCTTCTGCCGGATGGTGGCGGATACCCGTTGTGACATCCACCTCACGATCGGTGTGGTGAATCAGGTGGATGCGCCACATCCAACCAATGTGATGTTCCAGCCAATGAATCAGAAAAGCTGCAAAAAAATCGAGGAACAGCACGCCAATCAGCACTTCCAACCAGATTGGCCATTGAACCAGATGCAAGAACCCCACATGGTCTTCCGAAGCCCAATGGGTAATCCAAAGTAATACCCCAGCCAGTGCCCCACCGAGGATAATATTCATTAAAGTCAGGCTGAGATTGACTTTGGCGTGCTTCCAACGCGAAAATGAGAAACGATATAGTGGAATCCAGCCTTCCAGAATCCAGAAAAACAGTAGTCCCCCACCGAGAATGGCGGCACGCACCGCGATCGGCAGGTGGGCAAAATAGTCAACGATGTCGCTCATAGAAATATTATGGATCTGTTTGTCCAATTTGGTAATCGCTGGGCAGTTGCAGTACCGGAAAATGGTCTTTCGGAAGGCGATTATGCCACACCTGGTTGACAAAATCGGCAATTTTTGCACGGAACAATGCCTTGCTGAACCGCAAGGCATTTACTCTGATATATGAACGATCAAACAATTGTTCGTTCGATTCAAAATCGAGAATTGCCTGCTTCACTCCGTCGATCGTTTGACTGTCAAACCATACGCCAGTGGGCTGGTTTTCGGTCAATGGAATAATCGTTTCTGTGGCACCACCGCGTGCAAAAGCAATTACAGGCGTGCCGCACGCATTTGCTTCTACTGGAACGATGCCGAAATCTTCTTCCCCCGGGAAAAGCAACGCCCGACAGGATTGAAGGTGGTGCCTTAATACAGAATTTTCCTGCCAACCCAGAAATTCGACCGATGGGCCCGCTAATTGTTGCAACCGGGGCTTTTCCTGCCCACTGCCGATGATCAGGAGTCGCCTGTTCAATTGTTTACATGCTTCAATCGCCAGATCCAGCCGCTTATAAGGTGCGAACGCCGACAGCACCAGATAATAGTCCTGGCGAGGCACATTTTCGTTCAGTTGGTAGTAATCAGTATCCACTGGCGGGTGAATGACCATGCTCGGCCGACGATAGGCATCCCGTATTCTCCGTTGTGTGGTGGAACTGTTCGCAATAAAATGGCTGACACGACAGGCTGTTCGCCGGTCCCACGAACGAATAGCGCCTAAGATACTATTCAGTAAGAGTTTACGCAAACTGCGTCTGGCACCAAAATACGAATCTTTCATGTGCCAGGCGTATCGCATCGGTGTGTGACAGTAACAGATATGGGGGGAATTATTCCGCGGTTGCACTGATTTGGCAACAGCATGACTACTGCTGAAAACCAACTTGTAGGGCTCCAGCGACCAATTGATTGCAAATGGCATCACTGGTAATAAGTACCGGTACCATCGATCAACTTTTGGAAGCTGCTGGAGCAATGACGTGATGATCCGGTGGCTTTCGATGGGTGTGGAAACCGACCCGGATAAGTGGACGAGTGTGTATATCGGTGCAGCCTGGAAAAGATCGCAGAAGACCTCCAGGCACTTTTCCCCACCGCGCATACCTGTGAGCCAATCGTGAATTATGGCCACATCAGGGCTTGATTGTTCTAACATAATACTAAATTAGCGAAGGTAGGGATTATAACGAGTATAACGGCGAAACTGCTTGAAAAGAATGCACAGTTCACCCACTTTCTTCCCAGTTTGCCATACATTCGTTAAGTTTCATAACATAACCTCAGTTTTCCTGTGTGGGAATGAACAGGCTGTAGGGCAACGGAATGGGTTGTAGGAGTAATTTATGCCACTTACCCTGAATATCGGCAAATCTACCAATCTGGGTAACTACCGAGAAAATAACGAAGATTCCGTTGAAGTAAAAGTCTTTCCAGACCTGAGCGTCGCGATTGTCGCTGATGGCATGGGTGGGCAGGCTGCTGGCGAAATCGCCAGTAAGCGTGCGGTGGAAACGATTCCTCGCGAACTCCGGAAATCACTTACTACTGCGACGAATGCAGAAGCCACCAAGGCAATGATTCGCCGAGCGATTGTGCAGGCGAACGAAGAAATTATCGCCATGGGTCAGCTCGATCGCGACATGAAAAACATGGGCACCACGGTGGTGCTGTGCGTCTGGCGGAAACAGAACGAACTCTTTGTGGCTGGCGTGGGTGACAGTCGCACCTACCTCATCCGTGGGAAATCGATTACCCAACTGACTGTCGACCACTCACTTGCACAGGCATTGGTAGAAGCAAATACCATTTCGCCAAGCGAAGCCAAGGACCATCGCTACAAGAACGTTCTCTGGAAGTACTTAGGTAGTAAAGAAGTGGGTGATGGCCCAGACGTAACATCGGTTACCGTTCAGCCAGGGGATCGGTTTTTGCTGTCTACTGACGGACTGCATGGCGTCGTCTCTGATGAGAGTATCTTCACTTGTATGGCAAGCTATCCTGACCCACAGGCGTGTGCCGATGGCTTGGTCAAACTGGCATTAGAATCTGGTTCCCGCGACAACGTTACATGTGTTGTTATTGACGTTCAGGGGTAAGTACCTGTATTTATATTTTCCAGGTACTTTCATCTTTGATTAGTTTTCAACCCACAAAATAACAAACTCGACCGCCAGGGGGTCCTGACGGCCGAGTCGTGCTGGGGGTTCACCAATTTCGCTTACCACACATAACCAATACCAAAGTTACAGCCGTGGATAATTCGGAATAACTTTTTCGAGTAGGCTGGGTCAATCGAGCCAAAGTTAAAACCCACCGGTTCGTCCATGTAAACCGTATTCATGAACAGGTTTCCCGTGTAACCTGCTCGCATCATCATGCCAGGCATGAAACTTGGGTACCAGGTAAAGTTTAACGCTGCGGTACCGTTCAGAACCAGTTTCGAGTCAAAGTTGGTTCGTTTTGCCTGATTGAAGTCATCACCACGGACATACTTTGCTTTTTCCTTCACAATGGCAACCAAAGGAGCTGCAGTCAGTTCCAGATTCGCTGCAACACCACCTGGCAGGTAGATTTCATGTCCGCTACCCAAAAACACACCGTACATCCGCTGAGATAAGGTATTGGTATAACGTGCATTGAACGCACCACTTCCAGTCAAGTTACCTGCAGTATCAATATTGAACGATTCAGTGCGCCAATTGAACCGCTCAAAGAACCAGGAGAAACGGCCCCCAGCCATCGCATACGTGCGGGCCAGTTCGGTGTCCATCCCTACGATTGGAACCCGAGCTGTCACATCCCAGTTATCAAACTGCTGGTTGAAGTCGATGGTCATATTGGTGGCACCATTCCAGATACCGTTAATTGCACCAGGTGCCGCTGCTCCACCAATTGTAATCCGGTTAGGTGCACCGGCAAAGTTGGGGCCGAAGTTAAATACTGGCGAGAACAAGAAGGTATCAGCCAGGTTGGCACCTACAAATGGATTGGCAGGTGCAAAACTAGCCCCACCTGAATACCTGTGGTTGTTTAGGTGCAGCCAGCTCACCGAGTAACGCATGCCTTCAGGTGTCCGGTAACCCAGTTCCAGGCGGTACCCTGGCTGATAACTGGTTCGCCCCAGATGATTCGAAGCAAGAGCGAGTGTGCCGCTACCTACAAAGGTACCGGGGGTGCCTGTGATGGCACCAGCAGAGTCGACCAGGCCGTTAAACGCAATGTTCTGCGTGCCGATAGCCCTGGTTTGTTTCATGAAAATAAACTCGACGCCGGAGTAGAACCCGGATCCGTCGTGGTTGTAAGGGCCAGTCGGGAGGTAAACATCTCCTTCATCATTCCCTTGAGAAGCCCAATCCTGAGAAAAACTGGTCGAAGTTGCACTGAACCCCAATGCACAAGCCAGAAAAACCCAAGTCAAACGAAAAACTAACTTACACATCAGCCGCACCCCCCTATCATCTGGTGATTTCGTGGTTGTGATTCCCCCACCATCCACGAAAAAGTTTGTCCAGATGCTGTGGCCTATAACTCTTGTTGCCGCTTGCTTCTGGAAATCCGATTACCAGAACGCGGTTATTCGACAGTTTTCATCGGCATTCTGGTCGTAAGACTTTTGCCGAATGTAGCGATTATTTGGCGCAAACGGGTAAAAAATGTCCGTTCTTGTTAGAAAATGGCAGTATTGGCTAGATTAGGGAAGATTGGAACGGATAATCGAGTAATAATGAGAGGTGTAACATTCCAAAGTTCGAGGGTTGACTAAACGGACTTTGGCAGGGAAAATAATTGTAGAAATATAAATGGAATTACAAACGAAATAGCACGACGCGTGTTTAGGAAATAAGAACTCTTGGGGAAGAGTCTAAACTGATGCCCACACATGAAAAAATGTGGCGGTATCAAAGGGTAAACTTCATGTATCGATCGATAACCAGATTTTTGGGCCTTTCAGCCATCCTGTTGGGCATTGTTGCGGTTCTTCCCACGAAAAAAGAAGTCTCCGCACAAGGTGGGTTCGGCAAGGGTTTGCGTCCTGCATTCCCTAAGCCCCCAGTGGGTCCCCCACCAAATGTTCCCCAGAATATCTTGGGTGGCAACATCGGCAATCAGGGAAATCAAGGCAATCAGGGCAACCAAGGTCAATTCAACGGCGGCCAGTTTAATGGTGGCCAGTTTGGCGGTGGTCAATTTGGTGGCCAGTTCGGTGGTGGTCAATTTGGCGGCCAGTTCGGTGGTGGTCAATTTGGTGGCCAGTTCGGTGGTGGTCAATTTGGCGGCCAGTTCGGTGGTGGTCAATTTGGCGGCCAGTTTGGCGGTGGTCAATTTGGTGGCCAGTTTGGTGGTGGTCAATTTGGTGGCCAGTTTGGTGGTGGTCAATTTGGTGGCCAGTTCGGTGGTGGTGGTTTCGGTGGCGGAGGCTTCGGGGGTGGCGGTAACGCCCTTGGAGGCACCATCGGCTTTGCTGGATATCTCGCTGGCTTCGCAATGGGTGGTGGCATCGGTGGCGGTGGCTTTGGTGGCCAGTTCGGCGGTCAATTTGGCGGCCAGTTCGGCGGTCAATTTGGCGGCCAGTTCGGCGGTCAATTTGGTGGCCAGTTCGGCGGTCAATTTGGTGGCCAGTTCGGTGGACAATTTGGCGGCGGTGGCTTCGGTGGTCAATTTGGCGGCCAGTTCGGTGGTGGTGGATTCGGAGGCCAATTTGGCGGCCAGTTCGGTGGTGGCTTCGGTGGTCAGTTCGGTGGTGGCTTCGGTGGTGGCAAAATTGGCTTCAACGGTGGAGTTGGACTCTAAGTTTTTCCACTGAACATCTCATACCTATTTGTTGTGGAACGAGGGGAAATCCCTCGTTTTTTTACGCACATGCTTTTCAATTTTCGCGATTATTTTGCCGTACTCATCACTTTTATTAGTGCCACAATTTCCCAAGCTGTTGATTGGGATCAACTGAAACAAGAAATACGAAAATTTCGCACCGACTTTCAAGTACCTGGCTGTGCAGTGGTCGTGGTTGATCGTCAACAGACCAAATTCCAATTCTTCGATGGTAAGCGAGATTCAACCTCGTCTGTAGATTCACAGACGCTGTTCCCGCTGGCATCGTGCAGCAAAGGCTTCACTTCTGCTCTTCTTGCTTCATTCGTGGAACAAGGAAAATGCGATTGGAACGATCCTGTGGTGAAACACTACCCAAAGTTCACGCTATCTGATCCAATCACTACTAAATTGGTGACCATTCGCGATCTCTTATCCCACCGCACCGGTGTGGGTTCTTACGACTTGCTCTGGTATTACGAAAATTGTGCCCACGATGAATTGTTCAAACGAATGTCTCGCTTGCCAATGCACTCGAGCGATTTTCGCTCCAGAATGCAGTACCAGAGCACCATGTATACCCTGGCTGGTGAAATTGCAGGTGCATGCGACCAGACCACCTGGGCTGAATCGCTGCAAACTCATCTCCTGCAACCACTTGGGATGAAAAACACATACACGCTCCCACCTACACGAGAAAATTATTCTAAACGTGCTGTGGGGCACTATTTGCGGAACGACAAACTCGAAACAGCTACAGATTACCCATTTTCACAACCTGATGCTGCCGGTTCGATTCATTCTACCATTGAAGATGCTGCAAAATGGTTGCGGTTTCATCTGAACTTCGGGAAACACCAGCAGCAGCAAATCGTTGCCAGTAAAGAACTTAAAGAAACACATTCCCCGCAGATTACAATTCCTGTCAACGATGATGTTACTGTACTGGCCCCCGAAACCAACTTGATGAGCTACGCGATGGGGTGGGTCACACAGGATTACCGCGGGCACCAACTCGTTTCTCATGCCGGAGTCATTGATGGTTTTCGCATTCACTGGACCTTTCTCCCCAAAGATGGGCTGGGATTCGCCATTTTTGCTAATCTGCACGAAACTCGTATGAACCTTGCGTTAGCCTACCACCTCGTCGATCGCCTGCTCGACCTACCACCACGTGCGTGGGGAAAGCACTTTCTGGAATATGAGCAGAAAATTGCAGATGAACAAGCCATCAAACAACTTCGGATGAAAAAATTTCGCAGACAGGATGTACGTCCCACCCTTGAATTAGCAGCTTATTGTGGCAGTTACCATCATCCCTCCTTGGGTGTCTTTACCATCGAAGTTGCACAACAACATTTAATAATGAGAAGGAATTCATTAAAAATCCCACTGCAGCACCACGGTGGCGATATTTTTCAGGTTCAAGAATCACAAGTACGGACGCTTTCCCACGAATTGCTCCTTTTTGTGGTTGAAAAGAATAAGTGCCAGAGTTTCCGTATTGCGGGCTGGCAATTTGACAAGAAAAAATAACGATATTGCAATATCGCCAAATGGGCATACAGCCAATCCGCAATACAAGCTCATCACAAATCCGAGTTTACCTTGACACCACGGCAATACTTCTGTTATCGCACAATCAGGTTTCATTAGATACCAGATGCTGGTGGGCTGAGAACTTGAACAGACAACAATCATCTTCGGGCAGTTTGCGACATATCGTGCGTTGTATTATCGGGTGCACGGTGTTGATTGCAGGCACGGGCTGTGCCACGATGGGGCAGTCCAATACGGCCCGCAGTGCCCTGTTAGGTGGGACGCTAGGCACAGGTGGGGGTGCATTAATTGGCTCAGCCAGTGGCAACGCTGGCAAAGGTGCCCTGATTGGTGGCGTTGCTGGCACGCTTTTGGGAGCAATGATTGGTAACGAAGAAGATCGACGGGAAGAAGCCACGGCAGCACTTGAACAGCAACGTATCCAACAGGAAGAATTACGGCAATTGGGTATCACCGAAGTAATTCAAATGACAAAGGACGGCATTTCAGAAGACATCATTTCGAATCAAATTCGGACCACAGGATCGCGTTTTGATTTAACGGCATCCGATATTCGTTTGCTCCGTGATAATGGTGTCAGTGATAAAGTAATTCTGGAAATGCAAAATAATCGCGGGGTACGAATTAGTGCACCTGCTCCAGGCCCCACAGTCATTGTCCACGAACCACCACCGATCATATACGCAGTCCCACCTCGACCGAGATATTACGTTCGTCCTTGCCCGCCCCCGCCACTTATCCACGGACACATCCACATTAGATAGTGGCATCAACCTGATTAAAAAACAATTTTGCTAGCACTCAAATCCCTTCGAGGCGAACTTTGACCTGGATTTGCTCTCCCGCACGAATGACATCGAAAGTGACTTCCTGGCCAATGTTTACTCGGCGCATGAAATCTAAAAATTCCTGCTTTTCCTTAAATTCGACCCCATCCGCACCGATGAGAATATCACCCAGCTCTATTTTGCCTGAAACTTGGTCCTGAAGAATTCCTCGCAGGCCTGCTTTGGCTGCCGCACTATTTGGATAAACCTGGGCAATCATCACCCCACGTTCCAAACGGAGTTGCTGCATTTCACGATCTGGCAGCAACACCACACCCAGTGCAGGGCGAGCTTGTCTACCGGTGCGGATCAGTTCCGTGACAACTGTGTTCACCAGGTCTACCGGAATTGCGTACCCAATGCCGACACTGCCACCGTTGGGGCTGGTAATTGCGGTATTCACGCCAATCAGGCGGCCATCTCGGTCTAGGAGTGGGCCACCACTATTCCCCGGGTTGAGCGAGGCATCGGTTTGTATTACTCCGGTAATCGGGCGGTCAGTAGATGATTCGATCTCCCGGTCCAAGGCGCTGATCATCCCCGCAGTAAAGGTCAGGCTTTGTCCAAACGGATTCCCAATGGCGTAAACTGTCTGCCCCACCTGCAGGTCTGCTGAAGTGCCCAATGGCAGTGGTTTGATTTTTGATTCTGGCACGGTTATCTGCAACACAGCCAGATCGGAATCTGGTGCGATTCCGACCAATCTGGCATTCCAGGCGGTGCGGTCTGACAGCGTAATTCGAATGGTGGCGCTATCCTGAATAACCACCTGGTTATCATTGTTGATTGCTAGTGCGTCTTTAATGACATGAAAATTGGTGACAATCCGCCCTGCCTCATCCCACATGAAGCCCGAACCGGTACCCTGGGCACGTTCTGCAAGTCCGGTGCGTCCTAATCGCTGCAAGCGCAGCGTATCTACGTTGACGACGCTACCATAAGTTTTCTGGAATACCGTGATCCGCTGCATTTCCTGAGCATCCGGGTCACTGGCCGGTACCACCTGACGTGGCTGGGCGTTCGGATTCAGCAACTGATTGCGATCGGGTTTCAGTGCGAAATACCAAATCAGAAAGGCTGCCACCCCTACCAGGAATAACATCCCGATCACCAGCGACCAGGGTGCGGAACGATCTCGATCTGCCGGATAACGCTCGACGAAGTATGGCATGGAATGTCTCCTCAACGCCCACCTAATAGTTTATTCGTTTCAACGAAGCAAATATCCACTGAAGTGGGGAAGATTTTCGATGTTCTGTAGAAACGCCACCAAGTTATGAGAAAAATCCCATGAAAGCTGTAGGTTGAAAAAATCATCGTAACTATTAAAAAGATAAGATCTTAACGTCAGGAAATGATTCCCATTTCCCTGCCCACCTGTTGGAATGCGGCAATGGTATGATCCACCTGCTCCGTTGTGTGGGCTGCAGAAACCTGCAAGCGAATCCGGGCCTGTCCCTTAGGGACCACCGGAAAGCTGAAACCAATGACATACACGCCATGGTCCAGCAATTTGTTCGAGAATGCACTCGCCAGTGCCGCATCACCCAGCATAACTGGCAAAATCGGCGTGGGGCCAGGTTTGACGATAAATCCGCTCGATTCCAGGCCAGTTCTCATTCGTAAAGTGTTACTGCGCAATTGGTTACGTAAATCCGAGCTATTGGAAATCAGTTCTAGGGCTTTTTGGGATGCCACAACCAGCGATGGGGGGACGGAGTTGCTGAACAAATACGGACGAGACCGGTTTCGTAACCAGTCCACGATTGGTTGACTGGCAGCGGTGAACCCCCCACTGGCACCACCAGCGGTTTTGCCTAGTGTGCTGGTGATGATATCAATCCGGTCCAGTACACCAAGCTCTTCGGCAGCACCACGCCCCCCACTGCCAAGGTGCCCTGTGCCGTGGCAGTCGTCAATGGCCACTATCGCATCAAATTCATCTGCCAGATCGCAAATTTCTGGTAAGCGTGCCAGGTCGCCGTCCATGGAAAAGACAGAATCGGTGAAAATCATCCGAAATCGGGCAGATTGGGCCTCCTGCAACTTTTCTCGCAGATCCTGCAAGTCATTGTGCCGGTAACGAAATCGTTTCGCTTTACATAACCGGATGCCATCGATGATGCTTGCATGGTTCAATTCATCACTTAAAATCGCATCCTGTTCGCCCAGGAGCGGTTCAAAGAGCCCGCCATTGGCATCGAAGCAGGAGATATAGAGAATCGAATCGGCTTTGCCGAAAAAACTGGCTACCGATGCCTCTAATTGCTTGTGGATCGATTGTGTTCCGCAGATAAAGCGAACGGACGACAGGCCGTAGCCCCACTGCTCCAGCCCTGTATGGGCAGCAGCAACAATTTCCGGATGGTTGGCCAGCCCCAGATAATTGTTCGCACAGAAATTAATGACTTTTTTCCCACCGACTTCAATTTCAGATCCCTGCGGGGAGGAAATCTGGCGTTCCTGTTTGAAAAGGCCTTCCTGACGGATTGTTTGGAGTTCCTGAGAGAGATATTGATCGATTGCTTTTGTACTCATGTCCTACTTTCGCTTCTTTTTCACTTGAACTTTGACTGTTTTCAGCAGATACTAACCGTTTTACAAGCAGGAATACCCCATTGCTATTGCTTATATTCGCCATCATTTCGGTCAGTCTGGCAGTGGTTCTATGGCTCCTTTCCCTTATTCTACAAGCCTGGCTTTACAACGATGTTGCGAAAATGCTGCCTGTACGTGCCTTAATTGCAGGGATTACCATCGCGGGTTTTTTAACAATCTGGTGCGCAATTTACCGTGCGGATCCTGGCCGATTTGATACGTTGTTCAACTTTTCCCGTCTGAAAAACGAAGGAACCTACACGGAGTTTCAATCGGTGCGTAAGGTGGGGAATCAGGAAAAGCCGCCAAAACGTTACGTGCGAGAACCAGGAACCACCGGCAAAACCAGCGAATTTTACGAAGAGAACTCTCGCAGAACGTGGCAGCGATCGGATGCTGATGGCATGGTTGTAGCCATTCTGATCAATGAAGAGGGCAAATCGACCCCAACCCGATTTGAGGCAGAATTGACTCCAGATGGCAAGTTCCCATCCACAGGACTGCGTTATGTGGAACTCAACGGCAGTCGATATCTGGAAGAAAAGACGATGGGAGATGTCTGGAGGGTGCGGAGTTGGTCGCTACTGGGAAATCTGTTTATGAACGGGTTTCACGCAATACTTTGGGTGCTGGTCTGCTGGCTGGGATTGCGGTTTACTTTTGGGAATGCTGTCGGACTTGGGCTGCCTCTATGGTTGGTCACCATGATTGTCGTGCAACCATTTTTGTTTCAAACTGTTACAAAATAAGCATTTCCGATTACTTTACCGCGACTGGTTGCAAAACGATATCCCACACGGTTATGTAAGAGTACACATAGTCAATGACACAATGCAAACACTGAAACAGTTGCTTTCTCTGATCCGGTTCAGCCACACCATCTTTGCCCTGCCATTTGCATTGATGTCCGCATCCATTGCCTGGTATCGAGAAGGGGAATTTCGTTGGTGGGACCTGGCGGGCATCCTATGCTGCATGGTTTTTGCACGATCTGCTGCCATGGCGTTTAATCGTCTGGTAGACCGTAAAATCGATGCAGACAACCCACGCACAGCAACCCGGCATTTGCCAGCAGGCACTTTACAGGTAGGTACAGTCTGGCTGTTTTTTCTACTCTGTGCTGCCCTGTTCGTTCTCAGTACATTTATTTTCAGCCAGCGAACCTCACCGAATTGGTGGCCGTTTCGTTTATCTGGCATTGTGCTTGTCTTTATTTGTGCCTACTCCGTTACTAAACGCTTTACTTATCTCGCCCACTTCTGGCTGGGTGTATCGTTGATGTTGGCACCCATTGCCGCCTGGATTGCGATTCGCGGACTGACTGATCTGCTGCCACCCACGCTGATTGGCCTGGCTGTGTGCTTCTGGGTGGCAGGGTTCGATATGATCTACGCATGTCAGGATGCTGAGTTTGATCGTAAAGCAAAATTGAACAGTATCCCCGCCCGCTTTGGAGTTGCAACGAGTTTACGTCTGGCGGCGGCATCGCACCTGGTGATGCTGGTGGTTCTCACCTGTGCCTGGTGGGTAATGCCTGAGTTAAAATTCATTTTTCTCTCTGGCGTGATTATTATTGCATTACTGCTAATTGTTGAGCACCGATTGGTCAAACCGAATGATTTGACAAAAGTGAACCAGGCATTCTTCCAGGTCAATAGTATTATCAGTGCTGGGTTGCTTGCAATTGTTTTAATCCAGCTTGCACTGCCATATTAATGAACTTGGATTCATTATTCCATCACTTTTTGCTGAAGATAATCGTCCATTTCTTTCGGAATGTGGGGCTTCATCGATAGAAACACCATATAACCCAGTAAGCCGACCACCCAGGCGATTAAACGCATCACTAAGCAGCCAACAATTCCACCAATGGCCGGTTTGCCCAGCAAGGCATAAAGACCTCCGTAGGCAGCCTCGCCCCCACCGATCCCACCAGGTAGTGGAAAAAGCGCTTGTGCTGTCATGCCGATAGGTACAATCAGAATGTGTTCAGTAAATGTTGCCACTTGCAGATTTGGAAAAGCAGAGACGCACAAATAGAAGATCCCCACCCAGCAAAAATGGCCGAAGATGCTCATCAGCAACGCAATCACGATAGATCTCTGTTTGCGACGATAGAGCATACCCGCATTCCAGAATTCACTGAATGCACCACCTACTTTGGGAATTTTTTGCAAAATTGCAGAAAACTTGCCCGCCCGTTCCTGAGAAATTCTACCCATTACCCACCAGATCGCTGTGGTGGAAAGCACCAGGATAATGATGAATTGGACAATAATTTTCAGGGTGATGCTGTTCACGATGTAATAATTCTGTGTGATCCAGAAAAAACCACCCGAAATAGCCACGAACCAGGCCAGTGCCCACAATCCAACAATTCGATCGATGATCACTGTAGCAACAGCAACGGTGCGTCTCGACTGGCCACGGGCTACAGCGATCGATTTGATGACATCCCCACCCACGGCACCGGGGAGAAAAGTATTGAAAAAGTAGCTTACCAGCGAAAGCCGAATAGCCTCGTACCTGCTGAAAACCAGTCCCTGTGCCACTACCAGCAGGTGCCAGCGTAAAAAAGTAATCAGGATAGCAACTACCCATAGTGCGGTAGCCAATAAGATCGGGCCGGGCAGGTATTTCTGTTTGAGCAGATCTTTCAATCCGGGGGAACTTGTGTTACTTTGAATCGTCGCGTGCCCAAGCCCACCGGATAGAAGTGTCTGAGCTTGTTCTTCTTCTGTCAGTATTGCCGGACGAGATTCCCAAAAATTTGAGACGATCAGTGCCAGCAACCCAAATCCGATGCCGTAGAGAACAATACTTTTAATGACTGAGGACTTCACTCGCATTGCCTTCACTGGTTCACTCAACTGTACCATTGTGCAATCATTTCGCACATTTGTCTACATTTTCGGCAGATTTAACGGTTTCCCAGTCCTGAACAGATAGAATTTGACTTCGGCAGCCCAAACTACTTGACACGTATAGTCCCAGACAAGTAGACTCAAAAGAAGGTGATTTCTGGTTGAAACCACCATTCTTGTTCGCAATGGGGCGTGCAGCCCACATTTATAGGCACCCGAGTGAAGGCAATCATAAGCGATATCCACGGCAACCTGGAAGCCCTACAAGCGGTACTGGCGGACATTTCCAAACAAGGTGTTGATGAAGGGATTTATTGCCTTGGGGATGTGATTGGTTACGGACCTAATCCCAGAGAATGCATTGATCTGATCATGGATTGTAAACTGGTAATCCTGGGCAACCACGATCAAGGTGCACTTTACGATCCAGATGGGTTCAACCCAGCCGCCGAAAAGGCGATCATGTGGACGCGGGATCAATTAGAGCAACCATCAGAATCGCGTGCAGTACGCGAGAAACGTTGGGAGTTTTTATCCGAACGACCACGTTCTGTCCGTGAAAATGGTACACTTTATGTTCACGGTAGTGCCCGCAATCCCTTGAACGAATACGTTTTTCCGGAAGATATTTACAACCACAAGAAGATGGAGAAAATCTTTATTCTTGTGGAAAAATATTGTTTTCAGGGCCACACGCACGTACCTGGGATTTTTACGGCGAATTACGAATTTCTGCAGCCGGACGATCTTGGCGGCGTTTACGAACTGAGTGACAGCAAAATTCTCTGCAATGTGGGTTCTGTGGGCCAGCCACGCGATCAGGACCCCCGTGCCTGTTATGTGCTCTACGATGGAAAAACGATTCGCTACCGTCGAGTCGATTACGATATCGATACCACGGTGAAAAAGATTTACAACATCCCTGAATTAGATAACTTTCTAGGTGATCGACTGCGGGATGGGAAATAGTTTTCGAGCGAATCTGAGAAAAAACTCATCCTCTCATTACAATCCAATCCCAATCTAATTACGGCGGATCGTAACCACCTTCATTGAATGGGTGACAGCGACAAATTCGCCATAACCCCTTCCCTGTTCCATAGATAGGACCATATTTTTTGATTGCCAGAATCATGTACTCGCTGCACCCCGGCTGGTAAATACATGTCGGTGGTAGCAAAGGTCGGATAATTTTCTGGTAGCACCGTACGCAGAATATAAAGATCCCACTGAGCGCGGTACGCACAAAGAATAACATTTTGGTTATCAATGGACCCTCGCAGCGGAATCTGAGATTATTGTTTTGAGGATTTCTGCCATCGGCGGACAGCCTGAGGGCCAAGATATTCAAACGACTGCATGAATTGAGCGAAGGAATGCCTTGACTGTTGTCTTGGTATTAGAATAAAATCATAACCAGTGGGTAGTGATGTCTTTTTCAGTCGGAAGGTTTCACGAAGCCAGCGCCGTAATTGATTCCGAATCACTGCCCCACCATGCTTTCTGGAAACCGAAAAGCCGACTCGGCAGTGATTGAGCCCGTTGGGTGCTGTAAACACCACCAGAAAATTGTCTGATGCTGTTTTTTTTGGGCCGTACACTCGATCAAAATCTGCAGTCGTTCGGAGATGTTCGTGGGGCCGAAATGTTGTCATAAAGCAATATTGCAATATTATAAATTGAGAATGCTTTAGCGTTTGGCAGTGTCCGCCTGCTGCACGCTGGACACAAATAACTCCTGGAGTTGTCGAATATATTTCGACGAAAAATGCAGTTTAATCTGGTTTCTGGAAACCTCTGCCAGTTTATCGTTTGAGGAGTCACTTCCCACAGATAGTTCTTTAAGCCAGTTTTCGACCACCAGGCTATTCACCGGTTCATTCGAATACATTGGACACCTCATGCAAAAACTGGATCGCTGCTTCACATTAGTTTCATACAAACATCGTTCTGCATGGACAGGACAAACTTCAGAATGGTTCTAGCCATTATTTTTCAATAAAAGTCTGGCCGCGTGCCGCAAAGAGCGCGTGCTCGTTCTCAGTCACTGGCCGTGCATTGCTTTCAAAGGCAAAATACCGCTGGAATGCAAGCAAGACGCACAAAAAAACCAAACTAAATATTAGGAGGCTTTCACAAATTAAGTCTTTCTCATTTTTTTGCATGGCAAAATGCCATGGTTTGCGTTGCTTCAGCATCAGTGGTCGTTCCAGGTGCAAGAGTGCTACCCAAGGTTACCACTTGAGGACAAATAGACAAATTTCCAGAACGAAAAAATCGAGCTAAGATATTTACTTGTAAGAGTTTGTGACGATTGCAACAGATAAGTCATTTAGTCTAGCCGATGTAAGTATGGACATGGCGATTGTAAAAACAATCAGTAACACCATGCACCATTCCGGCTTTGTTAAACGGAAACCTGTTCGTGGTAACAAATAGACCACACGTCTGAAAAGTGTTGTGAAAATCATGTTCATCCTGAACGAGATTGAGCCAATTTTCCATCAAACAGAAGTAAACTAGTTACCGCCTGTTACCGCCATCGCAGCGGGTGAATTCGATCCAATTGTTGCGATCACTCCGATACAGATGGTCACAATCAGTGCAAGCATGATTGCGTATTCTACCGCGGTAGGTCCATCTTCTTTCTTCATGAACGAAATAAAAGCCTGAGTCATTTTACGCACGATATTCCTCCCGCGAATAGGCGTGCAACCTATGTGCTCTTGTTACAGGCAATCTAGCATTGTATCCGATCCGGCAAAATCAGTATCGACCAGAGCTACTTGAAATATCCAGCGTTTTGTCAGATAATTTAGTAGAATCGTTACGACCGATCATTGACTTCTGAAGATCTTGCAAACCATGCCTGCCGATGGTTTAAAAATACCACCCCGGTAAGTTTTCAACAAGAACATTCCCTACAATCTTGGCGCTTTTCGAACATAAATTCTCGGCACAACTGGTATAATCTGAATCGGTCTCAGGCGGGATAGTAAATTTGGCAATATTCGGGTAATTGCAAAATCTGTAAGCTTGTAACTTCGCGGGATTTAAGCAGGAAGAAGCAGTTCGGGCGGGAGGCGCGAACTGCATTGGTCACAGGTGGTGAATAGAGTTGGCAAAATTGAATCGTTATCAGGCCTGCCGGATTGCTGATAACAAATGCCAAACTCCATGGCAACACTTTAGGACCATCTTCCTGACTTAACCCCCAACATCGCCGCTGGCAACTTGCACATTACCTTTGGACACTAGATGAACGGTAGAATTGCAGTTGCTTGCGCGAAAAAATTAGCTGGCTGTGGCAGAAAGTTTGTTGCCGATATTCGAGAAGGTTGAACTTGCTTGTTCGCCGAGGGTGGTAATCGCCACCAGGCAAACAACAATGATCAGTGCCAGCATTACCGCATATTCCACTGCGGTGGGTCCATCTTCTTTCTTCAGGAAACTTACCAAACTGTTGCGTACTCGTTTGAACATCTCTTTTCTCCGGTTTTTACCCTGGGGGTAACATTTTTGAGGCAGAACCTGAATCCGCCAGAACAATCAAAACCTAGAAAACAATTACAATCCGTGCGTTTGGCGAAGATGGAATGATTGGGAAAATTAGCTCGCACTCTACCGCTTGTACGACCTGTGACGGTCGTGATGAAGATATCAAATAGAACACTGTTCATGCGTGCAATTTATCGACGAACCTGCATTGATGCGTACAAAATACAGTATCATTGAAGGATTGAATCGCCATATTCAATGATTCGTTCGAATATCGAACTATTTGAGACAACAAAGATCAATAATTTTGCAAGAAATGCCATGAATAACGTTTTGTCTATCGTATTGTTGTCCAGCACAGCCCTGTCCTGTAGTGCACAAGTTCAAAAGATTGAAGATCTTGGAAACGTAGGACCTGTGAAGAAGTTGTTTGGCAACTTTAAATTCACCGAAGGCCCAGCTGCAGCACCAGATGGTTCCGTATATTTCACCGATATCCCGAATGAAAAAATCCACCGCATCACAGTGGAAGGTAAGCTGACCGCGTTTTCCGACAAATCCCGTCATTCGAATGGTCTGATGGTAAATGCACAATCGGTGCTGTTTGCATGTGAAATGGATGGTCAGTTGGTGAAATATGAGAAAGGAGCGAATTCTCGCAAAGTTGTGGCTGAAATGTACGAGGGTAAAAGATTCAACGCACCAAACGATCTGGTCCTCGACAAATCAGGTGGTATTTATTTTACCGACCCGGAATACAACGCACCCAATCCCTGGCCACAAGTGAAGCGGTGCTTCTATTACGTGTATCCAGATGGGAAAATCGTCCGCCTGGTAGATGAAGACTTTCCCAACCCTAACGGGATTATCTTGTCTCCTGATGAAAAAACGTTGTATATCATCCCATCCAAATCGCCGAAAATGCTTGCATATGAAGTACTTGCGCCTGGGAAAATAGGAAATGGGAAAACATTTTGTGAGTTAAAGCAGGAAAAAGCCAATGGTACAAGTGGTGGGGATGGCCTGACCGTGGATGTGAAAGGTAACCTATACATCACCTCGAATCTGGGCGTTCAGATATTTTCACCCGCTGGTAAACACCTAGGCACAATTTCCGTTCCGGAAGTGCCTGCAAATGTCACTTTTGCTGGCAATGAGAACAAAATGTTGTACATCACTGCCCGCACCAGCGTGTATACTTGTTCAATGCCGATAGCTGGGCATCAGTTTCCAGGGAAATGATTCGATAGTTCGAGAAAATCGCATTTTCATCCACACTTCGGGGTGTGGTGGTTCTAAGATAAATCTCGTCTTCACTCATTCATTGCGGATCTTCATGGAAATCAGCGATTACATTCCATTCGAGATTTGCCACCAACCGGAGAATCTGGATTCTCGCCTGGCTTTTGCCCAGACTTTGCAGAATTCTAACGATCCCGCCTCGCGTGCGTGGGGTGAATTTATCGATTTACAGTTGAAACTGGATGGCATGCAGGAATCTGCTCAGGAGTGGCCACAGCTAATTTCCCAGGAACGCGATTTATTAAAGCAGTTTCATACTTCGTGGGAAAAACCACTGCGTAATATCCTTCGCCCACGTTTATTGCATGTCCGTAAGTGGTTAACTTCCCAATTGTTTGGCACAGGTGGGAGTTGGGGGTACCGAAATGGCCTCATTGAAAATATCCGCACCTCTGCAGCAGGCTATCTATATGAAGATTCTCTCATTTCTGGCATTATCCCGTTGCGACGTGCAGTATTGTCTCACGCCAGCTACCACCTGCCAAAACTATACGCAGATAAGCAGCTTGGTAAATTGGCCACTTTGTATCTGATTGCTGATGCCGAAATTGATGATGACTGTGCGGTTATTTTGCAGGAAGCGGAACAATTAGGTCTCAAAATCCATAACTTCCTGTGGCCAGAAATAACCACAAACGAGATTCCACTGCTCAATCAGTTAAGGAAAAACAGCCACTCTGAAACAGAATTATCAGCGAACTACCCAATTTGGGCAACAATGGATGATGCTTCACGCTTGCGATTAAGGTCGATTGCGGATTCCGGAAGATTCCGCTACCTTATTAACCATCCACGCCCCGGGGACTATCCAGAATATCTGGATATGGTTACGTGGGTATTCCTGGGTGATCTGCTTTACCACCCCGCCTGCTGGGCGATCGTCAAAGGCCACCACGATTTGCAGGACGAACTTGGGCGAGTGAATCGATATTTGCTGACAAATGCTGACATTGAATACACTCAACAGCTTGCCCAGCAGCCTTACTTCAAAAAAGCTGAAAGCACTGCCTGATTCAACTACCATTTTTTTCTCTGAAGTGGGTAGCACTATGCACAATTCGCTCGTTTTCATTACCGCTTCCGTCCTGGGCAATATCCTTGCAAACTCTTGTTTTGCAGGCATTTACATTACATCAGATACCCCTGCCCCTTTCCCATGTCAATGGCGTGGCTACCTGTTGGAACACCGTGCTGTTCGACTTGCGGCTGTTCCCGGAAATCGCGTGAATGCTGCCCACCCGTTGCGGGAACAATATCTTCGCAAAGTAACCTTGCTTGAAGCGTCAAAACCAACTTCTGAAAGCCCGATCAGAATCGCAGATCACGTGGGAATGTATGTTCGATTAGGAAATTATGAGAAAGCAGTTCAAATCGCACGTGCCGCACCTCGATCAGCAAGTGAGCATTTTGCAATATTGGCAAATCACACTATTGCGCTATGGGAAAGTGGCAATACGCGACAGGCAATCGAAATGCAGCAACAAGTGGTCCGGTCAGCGAGTGCAGCAGATCGAGATTATGAAAATTTCCAACTCAAGTGGATGATTCATCGTGCGAAAAACCCAAAGGAAACCCTCCTGGACCCATTCGCACCCTTAGAGGCATTAATGGATCCCAAGGTGGATTTGTTAAAGCTGGATCAGGAAAAATTACGTAAGAACTTGCCAGACAAGACGTTACCACATGTCCAACAACTGGCTCTTACATTTCCACGTGATGGCAGATTACTCTGGATGTTGGGTGAGCTTGCCTTTATATACAACGATATCCGTACTTCTGCTGCCATTCTGGATGGGTGCGTCACCGAATTTGCGTTAGGTGATGCGAATCTTCGCCAGCATCGCACCCTTTTGCGCGCAGAAGCTGACCGGATTGCCAATCTTCCGGATAAAGACCATCAGCAATATCGTGGGGTGGCCATGTTTCGTTCGTTTCGTCCCACCGTGCGAAAATTGGATTCCCAACTATTACCGGAAATCAGGCCAAATGAAGTGAACGAACTCCCCTGGATGGTTGTGAATGAAACCATCATTAAACCACCGTTTGAACCGAATTTTCACTCTCATCTTCAACAGTTGGATCAAAAAAAGGTAGCGTTGACTGGTTACATGCGCCCACTGACTAACGACCTGGAGGTGGGAGGCTTTATGTTGTTGGAATTCCCCGTGGGTTGTTGGTTTTGCGAAACACCCGAACCCACCGCCATTATTTATGTCGAGTTGCCCTTGGATAAATCGGTCACGATCATGACAAATCGTGTTCGTGTTACAGGGACATTGCGGTTGAACAAAGATGATCCCGAAGATTTTATTTACAGCATCGACAACGCACTGATTTCCCGACCAGATTAAGCTTGAATGCTCAATTCGCAGTAGTTTTTCAAATGGATCAGTTCTTTTTGCAAGGCTCTTCGCATGGTCCCCCGCATCATCCAGATCAATATTCTTGTGAAAAATTGATGTGGCTCAAAATCCACTTGAAGCGTCAATAATGTCTGATAACCTTCGGGATTTACCTCAAAAATATTCGTCCAGGTACAGTTATATGCTATTGCCTGAGTCGTAATTGATCTGTTTGCATGATAATCGACGACTTCCATTTCCGTTGAAATCAGTTGATCGCCAATTTTTCTGGTATCCCGAACGCGAGTACCGATTACCCCGTATGGTTCGGAGAGAACTTCCATCTGGATGACATCTGGGATTGCATCAGCATAGATGCGCGGGTCTGCAACTACCTGAAAAACCCTTCTATAATCCGCATCAATTAAAATTTCCAGGGAAATACCTTTCATGGACCCAACGTGGTTAACTGCTGGCACTTCGATAGTGTTTTAGGGAATATCGAAAAAAGATTCGACTTAGTATCAGTAGAAGTACTGCCGCAGCAATCATATAAACCGCAAAAGCTGGCTGAAAAGTTTTCATCATGCTGCTCGCTGGAACGTTCACTACAAGCATCACTGGTACCAGAAATGTAAAGAACCAGCCAATGGAATGAGCCCAGGTATTGGTGAATATATCCTTGGGATACCTAACCAGTGTGGTGAAAAGCCACCAGATTTCAAACAGGCTTTGGTTACGTGTCATCCAGACTGCCAATGACGTGAACATTAACAGAAAGCCGTACGCAATTGCCACCCCACACAGCATCAACAGTGGGAATAGCAAAACTGCCTCACAGGAAACTTGCCATCCCGTCTGTGCAGTGCCATAAATCATTAATGAAATCCCAAGAATCATGTTTGGAACGGTCGACCAGTCCACCGTTCGGCAACTGACCAGAAACTGTTCATCAATTGGCTTGATCAGATAAAAATCAAATTCACCACTACGGATGATTTCTGCAAATCGCCCACAATTCACCAGAAAGAGGCTTTCAATGATGGCAAGTAGTGTGTAATGGCAACCAATGAAGAACAAGTATTCCGATTCTGACCAGGAAGCAACGTGGGAGGTTTGACGAAAGACTGCTCGATAGAAAATCAGCAGCAAAACCAGCCATAACGCTTCCACAACCACTTTAATGAGAAAATTCCCACGAAATGATGCCTCTCGGATCAATCCATATTTGGCCAATGCCCACCAGATTCGCAGATATCTCAACAGAAAGTACATTTAACCCCCGAAGGCACTGTAGCGTTTCAGGCCAATTCGAAACAACAGTCGGGAACAGCACACCAGGCCAACCGCCCAGCATGCTTCCAGTATTAATGCTTGATACAACGCTTCGCCAGACAGTTTCTGAAGAAAGATCACCGCCGGAAAATACGCTAAGTACTGAAAAGGTAAGTACTTAAAGAGCTGTACCCAGCTTTCCGGCAGTAAATCCAGTGGGAACATGTGCCCAGAAAGAAAATAATTCAACGTCCCCACCACGTACAGCAGAGACGACACTTCCAGAAACCAGAAACCCAGCATTCCCATGCATGCTTCAAAGTGGAAACCGATTACGAAACCCAGAATCAGCGCAAGTGCATACAGAATAGTGGTTTCCGTATCTGGCCATGGTGGAAGATAATGGCGACAAATGAAAAAAAGTAATCCATAGGGTAATGCGGACATACAGATGTAAGCCATCTTGTGGGCAATTCGATAGCTGATGAGATAATTCAGCATATCGATCGGTTGGAGAAGGTATTTTTTCAGATTGCCATCTCGAATATCAGTCGCGATCCCACGTGCCAGCGAAGGCATGCTGGAAAACATTCTGCTGATGTGGACCAGCAGAAGATAAGAAATCATTTCATTCAAGCGATAATTGGCGATTAGATCTTTTCCAGCTCCACGGTAGATGGCGTGCCACAATAAAATCGTGGTCAACATTGGCAAAAAACGGAATAGCGTGCTCAAAAAAAAATCGACCCGGTATACCATCCGTTCCGAAAGGGCTACCCGCCATACCTTGCGATATTTTCCAAGCCAACCGCTTTTCACTATCGGACTTTGTTCCATTTTGTTCCCAACAACAGCCGAAGTCGAACTCAAAAACCAAAACTTGTGAGTTTTTTCTAATTTTTATCCGGATCTGGATCAGAATCTTCCACACCTTGGGCAAATACCTTTGCAATTACCTCTTCCAGTGGGGGATCTTCTACATTCATATCAACCACCGAAAAACTCATTAAAATCTTCTGCAGCACCGTCGGCAGTTCGGTGCGTGCCACCCGTAGCTCAATGACAGGCCCATCATGCCGCACCACTTCGCCATAACTTAAGAATTGATCAGCACTTACGACTTCTGCCAAATGCAGAGTCAACAATTTGAATTCCCCAAACAGGTTGGTGATGTCTGCCAGCGAACCATCATAAACCAACTGACCATGGTTGATGATCATCACCCGTTTGCACAAAGCTTCCACATCTTTCATGTAGTGGCTGGTCAGTAACATGGTGACCCCTTTGGCCTGATTCAATTCGCGCAGGCATTTTTGAATCGTTACCTGGGCCACCACATCGAGACCGATAGTGGGCTCATCCAGCAGCAGTAATTGCGGTTGGTGTAACAGCGAAGCAATCAGTTCCATTTTCATCCGTTCGCCCAGTGAAAGCTCTCGCACTGGCTGGCGGATGTGGTCCTTTACCTGAAACAATTCGATGAGATCATCAAGTGTCTGTTGAAACTGGGTCGGATCGATACTGTAAATTGCCCGATGGAGATCAAAACTGTCTGCAGCTGGTAAATCCCACCAAAGCTGGTTTTTCTGGCCCATGACAAGTGCAAACTTGCGTCGGAAGGCATCGGGGCGGTCCCACGGAGTGTACCCTAACACCTTAGCAGTGCCGGAGTTAGGAAAAATCAACCCAGAGAGCATCTTCAGCGTCGTGGTTTTCCCCGCACCGTTGGGGCCCAGAAAGGCCACCATTTCTCCAGGCTCGATTTGAAAACTGACTCGTTTGACGGCTTGCACCACTTTGTATTCGCGGCGAAATAAACCTGTGGACGCACCTCTCAGCCCACTTTTCTTCTGGTAAACGCGATAACTTTTGCACAGTTCATTCGCCTCGATAATTGGCATCGCGTGCAGCACTCCAGTGGGTAGAAGTAACTATTCTAGCGAGTCAGAACGTCTGTTAACCAACTGATCGAACGGGATAGCATTGCGATAGCAGTAAATCGCTCAAATTATCATTAATATATTTGATCATTGCTGGGTCCATCTGCCACTTGTTTTTCTCATAATTGGCGTGGACAGTCAGATACCCATCCAATCCGGGTTGAATCCGCTCAAAATCCCCCAGGCTTAGGTGCTGATAGATTGATGCAATCGAATCGCGAGGATTTGCCACCAGATCTTCGTAGCGGATTTCGTATAACTGCTTATCTGGTATCAGTTTACGTGTGTTCTGATAGCGTTCGATCACGTGGCGATAGGTACGCACCACGTGGTGCTCAAGGTCGGGCAGTTTGGGCACTTGTAAGCCCTGCGCCAGAGTTAATCTCTTCCAGAGATTTACCGTGGAAGGGTATACCGAATAGGGGTCGCGGGTGATGTAAATGAACCGTGCATCCGGAAACATTCGCATGAGTGTTGGAATGCGGCAGGTGTGAGTGGGCGATTTTAAGACCAGCCTGCGGGAGTCGTTATATTGCAGCATTTTCAGAAAGTGCATCAGCCCGCGTTCCCACTGCAACTGCTGGCGTGCTGGCAGACTATCGATATTCAGCAGATCATAACTGGGGTATCCTTCGTTTGGAAACGCCATCCAGTTGTAAGGTGAAGGTAGCCCCATTAATGCCAGGGCGAATTCATCTTCCTGTGGGCGATCCCAGCCGATTTCCATGTTGTCCATTGGCCGCTTTTGGGGAAGCAGCCACTGAAAGTTGTCCCGCACCAGTTTCTCGGTGAGAAGTGGATGCAGCGGGTCAAAACACTGGTAAGTAGTAGGGAAACCATGTGCCGGATCGGTTATCAGCAATTCATGCAGCAGTGTGGTCCCACTGCGCCAATGCCCAAGAATAAAGATTGGTGGCACAAGATCGGGAAAAGTAGATGGTGGGTGCAGACGGTTCTGTACCACTCGCAGAAAAGAATGCGAAAGACAAACCGCCAGACCAATGGGAGCCACGTGCAGGTGCTTCCAGGAAAAGCGAAAACGTGCCTGCCCCATCAGTCGCAACCAGTGGGCCAAATCTGCGCCCAGCCAAAGGTGTGCCTGCCATTCCGGTTTTTTTTCACTCAACTGCGAACCCTGCCAACTTTGTACTGTCTATCTACCGTTGTAAGACTTGGCAGACGGTTTGGAAAACGCAGGTCTTTGAAACTCGGTATTGTGCTGGCTTACTGGCTAAATTAAAGTTTCTTGCGAAATACCTTCCAACCTACTTGTCGAAAGGCTTGCAAATGTTAAGATAATATTGCGGCGTGGAGCAGCTCGGTCAGCTCGCCAGGCTCATAACCTGGAGGTCACAGGTTCAAATCCTGTCGCCGCGACTTTTCAATTATTTATTTCACTTTAATATCATTGTCCTCAAGTTATTGAGCCCAAAAACTTCTCTAATAGAGTTCATTTCTTTTTCAATGCGGAGAATACCCACATGGCATCCGAACGAGATGATTTTGATTACCCACGCGATGATAAGTCCCGGCGTCCCAGATCTTATCGAAGAGACGAAGAGGATGGTGATGAGAGAGATGATTTCGAACGTCGCCCACGCCCTGCTCCGCCACGTGAAGGCAATGGCATGGCAACAGCAAGCCTGATACTGGGATTGCTGTCTGCTTGTTTTGGCCCAACGACAGGCATTGTCGCAATCATCCTGGGAATCATCGGATATACGAAATCTAGTAATAGTGGTGGTGAAATAGCTGGTAAAGGCAAAGCAATTGCAGGCATAGCACTTGGACTGTTTTTCACTGTAATGATTGTTCCCATCTTACTTTATGCTGTTAAACACGTAAGAATGACGGCAAACATGGCAAAATCGACCAACAACTGCAAGCAGATACTGGTAGGATTCCACGCATACAATGATGTAAATGATCGTATACCGGAGCCTTATGTAATAGATGAGCAAATGAATGTAAACAGAGATTTGAGCTGGCGTGTTTCACTACTTCCCTACATCGAACAAGATAATATTTATCGTAGTATCGATCTGTCTGCAGAATGGGATTCGCCAGAGAATCTGAAATACACTACAATGTATATTCCTACTTACAGTCCACCATACCTAGGTCGTCTGGATAACCAGACACCGTATCGTAGCTTTGTTGGACAAGACACGGTTTTTGACTTTTCCAGAAAAGTGCAAATCAATAGAATTCCAGACGGTTCATCCAACACGTTGATTTTTGTTGAAACGACCGATACAGTTCCGTGGGCTTCACCTCAGGATATCCCCTATAAAAGAGGGATGAATTTTCCATCATTCGGTCCTGCCTCTGGTCGCCATTTTCTGGTGGCAATGGCAGATGGTTCGGTAAAACGAATGCGCAAATCAGTTTCCCCACAAATCATCCATGGCTTGATCACCATTAACGGCGGGGAACCGGTGAACGAGGAAGATTAGCGATTCCGCCTGAACGCGGCTTGTATCAGAGACATAAACGAGTATGTAGAGATTGCATCCAACATTATCTCTTCAAAATCCACTGGGCCATGACATCCAGCACTTTTGGTGAGATCGTTTGTTCGATAAGCCCATATTCGTTTAGTTGGCCTGATTTACACTCTTGAAATAAGTGATTTAAGCCGGGGAATTCCTTAATTTCAAAATGAGAGTTCTTCCCAGCCATCAATGCCTTTTTAATTCCATTGAGGTTGTCTTTTGGCTTTACCTGTACATCTTTGCCACCATTCAACGCGAGAACCGGACATTTTGTTTTCTTGAAGAACTCAGTTGGATCGTGGGAAACAAACCAGCACATCCATGGGTCTGCCAATCTGCCAATAATTGTTGCCTTCCCCTTGGTAAGACTGTCCTTTGCTTCTCCAACTGGTAAGTCGGTGATAAATTCGTCTAACGCCTTAGTCATATTCTTTTCAATGATTTCTGGCTTTTCACCAGATTTCATAATGGGAACCAGTTTTTCAAGCATCTTGCGGGATTGTGCAATTTCGTCTTTTGCATTTGGGTCAAGTTGCAACGCAAAATCCTGCATTTGAGTGTAGAGAATCTGCTCGCCAGTGATGCCAGGTCCTGCTAACGAAATGATAAATGCGACTTCTTTTGGGTTATTGCTGGCTACCAAGGGTGCTACCAGTCCACCTTCGCTGTGTCCACAAATCCCAATTTTCGATGGGTCAACTCCCTCGGCTTTCTGAAGCATTTGTATTGCAGCCAGACAATCGCTGGCGAAATCTGCCGAAGTAGATCCTGCAAATTTGCCTTTGGATTTGCCCACACCCCGTTCATCGTAACGAAAACTGGCAATTCCATTGCGGGCAAAGTGGTCGGCGATGACCCAGAACGGTTTGTGCCCAAAAAGGGTTTCATCGCGATCCTGAGGGCCTGATCCACTGACCAGCACTACCGTAGGAAAAGGCCCCTTCCCGTCTGGTAAAGTTAATGTGCCTGCAAGTGAGATTTTTGCCTCTTCGTTTTTGAATTCAAGTTCGCGAACCAAATAAGGGAAAGGTGGTTTGGGCATTTGTGGGCGGAGGGAAACAGGAATTTTTTCGATTTTTTGTAATTTCAACTTCAATTCAACGCCACCCTGTTTGAAATCGGCTTTCATCTCCGTGGCATTGACCTGCTCGCACTTGAAATTAATGCCAGCGAGCTTTAATTCAATATTCAGATTGTTGTCCGTGTGTTCAATTGAAGAAAAAGGCACTTTTGCATTACCCTGATCGAGACTGATCATTTGTCCGGACAGTTTTCCTTCTTTCTCTTTGGTAATCTCCAAAACAATTCGCAGATCGATCACGCCAATTTTCAGGGTCCCCAGCCATAAACCAGTGGGCTGAAACTGTACGACTGGCTTTACCTCGTCGGCAAAAGTACCTGGTGAAATCAGGCACCCCACGAAAAAACAAAAAATACTTCTAACCATGATTTGAACATCCTAATGAAAGAACTTTCATGTCGAATCTGTTGTATATCATGGTAAATTGAAGTAAGTATTCAATTGGTAAGGACTTGGATGAACAATTCCCTTCCGGCAATCCTGGGTGGCGAACCGGTACGTCCAAATGGCTCTCCACACTGGCCACCTCACAGTTCTCGCATTATTGAGGCAATTAATCAGGCACTTTCCAACAATACGTGGGGACTTTATCATGGCCCCGCAGTCAAATCGTTGGAAAAAGCCCTCACGGAATACTTTGAAGTAGAAAGTGCGATCACCTGCGCCAGCGGTACCTTGGCAATGGAGATTGCCCTGCGTGCAGCCCAGGTTGGTGGGGGCGATGAAGTGATTCTATCTGCCTACGATTATGAGCCTAACTTCTTGAATATTCTGCACTTAGGTGCAAAACCCGTCCTGGTAGATACTAGTGCACAACTTCCTGTCGCCGATTTCGACCAGTTGCTGACAGCGATTTCAGATCGAACCAAAGCCATTATCTTATCCCACATGCATGGGGCAATTATTCCCGTACAGGAATTGAGAGAGCGTTTGAATCAGCCGATCGTGATCATTGAAGATGCCGCCCAGGTGCCTGGTGGCAGTATTGGATCTCGTAAACTGGGTAGTTTAGGCGACATCAGCGTGATCAGTTTTGGTGGCTCGAAATTACTTTCAGCTGGGAGGGGTGGTGCTTTGCTGGCACAATCCCCACAGTTGATGCAACGCGCCAAACTGGCTCTATCACGTGGCATTCAACAAATTGCAGTACTTTCGGAATTACAGGCAACGGTACTGTTGCCGCAGCTGCTGGAATTGGATTTGATGACTCAGGACAGACAGCAAAAAGTAAGTTTGATCAGTAGTGAAATCCAGAATTTACCCGGGATACAGTTGTTTTCCAACCTGGATTCATGCACCATACCTGCTTACTACAAGGTTGGGTTCTGGTATGATTCCGCCAAATTCGGAATGCCCCGTTCGCTCTTTGTTCAGGCAATGCATGCAGAAGGAATTCCTTTTGATCCGGGCTTTCATGCCTTGCATATAGGACGTGCTAAAAGTCGTTATCTTGCCGGAAGTGCAGGTTTTCCAAACGCGGAACGTGCCCACAGAGAAATTGTGAAGTTGCACCACCCTGCCCTGTTAGGAACAGATGCCAGCGTATTAGAAATCGTGTCTGCATTGAAAAAAGTTGCACAATATTCAACTGAAATCAACACAACCTTGGGCTCCATGTGCCCTAATTAGTCGACATAAATATACAAGTACTGTCAAAAACTGACAAATCAAGTATTCTTGCATGTGAAGTGCTGCAGATTTAGAACGCCGTTAGAACAAGATTTTTCGGCTGTCAAACCATTTTTTCAATTTTTTCAAAAATTGTGCTTGTGCGCGACTATTTTGCCGTTAAGATAATTACTTCCTAATCGCGTGGTTTATTTACCCCCTCAGACCGCACGGTGCATACCCAGTTAGTGGGGGTAAGAACGTTGCGCAAAATTATTAGCTCTCAGCACTCTAAGTCTTTACGAAATAGTACTTTACTTCATTTAGAATCACTCGAAACACGAGATAATCCCAGTGGGATTACTGCTGCCCTTCGACATGGTTTACTGTACGTCTATGGCACAGAAAATAACGATTCAATTATATTACAGGCTGTTAATGGACATATCGCAGTAACTGATATCGCCATCGACCACCATGGAAGTTACGTGGGTAGTGTTCCAGCTAATGAAGTACGCACCATTCTGGTTTATGGCGGTGCGGGTGACGACCTGATTGATCTCAGCACGCATGAACGAGGAATGGATCCCATTGTGGCATCCAGCCTCCTTTATGGTGCAAATGGCAACGATGTCATTAAAGGCGGTCAGGGAAACGACCAGATTTTCGCTGGCGAAGGGAACGATACCCTGGTAGGAAACGCTGGCAATGATGTGCTTTATGGAGAAAACGGTGATGACATTGGCTGGGCGAATGAGGGCGACGATGTAATTTACGCAGGTGATGGCCACGATCAGTTCTTTGGTGGCAGTGGCAACGACACCATGTATGGAGAGAGTGGCAACGACCTACTAGATGGTGAATCTGGCAATGACCAGATTTTTGGTGGGACAGGAAATGACCGGATCTATGGCGGCGATGGCACCGACTACCTGTATGGTGAAGCGGGCCACGATTTGCTGGATGGTCAGCAGGATGATGATTTCCTGTATGGTGGAGTCGAAAACGATTATCTTTATGGTGGTAATGGTAACGACACCATTTTTGGCGAAGCAGGACTCGACTTACTTGATGGTGGAAGCGGCAACGATGAACTTCACGGCGGGGTAGAAAACGATACCATCCTGGGTGGTTCTGGAAATGATCTCTTGATTGGCAATGCTGGCGATGATCTTCTTTATGGTAACGAAGGGGATGACACGCTCCTTGGTGGCGAAAATAACGATTTGCTCGATGGCGGCATTGGCAATGATTTTCTTGATGGTCAATCGGCTGCCGACCAGGTTTTAGGTGGCGATGGTGATGACACAATCGTGTTTACCCCTTGGGAAGACGTTGTGGATGCGGGTGCGGGTACGAATTACTTTGTAACACCCGTGGATACAACACTACGACGTGCCAGCCGATTTGCGCCGCAAACGAATAGCTGAGATTGAATAAATGAGAATTTATTCAGAATAATATTGTTGAGATTGGGTCCCGCCACCCAAGGCTGGTACAACCACCCTGTTGTTACCAGCCTTTTTCTTTTTACGCGAACGCTGTGGATCATTTAAAGCATTGGTTGAGAGTTTCTTATTACGCAAAGCCATTTCTTCTTTTTATTTCCTGTCGGATGTGGATGATCGATCTGCTGCAGTGGAATGGATAACGTTGCAGCACCTGACGCCAGAATCTTTCTAAGATAGATTCGTTCGATCTGAAACTCTCTTCTGACGGGACGGAATTGATTCATGGGCGATTACGAACTGGTAATCAAGTGGTGCAAAACATTTGAACAAATGTTAGAGCAGGGTTTGGGTGCACAGGGCCGCGGACTGCACGAAAAAGTTTCAGCGGTTCAGACAAAATTACCCGAAGCTTTGGTTAAAAAACTGCGTTTTGTGGCCACCATTCGGAATAAGTTGGTGCATGAATCGAGCATGGACAAGTTGGACGATCGCCCACGTTTCGAGTTGGTATGTCAGGAATGCCATACAGCTGCTGACTGAAATGCTCCGCCCACCAGTGGTGATCAAGAAATCTGGGTGCTTCGGTGCGATAATTGCGATTGCGGTAGTTGCCAGCACCATCACCGCGTGCGTGGCACTGGGATTTTTATGAATCAACTTTCACAAGTGAAAGGATTTCCATCGTAAGTACCTACTTTTGTAAAAAAATCGAGAAAAACCCAATTTCATGTAAACTTTTTTCTACTATCAGCGTTATTAATATATAATTAAGTACAGTCATTTGTTCCGATACGTGCTGAACAAGAAGAGCGCTAGATGGATAAAAAAAAGAAAAAGAATGTGCAAAAATGGATAGCCCAGCCTGGTGCGATTGAACGAGAGTTTGGTATTCCGATTGCTGGTATCATTCAGGAAAAAGATAAATGGACCCAGACAGCCCTGAAAAGTTACCCCTCAGAGGGGAAATTGAACTGGCTTGAGTTGTTTGGTCGAGCCGCACCCGTGGTGCTGGATTTGGGATGTGGCAATGGGCGTTCAACATTGGCCAGTGCCTGGTCTCGACCGGAGTGCGATCACCTGGGTATTGATACGTTACCGGTAGTAATTCGTTACGCACGTCGACGTGGCAACCAACGCGGTTTGAAAAACCTTAAATTTGCCGTCGGGGGTGCCTACGAGTTGTTGGACCAGTGGGTAGAACCAGGAAGTGTGGCCGAGATTCACTGCTACCACCCACAGCCGTATTACGATCCACGCGAGGTGCACAAACGCCTGATTACGCCAGCATTTTTAACGCTGGTCCACCGTGCCCTGCAGCCTGATGGTCAGTTTGTGATTCAAACCGATCACCCGGGGTATTGGCAATATATCCGCGAGATCATGGGTTATTTTTTCCAATGGGAAGAACGAATCGGCCCATGGCCAGACAGTCCCAAAGGCAGAACCCGGCGGGAGATCATTGCCATCCGCAAAGGACTACCAGTTTTTCGTGGGATTGGAGCACCGATCAGGGAATTAACCGAAGAAAATTCAATTCGGTTGGCAGGATTGTTGCCCGATCCAGTATTTGAAGCAGACAGGAGATTAATCGAATTGGATCATCAAGAAAGAATGTGAAGTTCCGGGAGCTGGATTCGAACCAACACCAACAGGTTCAGAGCCTGTCATTCTACCATTAAATTATCCCGGATCGTTGGACGCTATGTTGTTTATCGTAGTAACTTTCACCACATTTTAGACAGCATTCGCAAACGGAATGTTCGCAACTTTTCTGAAAAACCCGATGTGGTTGAAATTTGCTTTTAAAAACGCCCCTTTTTGAGGTAACATATTGGCAATGAAAATACAGCAATTATTCTCGATATCGATGATCGCAAAACAGTTTAGTCCTAGTACTTCGCTGATCTTGTTTGTTTACATGAGTGGTTTCTGGATGCCAGTGACCTTGCATTCGAAAGAACCAGATGCTGCGAAAGTCGCTTTTTTTGAAAAATCGGTTCGGCCGCTTCTGGCTGAGAAGTGTTTTAGTTGCCACAGTGAAGCTGCAAAAAAATCGAAAGGTGGACTGGTAGTTGATTCATTGCATGGTTTACTTACTGGTGGAGACACCGGCCCGGCGTTAATTCCCGGGAAACCTGCTGAAAGCCTGTTAGTAGAAGCAATTCAATACAAGAATGTAGATCTGCAAATGCCACCCAAGGCGAGGCTGGCTGATAACGAAATTGCGATCCTTGTGAAGTGGATTGCTGATGGTGCAGTATGGCCCAATTCAAAAACGCCTCGGAAGATTGTAAAAATCTCCGATGAAGACCGTCAATGGTGGGCATTTCAGCCGATTAAACGACCCATTGTGCCTGAAAATGCAGGGAATCCGATCGATCATTTCATCGACGCAACATTACGCGAAATGAATCTTACCCCTTCCGCACGTGCAGAAAGAGAGGTGTTGATTCGGCGCGTAACGCTGGACTTGACCGGGTTACCTCCGACGCCTGCAGATATGGAATCGTTTGTTCAGGATCGAGATCCGAATGCTTATTTCAAACTAGTAGATCGATTATTGGCCACCCCCCGTTATGGGGAGCGTGCTGCTCGTCTTTGGTTGGATTTGGTGCGTTATGCAGATAGCGATGGCTACCGACTGGATGAGTATCGTCCCCACAGTTGGCGCTATCGAGATTATGTCATTGCGGCATTCAATGAAGACAAGCCATATGACCGCTTTGTGCAGGAACAGATCGCTGGGGATGAACTGTTTCCTGGCGACCCACAAGCCTTAATTGCAACTGGTTACCTTCGACACTGGATCTATGAATACAACCAGCGCGATGTGCGAACACAGTGGGAGTTGATTCTGGATGACATCACAGATACCACAGCCGATGTGTTTTTAGGCATGGGGCTGCAATGTGCCCGCTGCCACGACCACAAGTTTGATCCCCTCCTCCAAAAAGACTACTTCCGTTTGCGGGCGTTTTTTGCCGGAATACTGCCAAGGGAGGACCAGATTGCTGCCACTCCTGCGGAACAGAAAGCCTATCAGCAGAAATTAGCCGTGTGGGAAACTAAAACGGCTACCATCCGGAAAGAACTGGATGAAATCGAAGCACCCTACCGCAAAAATGCGGCAAAAAAAGCGATCATCATGTTTCCAGAAGACATTCAGGAAATGATCAACAAGCCAGCTTCAGAACGCACCGCCAAAGAACATCAGTTGGCAGAACTTGCTTATCGTCAAGTGACTTACGAGTTCGGTAGGCTTGATAATTTCATCAAAGGGAAGGACAAAGAACGGGTCCTGGAATTGCGCAGACAACTGGCCACATTTGATGCTTTGAAGCCTCCACCGTTGCCTGTGGCGTTTGCCGTCAGTGATGTGGGGCCGAAAGCAGCGGAAGTCTTTATTCCTAAGCGGCCAGACAACTTAATTGATCCTGGATTCATTACAATTCTGGACGAACAGCCCGCGAAGATTGTACCGAGTGCGCAATCAACTGGTAGACGCACCGCATTGGCAAAATGGCTCACGAGCCCTGAGAACCCCTTAACCTCGAGAGTGATTGTCAACCGTCTATGGCAACAGCACTTTGGTAAGGGATTAGCGGTCAACAGCAGCGATTTTGGTAAACTGGGTGAAGCACCATCACATCCTGAGTTGCTGGATTGGCTTGCCAGCGAATTAATGAACCCCACAGTGGGGCAACATGGGAACCCAAAACCATGGTCATTAAAGCACATTCATCGTTTGATGGTTACCAGTGCTGCGTACCAACGTAGTGCTGAGCACGCGAACATGGAATCTGCACGAAAAATCGATCCGGAAAATCGCTACATCTGGACTCGCACCGTTCAGCGGATGGATGCGGAACAGATACGCGATTCCTTCCTGGCAGTTACCGGGGAATTAACCGATAAAACTGGTGGCCCAGGTGCCGCCGCAACTGTGCCATGTCGGACAATTTATACCAAGACACTGCGGAACCAGCGAAACCCGCTTCTTGATGTATTCGACGCACCATTTTGGTTCAGTAGTTCGTCTTCAAGAGATACCACCACCACGCCTGTTCAATCACTGTATTTATTCAATAGCCAATATCTGTTGCAACGCTCAAAAGCATTTTCTGCACGACTCCAGCGTGAGGAGCCCAGTAATGAAGAAGCCAGAATCGATGCTGCCTATCGACTGGCATTTGGGCGTGCTGCGACATCTGAAGAAATTGCAATTGGCAAACAGTTTCTGGCAGCCCAACAGGCACGCATTCAACCTGAAAAAACAGAATCTGCCGAAGCCAAATTTGAAGCAGGTAAAATCCCATTTCGAGATGGACAGGCTGCCGATGTGAAACTCAACGGTAAAGCGGGATTTGAAGTACCCCACCACGCCGTGTTACCTGAGAAAGATTTCACGCTCGAAGCATACATTTACCCACGAACAATTGCAGAAACAGGTACTGTGCGGACTATTATCTCCAAATGGGCGGGTAATAATCAACAACCTGGTTGGGCGTTCGGCATCACAGGTAAAAAATCGCGTCGGAAGCCACAAACCCTCGTTCTGCAGATGATCGGCAAGCACCGCGATGGTTCGTTTGGTGAAGAGGCACTCTTTTCTGATCAGCATATCGCACTGAACAAGCCATATTATGTGGCTGTCAGCTTTCGGCTGGCCACGAAAGAGCAAGCAGGTGAAGCGGTATTTTTTGTGAAGGATTTATCTAACGACGATGAGCAATTAGGCAGTGTGAAACTGCCCGTGGTCACCACTGGTGGGATAGCAAACAATCTGCCAGTGGCGATTGGCTCACGAAAGGGCGCGGGATTTGATGGCTTGTTAGATGAAGTGCGAATATCGAACAAAGCTCTCGTTAATGAAGAACTTCTCTTTTTGAAAGAAGCGGTCTCCAACAACACTGTCGGGCACTGGTCTTTTGAACCGAAACCAAACTTGTTCCACGACCTAACTTCAAATCAGTTGCACATCCGTGCTGTGGGTAGTTCCAGTAATGCACCCGCGAACTTGTCATTAGCAGCCTGGAACGATTATTGTCACGTTCTGCTGAACGCCAGCGAGTTTTTCTACATCAAGTAAGTTTTACTTGCCAATCGTGCTGCCCAGGTTGACGTTTTTATCGAATTCCAGTTTGTAGGAATAATCAACCAGTACCGGTTTATCGCCATGGTTTTCTGGATTCACCACAATATCCCAGCGAAGCAAATTCCGTGAGCGATCATCTCGTTCATAGATTGCATCTTTGCTGAGTGCGGGCGTCTGGCTGACCATCGTTACCGCGATGGAAGAGGATTCTGCCTTCGGCAATCGGTCCCACACTTGTAAGGTGACGGGTGCAGTCTTGTAACTTTGCAGCAGGATCTGGTAATCAAAGGTCAACACCTGGTTACCGCCCTGGGTTGTCTGGGTTTTATTCATGAGTTTGCGGGTAACCTGAAGCTGAGGATCAACTCCAAAGCCCACAGTAAATGGTTTGCCGATGGCAATCAGAGGTAACTGGGATTGGCCCACAAAATCACTCCCCTGATACATCGTGGCATCACCAGCCAGCAGTACGATTTCGCTCTTGTTGACCAGGTTTGCCAGTCGGTAAACGTTTTGGGTCAGCACAGGAACCGCTTTGTAAAAGTATTCCGGCATCAGTTCCAGGCGGGTGATTTCTACCACCAAGGCATCATTTCGGCTGGGAATTGAAAGTTTACGGTCCAGGTGATAGGTAACGCTGGGCCCTTCATCGGAAGTTCCCACTGCACCTTCTAATTGTTTTTTCACTTCTTCCTGCCCAGCCACCAGATCGCGGAATTGTTCCACTGCTGCTGCAGAATTGGCTAATTCACCAGCCTTCTTTTCGTCCCGCTTGTTGTAGTTATCCACCGATTGCTGACGAAATGTGCGGGATTGTTGGTCCAGTAGCTCGCGATAAGCACCAGGAGGCAAGTTTGGTTGTGGGCTTGGCCCACCAGGCAGATTAAAGCCAGGTGAGGTAGGTTTGCCATCTTTGCCAAAATTGTTCACTACAATCTGATGTGAAGTCACCTGCAGATTTAACGCCAACAAATCCGGGGGTGCTGCATTCAGCATTGGTTGTGCGGTAGAAAGTGTCACATCCACATTGTTCCAATCTTCGCCACTGTTCTGCTGCACACCTGCCAGGTACTCCACTAACACCACTTCTTTATCTTTACCTGCTCGGAACTTGTATTGTGGGCGCCAACTGACACCTTCTACCAGATAACTTAACCGAACCTTGCCAGCTGCATTATTTTTCTTTTCCAGAATGATGACCGCATCCCGTTCTGTGCGGCTGAAACCACCTGATTTTTCAGATAATTGTCTTTGCACAAATTGAATTTCCTTTTTCAATTCGTCGACTTTTTGCTGAACAGTAACTTGTTCTTTCAATTTCTTGGAACGATTCTCATTAATGTAATTGGCAAGTGTGATAATTTCTTCACTTTTTAAGGCCCCTTTTTCGGTTAATTGCAACATGGTGGCGGTGCTGAAAGTTTCCATTTTGCTCAACAATGCCAGAAACATTTTTATTTCTTCCAACTCACCGAGGAGTTTGGCATTATTGGTTTGCAATTCTGCAAGCTGGGATTCCAGTTTCCGCACTTCTTCCCGCGTATCCTGAAACACCGCACGACTGCGAAACCGAGCAGACAAAATTCGAGTGTCCTGGTTTCCTTCGGCATAAATCGAACTGGGTAAAATCTGACTGGGCATGGGTGTAATCATGATTTCCTGCACCCCCTGCCCCGCTGGTACAGTCACTTCCCGCGTGACCAGTGCCGTGGATTGATAGACCGTGACAGCAACGATGGTGCTATCCGTTGGCTTAAGTGGAGGATCTGCGGCAAAGAGCACATTGGCAAGCACAACTGTTGCGGTGCTGCACCACAAGTAGACCATTTTCATCGTTTTTCTCCTGAATTTGGGGGATTTTCTGAATAGAGAGATCAGTACCATACCCCACATGAAAGACGATCTTTAGGATACGAAAGGTTTGTAACAGATTTGTAAGTTGTTCAAACTGCGGGATGATGAGAATCATGATGCGAGATACAGTTTTCTCACAGATCTCTCACAATCAACAGGCATTTTTTGCCATAAAGATGAGATCTTAACCAATTCTACTCATAATCATATTTTTATTTGTTATTCTCTTGCAGTGGTGCGATTCAGTGCAGTATTAATGTTAAAGCGGTCTTCTGACCGTCATTAAATCATATTCTTTGGAGTGCGTTGATGGCGAATTTTTCCTCTCGACGATCAGGCTTTACCCTGATTGAGCTACTGGTTGTCATTGCAATTATTGCAATTCTCATTGGGCTTTTATTGCCAGCTGTGCAGAAAGTACGCGAAGCGGCCAATCGGTCGAAGTGTTCCAATAATCTGAAACAAATTGGCATTGCGTTACATGCTCACCACGATGGATTGGGTTACTTACCGAAAGGTTGTTCCCCATCAGATCAGGATAACACTGCATGGGGTCTCTCCTGGAAAGTGTACCTGTTACCTTACATGGAGCAGGATAACGTTTACAACCGCTTTCAACACACCACTGCTAGTGGTTACACAAACGCAAACAACATGGCTGTAGTAAATCGCTTTGTAGTACCAAATTATCGCTGTCCCTCTTCAACGTTACCAGAGTTTTACGCAACTTCCAACAATGCAGGTTCGATTCAGATGTTCACATCGTACACTGGAATTGCGGGTTCGACTTTGGATACTCCGCTAAACACTGGTGGTCACGGGTCAGGCAGCGGCGGGGGAAGTTTGTTTCAGAATAGCAAGATCAATTTTTCAGCAATTACTGATGGCACCAGTAACACGATTATTGTGGGTGAGCAAAGTGATCATCTACGTGATGCGAATAACCAACCCATCACAGGCAGCTATTCAGCGATCACCAGCCAGGGCCCCCACGGCTGGACAATGGGTACAAATAACACTGCTGTCGGTACAGCTAATACCGAACGGCATTTTAACTGCACGACTGTCGCATATCAGATCAACCAGCGTGGACTACCAAATTCAGGTGGGACCAGTCACAACACTGGTCGAAATATTCCTTTATCATCTGGTCATACAGGTGGGGTCAACGTCGCCATGGGAGATGGTTCCGTCCGCTTTTTGAAAAGCTCAACTGCTTTGGCTACCTTGCAGATGTTGTGTAGCCGAGCCGATGGTCTGGTAATTCCAGAAAATTAATCCTTATCCCTTTCCTTCGGAAGATTATTCTACAGTCACTATAAATGGATGTCAGGCCGTATCAACTTTTTTGATTCGATTATAATTTGTGCACGTTGAAAGTTGGCCAAATTGCCACTCGAAATCATTCTGATCGACAGTTGTTTCCTTGTTGAAAACCTGGTTGATTGCTCTCAAAACGATTTTCACTTTCATCAGTTCATAACATGATCCTTTCAGATGAAATAATGAACCTTTGCAAAGTTGTCGGGAGCAGTGCGGCATGTCGATCGTCGTGCAGAAATTCGGGGGAACCAGTGTTGCCAATGCAGAACGGATTACCAGTGCAGCAAGAAGAGCAATTCGGGCTAAACATGACGGCAATCGCGTAGTGGTGGTGGTCAGTGCGAGAGGTGATACTACGGATGATCTGATTGCCCTAGCAAGTGAAATCAGCGATAATCCACCTGCACGTGAAATGGATATGCTGCTGGCCACCGGCGAACAGATTTCGATTGCTCTGATGGCGATGGCAATCCAGCAATTAGGGGAAGCGGCAGTCAGTTTTACCGGTATTCAGGTGGGCATCCGAACCGATTCGTCTCATACGAAAGCTCGAATAAAGGCGATTGACACGGATAAAATGTTGCGTGCTCTCGAGTCAGATAACATCGTGATCGTGGCAGGCTTTCAAGGGGTTGATGAGCAGTCAAATATCACCACTCTCGGACGAGGAGGATCAGATACCACCGCCGTGGCACTGGCAGCCGCACTCAAATTGGCTGGAAATGCTGTTGCATGCGAAATTTACACCGATGTCGATGGTGTTTACACAACCGACCCCCGGTTAATTGCTGAAGCACGTAAAATGGATGCCATCTGTTACGATGAAATGCTGGAATTAGCCAGTATGGGTGCAGGTGTCATGCATTCTCGTGCGATCGAGTTTGCCAAAAAATATGATGTCCCCCTGATGGTGAGAAGCGCATTTACCGATGTGGTGGGAACCTGGATCGTTCCAGAAGCCAACTGGATGACCACCTTCCCCGCCTGTGGTGCAGCACTTGCAAAAGACGAAGTTCGGGTTTTTCTGGAAAGTCTGCCCGATCGGCCAGGTGTCAGCCACCGGATTTTTGAAGCAATCGCCGAAGCTAGCATTGCAGTTGACATGATTGGCCAAAGTGTTGGTTCTGGTGGGAAAGCTTGCATTGGTTTCACGTTGCTCCGAAATGATCTGAATAAAACTCTGATCACCATTCGACCTATTATCGATGAATTAGGTGGGGTGATTGCAACAGTTGAAGATGTTGCCAAAGTATCGGTGGTGGGTGCAGGAATGCCGCATTTTCCAGGTATTGCGGAAAAAATGTTTGCTGCACTGGCAGATGAAAAAATAAATGTAAAGATGATCACCACGGGCGAAATTAAAATTACCGTTTTGGTGGCAAGAGAAGATGGCCCAAAGGCCCTGAAATCGGTGCATTCGGCTTTTGAGCTGGAATCCCCTCGCACTGGTGCTGGTGTGGAAACTGACATCAGCGATCACGCTAGCACTACTTTGCATCCCCACCGTGGTGATCCGGCAGAACTTGCCGTAGCGTTGGCACGGTTATCAGGTATGGAAGATATTGTTGTCAGTGGGGTAAAACTGGATGCCTCCTACGGGCGAATTACCGTTTTTGGCCTGCCTGATCTGCCCGGTAACTGCTCCCGAGTCTTTGAAGCGATCGCTTCAGATGGTATCCTGGTGGATATGATTGTCCAGAACCTTACTGGGCCAGACCATGCCGAGTTATCCTTTACAGTTCCGAAAACGGATCTCGAGAAGGCACTGCAGTGTACACGAACTGTGATGAGCGAGATAAATCCCCAAGCTACTGTTGTTGGAGTGGGTGAAATTGCCATCCTGTTTGTTCATGGTGTCGGAATGCGTACTCACACAGGTGTGGCACGAAAAATGTTCGAAGCGCTGGCGTCACAAGGAATCAATATTGTGATGATCAATACCAGCGAAATCTGTATCAGTGTTGTCGTGGATGCAAAATTCGGTGATTTGGCACATTCCTGCATCCGAACTGCATTTGGCCTGGGTAATGGATAAAATGAGGGGATTTTAATGAAAATATCCTCATTTAATTTGTGAATAAACGAAAAATCAGATTCAATTCCTAAAAATATTACTTTTTGCCAGTGACAACCACCAAAATGTGTGTAACCTAGAATAGTATCAACAGGGTTTGTCGCCCTGGTGGTGCTATTGTATGGAGTTACTTCCACTAATTACACAAGTTGTGATACCCGGCGAAAGGATCGATTAGACACTTTATTATGTAGCTTTACCTCACCAGCTAACTACACCCACCATGGGTGCGATTGAGATACGGATATTTTCCGAACTGCAACACCGGGTACGTTCAAACAATTATTTTCTTGGTAGTTTATGGCAGCAATCAGTCTGCCTGGGGGTAAATCTGCTTGGCAAGTAGCGCCGCTAAACCTGTTCGTGTATTCGCTTTGGCTAAAAGTCTCAACGTCGACACCAAAGATCTCTTGGAATATTGCAAAGAACTTGGTTTTGACGTCAAAAACAACCTCAGTAGTCTGGAAGCTGAGCAAGTTGATCAATTAAAAGATCGTTTGAACAAAGGTGGCAAGCCTGCAGCCAAGAAGGTGTCTGCGCCTGCTGTACAACCCAGCAAGCCTGTAGTCCCCCAGATGGTGGACAAGAAAATCGTCACCCTACCCCCACCTCCCAAAAAATCGGTTGAGGAAACTCCCGAACTTGTGGAACCGGAAGAGCAAACAGATGCTCCGATTGTTGAAGATACAATTGTGCCTGTTGAGGCTGCTGCGGAAATTCATGAAGAATCATCTCCAGTGGAAGAGCCGGTTAAGCCACCAGTGCCTGAGCTTCCAAAGCGGATTCCCACGTTAGACTCTCCACGTCCTGCTCCCAAAGTAGAGCAGCCAGCTCCAGTTTTGGAAGTTGAAGAATCTGTTGATTCAGACGTTGTCGAGCAAGTTGAAGCAGTACAGGAGCAAGTGGCAGAACCGATCGAAGTGCCACTGCAGCCAGTTCAGGTCATCGAAGACACTGCCCCTGTTTCGGCAGAAATTGCACCCACAGTACAGCCGGAAGAAATTGCGATGCCTTCGAGCTCTGGCAATGTGGAAACAATGCCTGTGAAAGCAGCTACACCACAATTGTTGCCGCCCAAACGTCCGATGAATCTGAATACTCCTCGTCCGATGCAGAATTTGCAGCCGAAAAGACCGGTTCCACCTGCTGCAAAGCCAGCACCTGCTCCGCAACGTCCTGCTACAAGTGGATCGCCTGCACCGACAGCTCGAGCTCCAGAAAATCCTGCCCGCCCAACCGGTGGCGTGGGAGAGCGGCCACAACAACGCACTGCCAGCAATTCAGGTGCTGGTGATCGCCTCCAACAACGTCCTGCGCCCGGTACTGCAGGATCAGGTGGCACGGTACAGCACGCCCTGCCAATATTCAAGGCAGTCCTGCCAGTGGACAAGCCCCACTTCGGCCAGGAGATCGCAATCGACGCCAGCCTTCCCAACGTGGGACTGGGTCAATTGCTCAAAAAGCAGGCACTGTACGCCCAACTACCGAGCAACCTGGTGCCAAACCTCCAGTGAAGGGTGCTCCCACTCCCGGAAACAAGGCAGGTGCCGCCCAGCCCGGAACTTCACAGCCCGCACGCCGATTTACACTCGAAGAGTTGAAGTTGCTGCGGGAAGGCCGTCAGAACCTGACTGAGATCCGTCGCCAGGCAGAATTGCCCACACCTGTGAAGCCGGGTGCTGACGAAGTTGTTGAGGATGAAGCAGGCAAAGGCAAAAAAGGCATTCCCGCCAAGGGCAAAGACAGTCGGGCTGCAGAACGGGCCCGCCGCACGGAACAGCGGAAGGTCAAGACCCGTGACGTTATTATTACAGATGGACATGTAGAACTGGACGACCAATCGCTTGGGTCCAAGGTTGGCCGGCGTGCTGCCCTGTTACGCAAGCAGAAACGGGCCAAATTGCCTGGTACAATTGAGCGTAAAGGGAAAGTCCCAATTGCCTTCCCGATTACCGTACGCTCTCTTTCAGAAGCAATCGGGATGAAATCTGGTGAATTGCTGTTCAAATTGAAAGATTTGGCAAACGCACTCTTTACTATCAACAGCAGCGTAGAGCCAGCAGTGGCGGAATTGATAGCTGGCGAAAAAGGTATTGAACTGGATATTCAGCGTCAGAAAGATGCGGAACAGGACATGTTCGATGCCCATGATGAGGCAGCTGATGATGAAAGCAAACTGGAATCCCGCGCTCCTGTTGTGGTCATCATGGGGCACGTCGACCATGGAAAAACGACATTGCTTGACACCATCCGCAAAAAATACGGTATGGATTCAGATGTTGTTTCTTCGGAAGCTGGTGGTATCACACAGGTAATCCGTGCCTGGCGTGTCGAAAAAGATGGAAAACCAATTACATTCCTCGATACACCTGGTCACGAAGCCTTCACCAAGATGCGTGCCCGTGGGGCCAATGTCACAGACATTGCTGTCATTGTGGTTGCAGCAAACGATGGTGTGATGCCGCAAACAGAAGAGGCTATCAGCCACGCCAAGGCAGCAGGAGTATCGATCATTGTTGCCATCAACAAAGTTGATTTGCCAGATGCCAACTTGAAGAAAACAGAGCAGCAACTCTATTCACTGGAGTTGCTGCCTGACACGATGGGTGGTGATTGTCCATTCGTTTACACTAGTGCCGCCAAGGGCGATGGTATCGATGATCTGCTGGAAAATATTGCTCTATTGGCCGAATTGGCAGAACTGAAAGCGAATCCACACAAATCGGCCCAGGGGGTATGTCTTGAAGCATATCTTTCCGGCGATCAGGGGGTTAACGCGACGCTGCTGATCCAGCAAGGGACGTTACGAAAAGGCGAGGCGATTATCTGCGGATCTTCCTACGGGCGTGTGCGTGCCATGTATGATGATATGGGCCGGTCAATCGAAACGGCTGGACCATCTACTCCGGTACGCATCATTGGTCTAGATGAAGTTCCCAATGCAGACGACCACTTCCACGTGGTGCCTGAATTGGCTACAGCGCGTTTAATTGCTGAGAAACGGAAACAGCGATTCCAGGAAGCATCCCTTAATCGCTTTACCCCTGTCACTCTTGACAGCTTCAGCCTCAATGCATCCAAAACCAAGATTACTGAGTTGAAGGTAATTTTGAAAGCGGAAGCTCGGGGATCTGTCGAAGCCATTAAGAAGGAACTGGAAAAGCTGGTACACGAAGAAGTTCGTGTACGCGTTCTGCATTCTGGTATCGGGGCAATTACCGAAAGTGACGTTCAACTCGCGTTGACATCACCCGCAGATTCGATGGTGGTGGGATTCAACGTGGTTCCTGACGATGCTGCGATTAAGCTGGCAGACGAGAAGGATATCCCGCTTCGTGAATACAACATCATTTATGAATTGACGAACGATATCAAGGCTGCTCTGGAAGGTAAACTGAAGCCGGAAGAACGTGTGATCCATTTGGGCCGAGCTGTTGTTCGGGAAGTCTTCAAGATTCGTTCCGTAGGTACAATTGCCGGATGTTATGTTACCCAGGGTACCGTGGAACGTAATGCAAAAATCCGAGTCATTCGAGATGGTGCGGTGATTTTCCCACCACCCGAACGGACTGCCCAACTTGATTCTCTGAAACGGTTCAAGGACGATGTTAAAGAAGTTCGCGAAGGATACGATTGCGGGATGAAAGTGCTAGGCTTTGACGATGTGAAAACTGGCGACGTGATCGAAGCTTACCGCATTGAACAGGTTCAACGGAAACTGTAACCAACTTCCGTCGGCAACGTTCTTTGAATTAGTGATTTTTCTGGGATTTTAATTTTCGCCAATCATTGGCTTGTTGCCAATTGAAATAAGATGCATGTAGGTTACGCAAAGTTCAAGCTTTTGCTTCGTGGTGCCCGAACACTGAAAGAAAAGAGACAAGTTGTTCGAAGCATGAAAGACCGTATTTTCAATTCATGGAAAGTAGCGGTCAGCGAAGTTGATTTGCAGGATATTTGTCAATCAATCGTGTTGGGGGTTGCAGTTGTAGGCTCTGATGCAGTAACAGTGCAGTCGCTATTGGAGGAGATCACTCAAGCAATGCGCGTACATCCGCAAGCTGAGTTTGTTTCTGTGGTGAAGGAAGTTTTGAAACCGGAACTGGTGGCATAATATGAAAAAATTCCGATTGGCTCGAGTTGCGGAAGTCGTGCGTGAAGTGGCCAGTGAAGCAATTTTGTTTCACCTGCGAGATCCACGTATTAAGTTTACTACAGTAACAAGAACCGAAGTGACTCCGGATCTGCAAACTGCCAAAGTGTATGTTTCTGTGATGGGTTCCGAAAAAGAACAGACACTGACATTACATGGTCTACGCAACGCTGCTGGATTTGTGCAATCAAAGTTGGCAGAACGGATGACAACTCGCTATATTCCCAAGGTGCAGTTTTTTCTTGATACAGGCCTCAAGAACAGCCTGGAAGTCAGCAACATTCTTGCACAGGAAAAACTGAGACAATCCACGGATGATGAAACGGAAAAGCTTCTCGATGTACAACCAACTGTTGAAGATCTCCCCTCGGAAGCGGATTCATCACCTGCCAACTAGTTGTGTAACGTTCCACATGATGAGGGGAATTCATGGCCGCTGGTAACCCCAAACAGAAACTTGTTGACCACTTATTCTCCATTCTGAACAAAAATTTTACGTCTCAGCTCCCGCCACAACGTGAAGTAATCGACGAAGTGGTCTATGGCATACTGCGTGAAAATGCCACTTCCGAAAATGCAGATGCAGCTTTTAACCAGTTGATCACCCAGTTCATAGACTGGAATGAAATCCGTGTTTCCACAGTTCAGGAACTCTGTGATGTACTGTTCATGCTTTCCGATGTTGGACCCAGAGCCCAACGCATCATCAGTCTGCTTCAGGAATGGTTCAGCCTGACGTACTCTTACGATATGCAGGATATAACAAGTAAGGGAGTAAAAGAAGGCGTTCGGAAAATCGCCCGGCTCCAGGCAGCAAACGATTATTTGCAGGCATGGATTACACAGCGATCACTGGGCGGACATGCCTTGCCTATCGATGAATCTACTTTACGGCCGCTGGTGAGGCTGGAGATTCTTGATAGTGAAACATCAATTTCGCAGGCACGTACTTCTATGGAGCATTTGATTCCCAAAGCAAAAGGAATCCAGTTTATCGAGCTGCTCACCGATTTTTCGCACCAACTTTGTAGCGATCAACCAGCATGTCAGGATTGTCCGATGCTGGCAGATTGCCCTGTTGGACAGCAGAATAAAAAGAAGACTGGCGAATCAAAGCGCAAAAAGTCAAAGTAGTAGTCTCAATTTTTCGTTGTGCAGCTATCGCTGTTTAACACCTTTCCTGAATCGGAGAATCCTGGTTGACTATTTTTCTTATCAGTGCGTTTATTGCTGTCAGTATTTCTGCGATGTGTTCATTGTTGGAAGCAATCGTGTTAAGTTTAACACCCAGCCAGATTGCAGATATTGTTCAGAAAAACCCCAGAGTGGGGAAAATCTGGCAGCAATTCAAGCAACGGATTGATCGGCCCATTGCGGTAATTCTGATCTTAAACACGGCAGCCCACACCATCGGTGCCACGATTGCTGGCTCTAAAGTCGAAGAACTTTATGGTTCAGGTGCGGTTATCTGGTTTTCAATCATATTTACTTATGTAATGCTTCAATTTACCGAAGTGCTACCGAAAACACTCGGGGTGCGGTACAACCGCAGATTATCCGCTGTGGCTATTCCCCTGTTGTTACTGACACGAGTTTTTCAGCCAGTGCTCTGGTTCATTCATCTCATTAACAGGCCCTTTGAGCGACGTAATCGACTGGTGGATGACCCCACGCTGGAAGAAATGACTGCCCTTGCCGGCATGGCACGTCTGACAAATCTGATTGGTCCTCACCAGGAAAGGATTATTCGCGGGGCATCTCGCCTGTCTCGGATGACGGTGGGGCAAGTCATGATCCCGGTGACAGAAATCACCTTCATGTCAACAAGTAACTCGATTGACGATGCAATTGTGGTGGCGCATGATGACCCCCACACTCGCTTCCCGATTCACAAGGAAAACAATGTTGATGATGTAGTGGGCTACATCAACTTTAAGGAAATGGTTTACTGGTCGAAAACCAATCCGAATAATCCTGGATTAACAGGTATTATCCGCCCTGTACAATTCGTTTCCCCAGATGAGCCTGCGGCCCAGTTGTTGCGTATTTTCGTAGATTTACACGAACACATGGCTATTGTGCGTGCCCAGGATGGGAAGACACTCGGTCTGGTTACTCTGGAGGATCTCGTTGAGGAACTTCTTGGAGATCTCCAGGATGAATTTGACCACTTACCCCGTCAGATTCACGCACTACAAGGAGATGCATGGATGGTGGGTGGGGGTGTTCATTTGCGAGACATCAGTTCTCGAATGGACATTTCATTTCAGAATCCGGATCTAACTATGTCGGATTGGTTGATTTCCGAACTGGGACACGTTCCAAAAGTGAACGAACATTATGTGACGGCAGGCATCACTTTCACTATACGGCGGATTCGCAGGACGAAAATCTTTGAAGTACTGGTGACTAAGAATGCCACAGTAGTTGGGAAGCGTGTTATTTAGCAGGTGGCGTTGATCGAGCCCGTACCCGTTTGCCGTCAGGTGAGGTAACACCAAAAAACCCAAACAGCATTTCGTTTGTTGTTTCTTCTCCAAAGAATACCCACCGTGGGGATTGTTTGGATTATTGATGTTGTTGCTGCTGTTGTCGTAAATGCCTTCAATTTCCAGCTTTGTTCCAGCTTTCAACAACATCGGCTCTTTCAGCCAATAGGTTTCCTGCCAGTTGTAATCCCATTTATCAATATCAACCAGCGTAATGGGTGCCGTGGCCTCTGGAGGCGTCATGGTAATCTTCACCGATTTGCCAATCAGGTGCATGTGGGGCATTACAGAATGCATCAGGCAATCGGTGTGCAGGTAAAGGCTGCCCTTGATAGTATGATTTTCTTTGTTTGGTGGAATCGTCAGGATCCCTTTAGGACCAACCATGATTGTCTGGTAGGGATTTTTCACTGGTTTTTTGGCAAAGTATAACCCAATCTGCGTTTTATCTTTGGCTGGTTTGCCATCGCGGTGGTAGTGCACTTGAATAACTACATCTGCATTTTTTGGCAGAAAATAACCAGTTTCATTGGGCAACATTCTCGCCATTTGCCCAGGTGCCCAGCCGCCGAAATTACCGATTGCCGGCACGCCTTCTCGTGGGGACGAACCTGGAATGAATCCAAGTCCCATGGAAGCAGAATAACCGGGCCCGAAATCTTTATCTGTTTTCTTTTCTTTTGCTTGCCATTCCTGCTCTAGTTGACGTGCTCGGCCAGTGATGTCCCAATAATTCAAGGTGTGGTGAACGACACGGGGATTGCCTGGTCGCACTTCGAAGCCAACAATGTACTTGTCTTCGGGCAGATTAGTGGGCATCACATAGCATCGAAAAAGATCGGAACCACTTGCTGCCAGATTCATTTCCTCACCAGTGGTCAAGATCAAATCCGGCTTGCCTAACTGCCAGCCATCTACATACTTCCGTGCAGGGGGTGCATCTTTTTCGTTTCCTTTCGGAGTCCCACCATCAGCCCAATCTGCCAAAATCTCAACTTCTTTTTTGGAAAGGCGACGATCATTGTGAAAAGCCAAACCAGCAGAAGGTTTCCAGGGTGGCATCTCGCCAGATTCTGTGAAATACTTAATATCACTCGCCCAATTAACTGCTTGCTCATAATTCATTAATGAAAATGGCCCTACCTCACCTGGACGGTGGCACCCCTGGCAGTGCTGTTGTAAAATAGGTTGTACATCTTTGTGGTAAGTGAACTTGGTTGTCACTTCGACCGATTTATTAAAATCGATAATCGGGCAACCCACTGCCTGAGTTACCGGCTTTGTGACTGGTTTGCCAGCACGCAACGCTTCAATGGCATCCTGTAAATCGTGATCAGTTACTTTCGGATTCCTTTTCAGGCGGGCACTGTATTGATTGTCGATCCGTCCACGATATCGCATCACCTGATTATGGTCGAGCAGGAAACATTCGGGGGTGATGCTTGCTTTGAAAGCACTGGATATCACAAATTTTGAGTCTGTGAACACGGGAAAAGACAATTGGAAATCTTTGACTAGCGAACCAAGCTCTGCTTCTGTGTGATTGCCTGGACAAAAGCCTACTAAGTTAATGCCTTTAGTAGTATATTTTTTTGCCAATTCGTTCAACGTGTCTGAATAACCTGTTGAATTGGGGCAATCGAACGACAAAAACACCACCGCTGTGCCGCTTTTCCCAGCAAACTTTTTCAGCGACAGTGACTTCCTACCCTGGGTCACCTCTACTTCAATTTTTTTGCCCAACTTGGCATTAGTTTCAATAACATCAGCATAAATGGCCGAAGATGTGATAATCAAACAGCTAAACAATAGACAGAGTTTCATTGGGTCTCCCGATTCCGAATCTCTTATATCTATACCCAAAGCCAGTACGAAAAGTTTCAAGATTGCATGAAATTGCCTAAAAAATCAAAGTGGTAGCTGTGCAATAATTTTTAGCAGATTAGTGCTGCCTTTCTGCGCAACTTGAAGCACATCCTGGTGGTGCAAAGTGGCATTCTGTTCTAATCCAGCGGCAAGATTTGTTACACAGGAAATTGCAGCCACTTCCATGCCAAACGACTTAGCAAAGCGTGCTTCAAAAGCAGTGGACATTCCCACCAGATCAAAGCCAATCTTTTGTAAGGCGCCTATTTCTGCGGGCGTTTCGTAACACGGACCAGGAAGCGAACAATAAACGCCAGCAGGAATTTTCAAACCTGCAGCATTGGCGGCGTTTGTCACTAGATCGAAAAAGTCAGACGAATAAACATCTGTTTCCAGTGGCTGAAATAATTTCTGAAAACGATCACCAAGTTGCCAGAAAAAATCCTGCCGAATCTGAACCAAGCCACCAGGTACCCATGTGGGCTGGAGTGAACCTGCCGCATTTGTGAGAAGAAGATGAGAAATGCCGGTTTTCTGAATGGCACGCAGGGGCTGAGAAACTTCGTCCGGGGTGCAACCTTCATAAAAATGCAATCTGCCTGTTTGTACCACTATCGGCTTGCTTCCAAGTTCAATCAATTGAAATCTGCCATGATGACCAGGAACAGTTGGAGGACGCACCCCTTCGATTTCTGAAAAGGATACCGAAGTGATCTCAGGCATGTCTTGAAAAGCGATGTTTAAGCCCGAACCCAATACCACTGCCAGGTGCGGCTGGTATTGCTGACAAATCATTAAGAATTGATGAAAATGCTCGTTGGTCATTCCCCCACCCGGTTGTAGAGGTGCGTTATATCTTTCAAAAACTCCCAATGGTGGGGCTGAAGTTGGTGTTCTGTGAATCGCCAATGCCAATTGCCATCAGGTTTTCCTGGGTAATTCATGCGGGCTTCCGTACCTAATTGAAGTAGATCCTGCAAAGGGGCAATGGAAATCTGCGCTGTGCTCGACCAGACAAACCGAATCAGTTCGTTGGCAATCTGTTCGTTACTGCACCGCAAAATCTGCCGACAGTAGTGTTGTTCCTGGGGTGAAACCGAATGAAACCAGCCCATGGTGGTGTCGTTGTCATGTGTGCCAGTGTAGGCAACATAGTTGCTATTGGGAAAATTGTGTGGCATAAACTCGTTGGCAGGTGATTCAAAGCCAAACTGCACCACTTTCATCCCTGGAAGTTGCAGTCGGTCGCGAAGTTCAAAGACATCGGGGGTAATCTCGCCCAGGTCTTCTGCAATCAATGGCAGGTTTCCAAGGGCCTCGATTAATTTGATAAACAATTTTTCGCGTGGCCCATCGACCCACTGTCCTCGAATCGCATTCGGCTCATTCGGCGGAACATGCCAGGCAGCACAAAAGCCACGGAAATGGTCTAAGCGAATCAAATCTGCCATCCGAAGTGCTGCCTGCAACCGTTTCACCCACCAGCGATATCCGTCTTGTTCCTGCTTCTCCCAGTGATATTGGGGGTTACCCCACAATTGACCTTCATTGCTGAAGTAATCGGGCGGAACACCCGCCACCGCAAGTGGTTTCCGAGTAGCATCCAGCAAAAACAGATCAGGCTGTGCCCAGACATCGGCTGAATCCATCGCCACAAAAATTGGAACATCGCCGATGATCTTCACCTTTTTCGATTTCGCGTAGGCACGCACCCTGCCCCACTGTTCGAAAAATAGAAATTGGGCAAATTGCTGCAGACGAATTTCATCACCCAGCTCGTGCTGTACCATTTTCAACAATTCTGGGTGTTGTTCACCATTCATTAATTCTTTGGGCCAGTCGGTCCATGCCACTCCACCCCGGGCTTTTTTTAAAGTCACAAAGAGAGAATAAGGCTGGAGCCATTCGGCCTCTTCATCACAAAATTGTTCAAAATTCTGTTTCAATTCCGCAGGTGGATGCGAACTAAACTGTTCCCAGGCTGCTCTAATTATTTGTTCCTTGAAGGCAATAACCTGGGCATAGTCGACTTTGTGGGTAGGGAAACTGTTGAGGGGCAACCGGGATTCAACCAACAGCCCATTTGAAATGAGTAGTTCTGGAGATATCAGGTTGATATTTCCCGCAAACGAGGAGAGAGACTGGTATGGGGAATCGGCATAGCCTGTCGGCCCCAAAGGAAGAGTCTGCCACCACATTTGTCTGGCTTCGGCTAGCGAATCGATCCAACGATACGCAGCAGGACCAAAATCGCCAATGCCATATGCAGTTGGTAACGAAGTGGGATGTAAAAGTACCCCAGAAGATCTGGGTAATGTTGGGGATGGATTCATTTCCGTACCTGACAATCAAACCAAAGAAACTTGGGGTAATGCTACGAAGTACTCGCAAGGAAGCGAAAATGATTTTGCAATCCTCGAGTTCGAAATGAAATCATTGTTTTGACTTGACGAACGATTGTGAAGACTTAAATTAATTACTTAATTAGGGGATGTAGCTCAGCTGGGAGAGCGCTTGAATGGCATTCAAGAGGTCAGGGGTTCAATCCCCCTCATCTCCACTCTTTTTCATCTTACTGCAATAACATTTTTCAACTAAAATCGCTGTTATTCCAACTTATCTGGTGATAGTGGACAAGCATAATTCGCATACAACGCAAATAGTTTTGCATTCCTTAAAGCCGATTGGAATCCGATATTAATTTAGCAATTCGCAGAACTACTGTCAGATATAGTGGTTAATGGCAAAAATGAATCGGGCTGGCGGGATTTGAACCCACGACCTCTTGCACCCCAAGCAAGCGCGCTAGCCAAGCTGCGCTACAGCCCGATAACCTGCACGATCGTTTTGACAAACAATTGGGGTTACAGGTTCATGTAGTTTACAATCCCACAATCACCTTTCAAGTATTATGAAAACAGTTTTCTTGTAGATCTGAGCAGATTGGAGAGTGCCAGTTCCAAACATTGGAAAAATCGTGTCAGCACTAGATAACTACAACAATCCTGGAAAAAATCGATTTACTGACTCCGAAAAATGATAAATATTTCATTAAGCCTGATAAGTAGCCAATTTCTGGTGGCCGACCGTTATCAGGTGGCTCTTTGCTTCATCCATTAGCATTTCGTGGACATGAAAGCTCGATTTTTCTTCACGGATAGGCTTCAAAGTCGCAGCATCCAGAAAAATCATATGTCCGTTACCAGCACCACCCGCTGCAAGCAACCACTTCCCATCTTCTGAAAACCGAACTACGTTATTCAGCCCCTTGTGGGCACCGCTTTCATACACGCCCAGGCTCTTCGCCGTATTCCATTCAAACATTTCCAGACGGGCCTTCCCCTCTAAGTGGTCGATATTGCCAATTTTCCCAATCCCACCAACAGCAATTCGCTGATTGGAGGGGTCGAAGGCAATCGAACGGATGCCGCCAATTGAGTGTAACCGGGCAACAGGCTCCCACGTATACATCCCCGGTGAATGTAATTCCTGGACTCGTTTTCCAGTGTTTGCTTCCCAAACAAAGATTTTGCCCACTTTGTCAGCAGTTGCAATCCATTTGCCATCGTGGGAAAAGCATGCTGTGTAGAGCATCGAACCAAACCCAGTGGGTGTTTTCTGCTCGTGGCTGATCAACTCGAACTTGAGTTTGCCAGTTTCCACATCCCACACTTTCCCAATCATGTCATCTGCAACCGACACAACCGTTTTCTGATCTGGTGAAACCACTACTTTTCGAATCCAGCGATCATGGGCGGTTTCTGAACGAATCACCTTCTTAGTTACTGTGTGGTACCAGGTTAATTTGCAATCATAACTGCCTGATATTACGACATCTTTGGCAACCGCTAACGAGGTAACATAACTTTCGTGTTTGTAGCAGGGTTGCAAATCAAGTTTATCTTTGGCAATGGCGGCTTCGTAGACTTGAAAGTCGGATGCGGCGAGAAAAAGCCTCTCATCAATTCGCGCAATGCCAAACAATATTCCCTTAAAGGAATATTCTTTCTGCAATTTCAGTGCGTCTGGTTTAAAACTCATGATGGAATACTCCCTACATGGGATTAAATAATTTTCATAATTCGTTACGCCAGAACCGCTTTGACAGGTTCCGTACCTGCATCAACCAGTGGAATGGGCCTGCTGCCGATGTAGTAATTTTTGTGGGGGTTAATTCCCAGTGCAGAATAAATCGTCGCAAACAAGGTGGCGGCATTCATTTCACCGTCTTTCACCCGATTTCCAGATTCATCTGTTTCGCCATAAACCGATCCACCAAGTACTCCTGCTCCGGTTAATGAACAGGACCAGGCAGAAGCAAAGTGATCACGACCCAGGCTAGCATTTATTGATGGCGTTCTACCAAATTCAGAAAGGGTGATAATTAAAGTCTTTTCCAGCAGGCCACGGTCTTTCAAATCGTCAATAAGCGTAGCCATCACATGGTCAAGTTCTGGTACCATTTCCTGGTGTGTCTCAAAGTTCTGACCGTGGCTGTCCCACCAGGCTCGGCCGACTCGCACAAACGGCACTCCAGCCTCCACAAGTCGACGGGCAATCAGGCACTGCTCGCCAAACTGTGTACGACCATAACGATCTCGCATCGATTCCGATTCCTGCGAAATATCAAACAGTTTTTCGCTACTCATCAGGCCAGCAACACGGGTAAACGCTTCCGTATGGCTATTCATTACGGAATCCTGCCTGCCTTTGCTGAAATGTGCTGCCAAAGCCCCACGCAACTGATGACGGGCCTGGTGGTCCATCATCGAAATTCCATCAAGTTTACGAATATTGCGGGGCATCATGTCTGTGGTGAGTTCCATCGGTGCATAACGCGAACCGAGAAAGCCCGAGTCCCCGGGTGCCATGCCTCGCCCTTCTGTTTGCGTGTAAAAGGTCACATAATCTGGTACCGGACTGTCGGGTAATCCCATCTCGCGGGCGACAACTGCCCCGAGATCAGGGAAACGAATGTTCGCTTCGTTTCTACGCCCCCGCATCATGATCTGTGCAGCACCACCGTGGTCGCCGTTGCGAGTATTCAATGATCGAATGATCGCAGTATGCTTCAATCTTAGAGCCATTTTTGGCATCAGTTCTGAAATGCGTACACCTGGAGCAACCGTCTGAATTGAACGAAATGGCCCGCCAGTGACTGCGCCCGGTTTCGGATCCCATGTTTCCAATTGACTGGCACCACCAGCAAGCCAGAGCAGTATGACTCGTTTTTGCTGTTTCTTCAGTTCTGAAGCGATTGCAGAAGTACCTAACGCATCAACACCCGCGATACCTGCAACTGATGCAGCACCACCAAGCAGTGCCGATTGCAACATCCCGCGACGGGTAAATTGGTTTTCCAGATGATCAGAATGTTCCATGGATCTCTCCGTTATATTTCTGCTGTTGGTGGTGAATTAATGGTTAAATCGAAACTCGGGACTGCTGACTAATGCCCAAATAACCTGTTGCAGTGCTTCTTCTGCACGATCATTCCGTTGCTTCAAGTATTCCTGGATTAAGTTCATTTCAATAGCTGTGGGAGTGCGCGCAAATACAAAGCGGTACATTTCGGAAACTCTTTCATTCAGCGGCAAAGCAACTAAAGGTTTGATGAGTGAATTACCACTTTGGAACAATAGTCGATTAATCTGGTCGCTGTTGGAAAAGAGTAAAGCTTCCGTAACACCCACCTGAAAGTTTTCACCAGGAATTTCCAATAGATTCGCGAAAGAGTTAGCAGAACCTACAAGCTTCTCGATGTTGTTTTCCTGTTCTGCCGTGCCAGCATTGCGGAAATAAGTTGGATCCTGGGAAGCAATCCGCATGGACAATGCCAGTTGAGTGGGCATCAGGGGCTTCAGATTGCTGACAGCAAAATATTTTTTCTGAGGCACATTTTCGTTTTCCCATTTGGAACTACGTGCATATGTGTCGGACAGCACAATTCCCCGCATAATACGGTGCAGATCAAATTGGTGGTTGCGGAAATCACGAGCCAGCCACGCCAGCATTTCTGGATGGCTGGGCGAATTTTCGCTATGCATCTGGTCCAGTGGATTCACAATTCCATAATCGAAGAAGCGATGCCAGATTCGATTTACGATTGATTTTGCAAAAAAATCATTTTCAACATCCTTCAATGCTGTCACGACCAATGTTTCACGGGCGCTGACACTTGGTTTCGGAAGTGGGGTCTTACTTTGTTTGTGCTTTTCCAAAAGTTCTTTTTCTTTGGCCACTTGTTCTTTCGTTGGGTCCTGCAAATTCGGCAATGGAATCACTTTGCCCGACAAAAACAGTGGGCGTGCATCAGTAGGCTTCCCTTTATTAGGGGTATATTTAACCAAACCATAATCCCTTTCTGACACATCTTTGCCATTGAGAAATGTTCTGGAAAAGAATGTCTTCATGCCGTAGAAGTGCTCCTGCTTCCAGTCTTCTACCAGTGGATGATCGTGGCACTGTGCACAACTGACGTTAACGCCAAAGAAAGTCACGCTGACGTCGTTTGTCAATCTGTCAAGATCACCAATTCGGGCTCGTAAGTAATCCCCGCTACCGGGCTGATTAGCATCCGACTCATCCGGCAACATCAATTCGCGGAAGATCAAATCCCACGATTTTCGTTTCTCCAAAGAAACAGCAAAATATTTTTGCAGTGAGTTTTTTGTAGATGAAGTGTTTGTCATCATCGCATCGAACATTACGGACTGATGCCGCACAAAGCTTGGGGAGGCAATTAACCGCTCTACGAGTTGTTGCTTCTTATTTCGATCATTGGCTTTCAGATATTCTTCATACTCCACGATGGTGGGGATGCGGCCTGCCAGGTCAAGCGTAACCCGCCGCAAGTATTCTGCATCGTCCACCAGTGGTGCAGGGACAATAGCCGCTTCTTTCAATTGCAGGTTGATGTAGTGGTCAATTGCCTGTTCGACCGTTGAATTCGGTGACAGAAGTTCTGCACTTGTAGCACCCAAACAAAATGACCACATACAGCATAATGTGGTGAATAAACGCATGTAGCATCCCCAAAATGAGACATCAGTCGTCGTTGCAAAGTGGGTTGCACTTTGCGGCAGGTATTTGGATTATGACAAGGATTAGAAAGGAAAGCAACACAAATTCAGAAAAAAGTCTACAAAATATCACTAAAATTACTTTGTTGATCAACTTAGTAGGCTTTGAAATTTCAGGCACCGAACAGAATTTTCACCAGCACATCAATCATCCCACTGGGAGGTGGGTTTGCAGGGTCAACAAAGCCCTGGCCTTTACAAGTACGGCACTCTAACGAAGCATCTCCCTCCTGCAATTGTTTGTTGCCTTCGCAGGTGGGGCAGACAAATGGCACAAATCCTCGTTCACCTGCGGTATAATCGTATTTACCCACACCATGACAGAGCTTGCATGCCAGCCATTTCCGACAGTGGCAGTTGATTTTTTTCATTTCTTTCTCACAAACGCCACTACTTAACGGTGAAATTTGACTTCTTGGGAATCATAAACACTTTGGCATGAGAGCGTAAATCTTTTGTTAACCCACGTTTGTAATGAAAAATGACATTCTCTTTGTCAACAACTGCGGTCAATTCATCCATTCCAGAACCAGACCATTGAAACAGAATGATCTTCACAACTTTGAAATCAACTTGTTTCTGAATTTTTTCGATCTCATCTGCCGCTAAAGATATTTTCTTCAGCTCATCTGTAGAGTTTATTTCAGTAGGCATCGTCACCGCAGCCCCCTTCACAAAACCACCAGCACTAACGACAATTTCACGTACTTCCGCCACTGGTTCAGTGGGCTTCGCAGGAGCCCCATTCACACTGGTAGCGATCACGCACAGCATCAAGCAAACAAGGAATTTCATATTTTTCTCATTTTTGTATCAAAACCCACGGTAGGCAGGTAATTTTACCGTGAAGATTGTCCAATTATTCTCTCGACGCCAAGAGATTTCACCATGGCAATCTTCAACTATTGTTTTAACGATTGCCAGGCCAAGACCAATCCCTTCTTTTTTGGATGATTGAAATGGTTCAAACAAAGTGGTTTTCATGTTTTCCGGTGGTCCGGAACCAGTATCCTGCACGGTAATAACGACAAAATCTCCCTGGTTGCCACTTTTCACCTGAACTTTGCCGTCGACTGCGGCAGCTTCAAGAGCATTCATGACCAGATTGATCACCAGATCGCGAAATAAATCTGGATTCATGAGAATTTCATGAGTGCCGTGCTCACAAACCACCGAAAGTTCCGTGCGGGCATGGTGTGCCTGGTGCTGGAAAATGGCGATTATTTCTGGCACCAGCTTTGCAGGATCGATTCGGCTGGCTGTGGGCACCATTTCCTGTTTCTGCAATGCAATAAATCGCCGTAAAGTATTCTCTAGTAAGGAGATTTGACGCAGCGATACTTCGATTGCCTCTTCATCGTATTTTTCATTCTGGGCCATTAATTCGAGTGGGAGTTTTGCCCCGGTAATGTGATTTCTCAACTGGTGGGCTAATCCAGTCCCCACTTGTGAGATTAATTGAAGTTTTTCCATCTGTTGTTGCTGGGCATAATAATTTGATAGTTGCTTAAACATCTGATCAAATGTAACTGCTAAATCGCGTATTTCGTCATTTCGTGGGGGAATATCAATTGGCGAGTACGCACCAACCTGTTGATTTTCAGTTTGTCGCTGCAGAGAGCGAATTTTTCGAACCAGTGTATTTCCCTGATATGCGACCAGAATAATCGCAAATATTGCCCCACCAAAAAGAAGAAATATTGGCTGAATGGCAGTATTCAATGCCTCATTCGCATTCTGGGTGGGATAGCACACGATGACTTCTGCTGGAAAATTCGGATGGGAATCTGGAAGGTCAACAACTCGAGTTGTGTAGTCGGCAGAAAAAAAACCACCTTTTTCAGGATTTAATTGCGGTATAGAGTGGGTAAATTGTGTGCTCAACTCGTTCCGGGGTTTGCTGTTAGGGAAAAGCACCAGAAAATCCATTCCCGATAACTGTTTCATCTGTTCTAAAACCGGTTTTGTGAGCGGAAATCGTCCGCTTTTTAGCAGTTTCTGAACAGTATCTAGCTGCTGAATTGTTTGAGATTCGACCTGTTGATGTGCCTGATATAGACTGGCAATTCCAAACGCGATCAGCACTGCCAGTACCACAATCAGAGGTAAAACGAATTGAACACGAATGCTCCAACGCATACTATCTACTCAATTGGCTGTATTGGAAATTATTGAATCCAGGGCATAGCAATTGTTGCAAAGCCCAGCACAAAGAAAAATCCGCACATATCGGTGACTGTGGTAAGAATTGGTCCAGCCGCTAATGCAGGATCCATGCCAAACCGCTTCAAAATCAGTGGAATTGCCCCACCGATCGAGACGGCGACCATCGTATTCAACCACAAAGCCACTCCCACCACCAGCCCAAGATAAGGATTCCCTTTCCAGATGAAAGCCACAAGAGCAATCAAAATTCCAAGACAAATCCCATTGATCAGCCCCACAGAAATTTCTTTAAACCAGACTCGCATAATTTCGTGTGGGCGGATCAGACCTAGCGAAAGCTCCCGCAAGCTGACAGCGACCGCCTGATTACCTGAGCAGCCACTCATGTCAGAAATGATGGGCAGAAAAACAGCTAGTGCAATCACAGCAGACAAAGTATCCTGAAATACAGCAATCACACTGGCAGCACACATGTTCAACACAATATTGATCGATAACCAACTAAGCCTGCCTCCAGAACGCCGTATTGTCGGCATGGATCGTAGTTCTTCATATACAATCCCTTGACGTTTCAGGTAGGTGCGATCCTGTCGCTCTTCCCACGCTTCATCCACTGCAGCTTTCTGCACAACTCCAACAATTCGGCGTTCATGATCGGTAACTGGCACGCCCAGATAATGGTGGGTGTCAAAGAAATCAACCATGGTATCGAGATCAGAATCAACAGAAATCGAAAGAGGGTTTTTCAGCATTAGTTCCCGTACGGGTATACTGCCCTGCCCTAACAGTAGATCTCTCAGGCGAAGGACCCCAACCAGATGATCTTCGGAATTCACAACATAGGCATATTGGACTTCATAATCGCGATACAGGTCAGCTTTGGCCCGAAGATCTTCCACTACTTCGCGAACAACCAGGGAATCACGATAACTTAAAAATGACGTTGTCATCAACCCACCCGCCTGAGTGGGTTGATATGTTGCCAATTGCCGCACTACCTGGGCATCGGTGGGGTTCATCTCCTGCAGAATTGCTTCCGCATTCTCCGTTTCGAGTTCTGCCAGAATATCAGCCTGATCTGAATTTGGCAGCTCATCAAGAATGGCAGCAACAACACTGGGTTGAATATTCTCGATAATATCTGCAGCCTGAACGTCACTTAACTGCTCTAGTAGATGGGCGGCATCTTCAGGAGAAAGCAAATCCAGCAAATGAGCCCGTGCATCATCAGACAAGTGAGAAAGTGCATAAGCAACTTCTTGTGCCTGCAAAGTTCGCAACCAGAATTGTAACTGTTCCTGGTCTCTTGCTTCAATTAATACCAGAAGCTTTTCCCATAGTTCCTGTTCAATCATAATATGCCAAGATTTTTGGTAATGAATAATATAACAAGTAAATTATTGCATTAATTGAGTAATGCGAATGATATTTAAAGATATCTGTTCTCCAGATATCTCCAATTCTTTTTGTAGCGTTCTCAGTGCAATTTCCAGTTGGCAAATATGAAGCAAATTACAAAGCTGATCTAAATCTGCAGGTAACAGGTCAGTCCCTTGCATTTCCTGAATATATCCCTGAACAAAAGATTTCGAAAGCCACAGGCACCATGCTTCCAGCCATGGTCGGCGATAGTCGCCAAGCGTATCGACCGAAACTGTTGTTACCGATTCTTTTAATGATACATGGGTAACAGTGTATAACGAATGCAGCAAAGTAGCGACATCACGCAGAGGAGTTGATTTAATACGGCGTTGACCAATCGTTAAATCGGGATTTCCTTCAAAATCGATGATAACAAAATCTTTCCCTGTAAATAATATTTGTTCTAACTGATAATCGCCATGTAATCGAATTCGTTTTGCATGAAACTCTTCCTGGTTCAAAATTTGAAACCGATCTAAAATTTTATGTTCCAGTGCAAGTACCTGACTGGCGAATATCCGATCCTGTTCAGGTAAGGTAGGGAGTATTTTCTGCAATTGCTGGACAACTGATTTTGTGATCCCGCGTACAGACTGGTAATAGCTGCGTTGGGATAGTTTATTAAATGGTTCTGGATGAAAAGCATCCTGGTTGATTGTTGACAGGAATAAGTGGAGTTGCGCTGTGCGTTGGCCTAATAAAGTGCCGTAAGCCATGTATGGACCAATTACGGTCCATACATCATCAGGTGGCTGCAGATTTAAAAGATCTGGATTCAAGCAAACCCCAGGCAACGCCTCAACTGTGGGTGGCTGCGGACATTCTGATTCGATTCTTTCGATATATCTTTGCAATTCGTCAAAAGCATTGTTCCAGCAATTCCCCTGATGATCATAATATTGTTGAAAAATAACCAATGTGATTGGTTTTTTGCTACTTGACTGCTCGTATTGATAGGAGTTGTAGACTCTGGAAACCTGATTGGAGATAGGAGAATCAGCAATCATTCGCCCCAATTCCCATTCAGGATTGATGCCAAAATCGGTGATACGATACAATTTGATGGCATGTGAATGACCGACCAATGCATGGGCGTTGCGTTGGGCTCCCAAGGGAAACGTCACATCCATTGGATCATTTGCGGGATCTGAGCTTGCTAGTGCAGTTAATTGAATTTTTCCAGACATCGCGTGCAACGCGACAACAGGCAAATAGGCTGGGTCAATATATCGCCAAAAAGTAGCTTCTCTGGTAGCATCACACAACGTAAAAGATTCGCCAGAAGCCAAGGCAACTTTCATCGCTGCAGCATTTGGCCGATCTCCCAGTATATCGGTACTTAATAAATCGTTCGCAAAAACCAATGGACAAACTACAAGTTGTGTATCGTAATCCCGATAATCAATAGAAATCATGAGTATTCTGAAGAATTCCGGCGATGGCGACCTTGGCTCATTGATCACTACACTTGAATCACCCACAATCTTCAACGAGATTACATCAATGACCTGCAATCGCTGAATTGTTTTATGATGGCTGGGGTACCATGCTTGTGCTACTACGAACTGCTGCAAAGCATTTTCTAATTGTTGTCGATGTTTGTTTTCAAACAAGTTGTCAATATTATCAGTGAGTTTAATTTCGATTAACGCAGAATCATGTTTTAACTGGTTACTGCTTTGCTGATCGAGGCGGAACCAATAAAACGCATATGGCCCCATTGTGAGAAAATATGGCAACTCACCAATCGGTGGGAAGGGTTGTTTCCCAAGCAATTCTACTGGGCGATAACCGCGAAACTGGCTTAGGTGGAGCTCCGTGTACTGTACAAACCTCGAAAGATTAAACACACCTAATATTGTTTCGTTCTCATTTTCACGCAGAAAAGCAAGCACTTTATGGTTATCTGGCGTCAGAATCGTAATGCTGCCTGTGCCGAAAACTGGGTGCTGTTTCCGTAATGCAATCAGTCGACGCATCCACCATAGCATGGAGTGGGGGCGACGCAGATCGACTTCCACATTTCGAGACGCGTAATGGTATGCCGCGTCAATGCTGACTGGCAAGTACAATTTTTGTGGATTCGCCCGCGAAAATCCTGCATTCCGATCTTCATTCCACTGCATCGGGGTGCGTACCCCATCCCGGTCGCCCAGAAAAATATTATCCCCCATCGCAATTTCATCACCATAATAAATCACGGGTGTACCTGGTAATGAAAGCAATAGCGCGTTCATCAACTCCATCTTGCGGCGATTATCTTTTAACAGTGGGCCAAGGCGCCTACGAATGCCCAGGTTCACACGAGCACGTGGATCATCCGCATACGCCCGATACATGTAATCTCGCTCTTCATCGGTTACCATTTCCAGCGTTAATTCATCGTGATTTCTTAGAAAAATGCCCCACTGGCAATTTTCTGGAATAGCGGGGGTCTGATCGAGAATATCGATGATTGGAAAGCGATCTTCTCGCTCAATCGCCATGAAAAGTCTGGGCATCAGCGGGAAATGGAAATTCATATGGCATTCATCACCATCCCCAAAATAAGCGGCAGCATCTTCCGGCCATTGGTTCGCCTCTGCCAGCAACATCCGGTCCGTGTAATTCGCATCCACATGTGCACGCACTTTCTTCAAAAACGCATGAGTTTCCGGCAGATTCTCACAATTCGTACCTTCCCGCTCGTATAAGTAAGGCACTGCATCCAGGCGAATTCCATCCACCCCACGACTCAACCAGAAATCCAGCACGCCAAGAATCGCATCGTGCACTGGCGGGTAGTCGAAATTCAGATCAGGCTGATGGTGGTAAAAACGGTGCCAGTAATACGCCTGTGCCTGATGATCCCAGGTCCAGTTAGATCGTTCAAAATCCTGAAAAATTATCCTCGCTTGCTGGTATTTTTCTTCAGTATCACTCCAGACATAAAAATCACGCCAGAAATCTCCTGGTTTCGCACTTCTTGATTTCTGGAACCATTCATGTTGGTCGGAAGTGTGATTCATTACCATCTCGGTAATTACCCGCAAATTTCGAGCGTGGGCCTCGGCAAGGAACTGCTCAAAATCCTCAATTGTCCCATAGCTGGGATGCACTTTCGTGTAATCGGCGATGTCGTAACCATCATCCCGCAGGGGCGATACAAAGAACGGCAATAGCCAGATTGTTGTAACACCCAGGTTCTGAATGTAGTCCAGCTTTTCCGTCAGACCCGGGAAATCGCCAATGCCATCACCGTTGGAATCGTAAAATGCTCGCACGTGCAGTTGATAGATGACTGCATCCTGAAACCACTGTTTGCTGGTGCCTGTTTGTGAGGTGGTTGTATTTTGAGAATTATCCAACATTCTAATGACTACCTTGTTATTGTTGAATGGGAATAGTTGACTGGACAATCAACTAACAGAATTACAATTGGATTGGTACTAATCTTATATCTTTTCTGGCTATTTTTTCAACGTTTTGTATTTATTGACTCTTCCCAGATTGAACTCGTTTACCTCTCAGAACGTAATTTACAAGTGTTGTTGATTTCGATTGAAGTAGATCTGATTCTGCCGATAATATCTCCTACTTCTAACTTTTTGGTTTCTGGAATGAACCTGGTATCTATTGGCGAAAGTCAGATTGGTCGCGGGCAAGACCTGCTCTGGATTCTCGGGCCGTGCGTCATCGAATCGGAAGATCTGGCCTTTCAAGTGGCAGACTATCTTCTAGAATTGAAGCACCAACTGAACATACAGATCATTTTCAAAGCATCTTTCGATAAGGCTAACCGGTCTTCCGGTTCTTCATATCGCGGGCCGGGTCTGGCAGATGGCCTATCGATTCTGGATCGCGTGCGGCATCGTACCGGTCTGGCAATAACCACTGACGTCCATGAAACCCAACAAGCTTCTGCCGTTGGCGATGTGGTGGATATTATTCAGATACCTGCTTTTCTGGCACGACAAACAGATCTTCTCCTGGCAGCCGGTCAAACGGGCAAGGTGGTCAACGTCAAGAAAGGCCAATTCATGGCCCCTCGTGAAATGGCCAACGTGGCTTCGAAAGTTCTGGAAACCGGAAACAATCGAATCTTGTTTACTGAACGTGGCACTACTTTTGGGTATGGCAACCTGATTAACGATATGCGGGCGATACCACAGATGCAGGATATTGGTTATCCCGTTGTTTTTGATGCCACCCATAGTGTGCAATCACCTGCCAGTCAGGGCAATCGCACAGGTGGCGACCGCACGATGGTCCCTTTTCTGGCACGTGCAGCCACTGCTGCAGGGTGCAACGGCATCTTTCTGGAAACACACCCTGACCCGGATGCTGCACTGAGCGATGGCCCGAATATGATTCCATTAAGTCAACTAACAGAACTGATACAAACATGTACCGAAATCCATGCCACACTGCTAGCTCGGGGGATCGTCTGATGTCGTTCATTTCATACATGCGAGTCCTGTTAACTGTGGCATTCATGGCTTTCTGCATTGGGTGCGGGTCGAAACCGCCTGAGTATGTTGCAACCGATTCCCAGAACAATCAACAATCTGGTACCGACAGCCTGGACGAACTTCAGAAAGCTACGAACACGGAACAAATCCGTACTGTCCTGAACCAATTTGACTCGGACAATACAGAAGTTGGTAAAAGGCCAGAATTAACGGAAGCAGCAAAACAATCTCTCGTGAAAGCGGGTCTCTCGCCGCAAGAAATTGAAGAATGTTCGCGTCAATCTTTTGCACCCAACGATGCCTTTTTCATCCTGGAAAGAATTCGCATCCGCAACAGTATTGCAGCACTGGAAATAGCCAAACTTTCCGCACCAGCGAAACTGGCTCAGATTACTTCCTGGTTGAACCGCATGGTTTACCTCCGTTCGAATTTCCCGGTGCCTACGGCAGCATCGGATACTTTGCTGTTCGGCCTGGGCAATGAACTTTCACTGGCAAAGCTGTATCAGGTCACTTTTCAATCGATGGGCTATGGGGTGTTTTTCCTTGCAGATTCCAAGCTGAAAACAACACCTGCCTGGAAACCCAGTAGCCAGTTTTCTGTACCACCTGTGCTCGGAAAGATTGATGCATTGCTGGTCCTGGTCGATCAAGAAGCATTTGTGGTCGATTTCCGCAACGGACAGGTGCTGGGAAGTTCGGGCAATCCAGTACCACTTTCTAAACTGGCGGAAGATCCAAAAGCTTTTGCAACAGTTACCGCAAGCACACCCCCCAACTGGATTGCATATCACAGCGACGCACCTGTTGCATATTCATCCAAAATGAAGTGGCTGGAAACTCAATTTTCCCAACAGAAACAATGCTCGCTATTTATTGATCTGCCTGCACAAATAGCAACGATTGATGCCTTGATTAAGTCGCATCCGCAATTGATTACAAAGCACCAGCGTTGGGCTGTAGAAAACGATCAATATGCTCCTTCGCAACTGACAATCCGTTACAACATTCAGGAACCTATTGATGCAGCCACCAATCTTTCACCGATGCTGGCAGCACGCACACAGTTGTTCCCCTATCCTGTGCCAGACCTGAAAGTCAACAACCAATATGTGCGGGAACAAATTGCCCTGGCCCACCAGGGGATCTATTTCCGACTCTATTATTCGGAAGAATCTCCCCGGCAGCAGATCCTGAATGGATCTTTCCGCGATGCTACTTCAGTGCTTTCCGAATTACGCACACTGACAGAAACCGCACGCTCCAACGGCTATGATCAGGCGAAAACCGAAAAAGATCTAAATGATTATGAAGCCTGGCTGACTGCGGTAACCAAAGCGGACGCCACATATCAGCGATTGCGGAATTCTGATGAGTCTGAAGCAGCAAAAGCTAAGAATGAACTCGACCGGCTGCGTGCTGACCCACGAAAACAATCGTTGTTGATCAATGCGTTGTTACGCAGAGAAAGCGATGATTACCTGGTGGAACTGAATTACCTTCTTACCCAGACGGTGCTGGAAAGAGCATTCCGAGCGGAACTTCGCAATCCCAAAATGAATAGTGACAGTTGGGATAACACCATCTACTGGCTGAAACGTTATAAGGATTCTGCTGAACGCAGCTCGATTCGAAATCCAGATCGGGATCGCCACATCCAAAAGCTTTTCGATCTTTGCAAAACATACATAACTCCCAAGTAAGCCAGTTTCTCACAATAAGTGGCTTTAAGTACACATATAAGACGCACACAACTGTATTTTATTTCACATATTTTTGATTTTTTTTCAATTTTTTTCTGCAAGTGTTGGGATTTTCCTCATCCTTACCACTGAACTAACCTTGAAAACAATCTGATGAATATTTGACCATGTGCATCATTCGACTACTGATCGTTCTTGCTTTATTGCACGCTTCTCATGCGGTGGGATTGGCCGGATGGCTGGGGTTTCGTAATGGTTCTTCGCAAAAAGTGATTGTTCAAGAGAGTTTTCAGGTGGGAGAAAGTGTTCAATTCAACCGCCCGAAGGTGCTTTACAAAAACGAGTTATTGCGGGATGCAGCCGGGAAGCCAGGTCAGGTGCGGATTTTTCGTATCACAACGCAAACCAACCCACCATTGACTACAACAGTCCGTGTGGTTCACCCACCTGAAATAGAGAACCATCTCTATCAAATCAGCTTAATTCAAGGCAAAATTCACGTGGAAATTGTCAAATAGATTAGTTTTTCTTAATCAATTTCGCTACTACTTCGCCATCGCGTTCGATGATTACCTGACTCGGTGCCAAATAATAGCCTGTCAGCGGTTTCCGAAGTTGTAAATCGTATTTCCCAGACTGAAGAATGAGAGGCTTCTCATTTGTAGCTACCCCTAAGAGTTGGCTACCTGACCAGACCTCAATTTCGGTGTTTGCATAGTTGGATTCGATCACCAACTGCCCTTTGTTCCATACCCAGAAGTATAAGTAACATACCACTACCACAAAGGCAGTTGCAAGAACCATCAACAACCCACTAAACATACTTGTTGTGGGTTCCTTGCGGGCGTTGGCCACAAACTTTGGCCTGGTCGGAGGCAATGTAGGTTGGCTGGTAACAGAAGGTTCTTCTGGCACCGTAGGTAAATAATTTGGAATAAGCATTTCCCGCCGACCCAGCCGATCCGCCACTTCTTTTGCCGATTTGGGACGATGCTCAATACTTTTTGACATCAATTCTGAAACCAGATTCGAAAATGGGGCGGTAACTGAGTGATCGCGTGCTGTGAGTCGCACTGGTGTTCTATTTTCAAGACTGGTCATAATGCTGACTGCAGTGGGGGCATCAAACGGTTTGTCGCCGGTTACAGCATAATAGAGGATGGTTCCCAGGCTAAAAAGGTCGGATCGGAAGTCTAATTCTTCCCCACGGGCCTGTTCCGGGGACATGTAATTTGGTGTGCCAATGATGAAGCCAGATCCGGTTAAATGTTCGCTGCCAGTGGCGAAAGCCAGTCCAAAATCAAGAATCTTCACCTGATTGGTTCCAGCCTCCAACCATATATTAGAAGGCTTGACATCCCGATGAATTAACCCCGCACAATGGGCAGCATCCAGCCCAACAGCAATTTGCCTGCCAATTTCAACTGCTTCAGCGAGGGGGAGTTTTTTTACACGATTCAGGCGTTCTTCCAACGTTTCGCCAAACAGTCTTTCCATTGCGATGAAAGGCAAATCGTTTTCTTCACCAACCTGATAAATTGTAACGATGTGGGGATTCTTGACCGCCGCCGTAGCTTCTGCCTCACGCTGAAAACGCCGTTTAGCAGCGAGTTGATCACCCAGATCGCCCCGCAATATCTTTAGAGCCACCACTCGCTTCAATTTCTCATCTTCGGCCTCAAAGACGACCCCCATCCCTCCGGAACCTAATTCCTTGATCAGGCGATAGCCCGCAAAACGTTCTATACGCACAGTCTCTCTTGATTTCGGAATTTCAAAACCAGTTGAACCAGCATTTAGTTGCTGGGTTTCTGCAATAGAGGTTGGCTGTTTGTTCTCTGGAATTGTGGGGATTAATGAAGTTGAAGGGTGTATCGGCTCGGATCGATCGTTAGCAGAATTCTTGTTCGCATCAGACATGGAAATTTCGATCCAACAACTTCTTAAGCAATCATAACTCAATTATGGCGAAAGTCGAAGGATAATCTAGCTGTCTGCTTCAGATTCAAACGGGCTTTCTGTCATTTCGCTGCCCATTGAACTTCTTTTGGTGCGTTTGAAAATTCGTTTTGCATGCAGAGAAAGCTCGGACATTCCAGCCCCATAGGTACCAAAACGGATACGGCCCTGGATATCCTTATTGCCAAAAGCTCTGCCACCATAGATCACAGAAATACCACGAGATGCAGCTTCTGAACAAATTTCATTGGTGTCATCAACCAATTTATTGTGGTCGGAAATGTGGTTAGCAGCAATCCAGATCAGTTTGGGCTTCAATTCATTCATCGCACTAAAGTAGGCCTCAACAGGAGTGTGTGGGCCAAGATTCACCGCATTCCAGCCCTCATCCAACAGCAACAACTTGGCCATCAAACTTGGCAAAGCGGTGGGATCGGTTTCCGGTGCCCCACCACAGGCGGTGGGAATCGAACTGGATAATGGGCGTTCTAATTTTTTCTCTAATTGAAATAAACTGGCTGTCACTGCCTGTGTGGCACGATGTTCCTGCATGACCGATATTTTGCCTTTCTCCCAACCAGTACCCACTTTTTCCATGGTGGGGCTGATGATTTCGTCCGCCACCTGGGAAAATGAAAGACCAGATTCCAATGCACGGTGGAGACATTCCGCAATTTGTTCCTGTTGGCCAGCAAATACAGCCACACTGATCTGATCGATCAGTTCCTGTACAGATACCTGTTTCTGTTCGGTTACTTCAGGAAAGACCGACAAATCATTGTGGGGCAGATTTCGAGAGCGGATCAGTCGTAACACATCCTGATACAATAACTTACGATGACCGCCTGCAGTTTTGTGAGCTGGTAATACGCCCTCATCCACCCAGCGTTTGACCGTGGTGATCCCCACGCCGAGGGCAGTTGCTACTTGAGCAGTACTGAGATAGCGATTTTCAGCGATTGTCGTTCTCCAGTGTATTCAAATATACACATAGTTATTCTAACGCGAACCAGAAAGATTAATCAAGTGGCTCCAGGCGAAAAAACGGCCAAAACGACCATTTTTCTCTTTTTTCTTTCGAGTCCAATTCTTCGTCGATCTTTTCGAAAAAGTTTGGTACTGTATTTCTTCATTCAACTTTTGTGGTGAAACAATGAAGCTACACCTCTCTCTTCTCATTCTTTTTTCATTTATTCTGCCCGTGTTTGGGCAAAAAGACATGGGTGTTCTACCCATCGATGACCGTGGGGCACCTCTGAATCTGGATTTTGAAACTGGTAACCTTAAAGATTGGACTATCGAAGGAACTGCTTTCCTGAAACAGCCCATTCAGGGTGATACCGTGAAAAAACGTCGTCCTGATATGGCCAGCGGACATCAGGGCAAATATTGGATCGGCGGGTATGAAATTGCCCAGGATATGCCGAAGGGAACTTTACGCAGTATTGCGTTCAAAGTGACCCACCCTTGGGCAACTTTTCTGGTTGGTGGTGGGCCGCATGTCAACACATGTGTAGAAATTATCGATGCCGAATCCTCCAAACTGATTTTTCGAGCCTCCGGCACCGAATCTGAGAATCTGGAACGCGTTCTTGTTGACTTAACTAAACATCAGAACAAAAAAATCTATATCCAGGTGGTAGACAAACATTCCGGACACTGGGGACATGTGAATTTCGATGATTTCCGCTTCCACCAGACGAAACCAATCGTGCCAATTCGCAAAGGTGCATTAAAGCCTGATGAATACGCCCACGCGGGTCTTGCCCCCAAAGATGCCCCAGGTGTGATGACGGTTCCAGAGGGTTTTCGGGTTCAGTTGTTTGCGGGTGAGCCGGATGTTCACCAACCAATTGCGTGCTGTTTCGATGCCAAAGGCCGGTTGTGGGTGGTGGAGTGTTACCTGTATCCTAAACGCCACCCACATCAAGGTGTGGTGCTGCCACCGGAAGAACGAAAAAAAGGTGACAGAATTCTCATTTTTGAAGATACCAACCAGGATGGTGTCCATGATAAACGCACTGTCTTCATGGAAGGGCTGAATTTTGTTACTGGGATCGAAACTGGCTTTGGCGGCGTTTACATTGGTGCCGCACCCTACTTCTGCTTTATTCCAGACAAAAATCAAGATGATGTGCCAGATGCAGAACCGCAAATTCTACTCGATGGCTGGGGCCTGCAGGACACCCACGAAACCCTGAACAGCTTTTTGTGGGGTCCAGATGGCTGGTTGTATGGCTGCCATGGCGTATTCACCCACAGCAATGTCGGCAAACCCGGTGCACCAGACAGCGAGCGGAAACGGATCAATGCAGGGATTTGGCGTTACCACCCTACCAGGCATGAATTTGAGGTATTTTGCCACGGCACCAGTAATCCCTGGGGGCTGGATTTTAATGAGAATGGACAGTTTTTCATCGAAGCGTGTGTCATTCCCCACATGTGGCACATGATTCAGGGTGCTCGCTACCACCGTCAAGGTGGGCAGCACTTCAATCCTTACACCTTCGACGATATTAAAACCATTGCCAAGCATCGCCACTATCTGGGTGCCACACCACACTCTGGAAACAACAAATCAGATTCTGTTGGTGGCGGGCATGCCCACTGTGGCTTAATGCTCTATCAAGGGGGTAGTTGGCCGAAAAAATACCACGATCAGGCCTTTATGGGGAACATTCACGGCCATCGTATTAATGTGGATGCGCTTACCGCCACTGGTTCGGGTTACAGTGCCGATCGATCTCCGGATTTCCTGCTGACAAATGACGCCTATAGCCGGCTGATTGACATGATTTATGGGCCAGATGGCAACATGTACTGGATCGACTGGTACGACAAACAAGCCTGTCACCACAACAATCCAGCAATCTGGGACCGCACCAATGGGCGAATTTTCAAGGTATCTTATGGCACCAAGAACCCTTACAAGGAGCCAGCAGATATTACAAAGTATGACGACTTGCAATTGGTTCAATTGTTGACCCATCCCAATGAATGGTATGTGCGAATGGCAAGCCGTTTACTGCAGGAACGCACCTCACTGGAACAGAAAAAATTTTCACCTGTTGTAATTAATGAATTGAATAAACTGTTGAACAAAACCAATAGCACCCGCACCAAACTGCGGGCATTGTGGGCGTTACACCGCACAGGATTGTTGACCCAGAGTGATTTGCAGCAAATTATCAAATCACCAGAGGCAATCGTCCGTGCATGGGTGATTCAGTTGTCAACAGAATTACCAACAACACTACCTGAAGAAACCGTTCAGATTTTCACAAAATTAGCAAAAGAAGACCCCTCTCCCGTTGTCCGATTGTACTTAACTTCTGCTCTGCAAAGACTTTCCGACAAACAAATAATTCCCATTCTTCAGGAATTAGTGCTCCATCTAGAAGACAAGACAGACCACAACCTGCCATTGTTGTTGTGGTACGCACTGGAGCCATTGACAAACCAACACCTCAGCTCGGCACTCCAGATTGCAAGCCAATCAGTTCACCCACAGCACCTAGCATTTGTGGTCCGCAAGGTAGCCAGCAGTGGGAAACCTGATGAAATCGACACGATTCTTAAAATTGCCCAACAATTTGATTCGCCAATAGTTCATCAATCAATTGTTGATGCATTAAATACTGCTCTGGTGGGCAATCGCAATTTGAAAGCCCCACCTGCATGGAAAGGTTTCTTTGCCAAACTTTCCACTAGCGAACAAGCTAATGTGCGTACGGGCACCATCGCCCTGGCTGCCAAATTCGGCGATCAGGAATCGATGTTGCAACTCCGTAAGATTCTGTCAGATAAGAAGTTAGGAAAAGAGATCCGAATGACTGCGTTGCAGGCACTTCGACAGGCCAAAGACGAGCCCTCAGTGCCAGTTCTGCAGGAATTGCTTGCAGAACCTGCAATCCGGCTTGAGGTGATTCAGGCGTTGGGCAGTTTTGCCCATGTGGAGACACCGGAAAAACTCCTCTCCGTCTGGCCACAACTCAATCTCGATGAAAAGCGGATTGCTTTGAATGTACTATCCAGCCGATTAACCTACGCCAAAGAACTGGTGGCTGCAGTTGATGCAAAAATGATTCCCGCAACTGAATTAAATGCAGAAATAATTCAAACACTCAGACAATACAATGACAATTCAATTGTTCAGAAGTTAAACCAGTTCTGGGGCACCATCCAAACAACACCAGAACAGATTGCCAAAGAAATTGCTCACTGGAAGACAGAATTGACCAAAAACCCTGCGGGGGATCTGGAAAATGGTCGCAGTCTGTTCCACAAAACCTGCCAGCAGTGCCACACCCTTTACGGCCTGGGTGGGAAAATTGGGCCCGATATTACCGGCAGCAACCGCAGCAATCTGGATTACCTGCTGGAAAATATCTTTTCACCCAGTGCGGTTATTCAGAAAGAATATATCCCCACGAATTTTGAATTGCTCGATGGTCGAAATATCAGTGGCTTTATTCGGGAAGAAACACCCAAAGCTTATCGAGTACAGACCGCCACCGAATTACTGGTAATTGCCAAAGAAGATGTTCTTAGCCAGAAACCCAGCAAGGTTTCGATGATGCCCGCAGATCAGATGAAAACCTTCCAGCCAGATGAAATTCGCGACCTGGTGGCATATTTACGCCACAATCAGCAGGTCCCGATGCTTCTGAATGAAGTGAATGCCAAAGAGTTCTTCAACGGGAACAATTTGCAGGGATGGCAGCAATCAGGCACCCGCTGGAGCGTAGAAAATCAGGAATTGGTGGGCCGATCGCCAGGTCTGAAGAAAAATGAATTTTTCGTGAGTGACTTTATCGCCACCGATTTTCATCTGGAAATGGAAGTCAAACTGGCACCCGATGCCGGAAACAGCGGGGTACAATTCCGCAGCAACCTCATTCCAGGTGGGGATGTCAAAGGCTATCAGGCAGATATTGGCAAAGGATGGTGGGGAAAACTGTACGAAGAACATGGCCGCGCTCTGCTTTGGGATAAAGATCATTCCAGCCTTGTGAAGGTGAATGATTGGAATCGCTATGAAATTATTGCCGATGGCAACAAGATTATCACCAAAATCAATGGCAAAGTATGTGTCGACCTGGAAGATCCAGCAGGGTCCAAACGTGGGATTTTTGCTTTGCAACTGCACTCGGGTGGTGCCTTTGAAATCCGTTTCCGGAATATCCAACTCAAACCGCTTCGTGTTCCTGTCCCACCCAAACCAAACGCTGGCAATTAAAGTTTGTTCATTATTCGCTTGGGTAATTCGCCATTTCTGGTGAAATTCCTTAATTTGTAACATTACCCACCGTTTGGCGAGTGATTTGCAACGCTACACCTGCGTCGATGATGTCTGGAACACCACTGGAAAGTAAATTTACTGAGTAGCAGCCTGATGAAAAATAATCGTAGAGTTGGTATCTGGCTGATCGGCGCCTGGGGTAGCGTGGCCACCACCACAGCTGTGGGGCTGGCTGCCATGCGTCAGGAACAGCAATCACGGGTGGGTCTGGTAACGGAGAATGGCTGGTTTGAAAAGTTAAATCTGGATCAACCAGAAGCTTTTGTCGTGGGAGGCCACGACATCCACCAGGGTTGCTTTGTTTCGACTGCCCAGAAATTACATCAGCAAGCGGGGATGTTTTCTGGCAATTTGCTTACGGAAAACAGCGAAATACTTGCCAAATGGACAGAAAATGTATGCCCAGGAACGGTGCTGAACGCTGATGCCAAGATTGAATCGCTGTCTGAAGTACAATCGACAATACAATGTGCCACACCTGCGGAAGCAATCGAAAAGATTCGGGCAGATATCACCGCTTTTCGCACGACCCACCAATTAGATCAGGTGGTGGTGGTCAATACAGCTTCAACGGAGCCCCCCTTCCCTACGCACGATCATTTGAAATCGCTTTCGCAACTGCGAGCCAGACTGTCCGAAAAGTCGAAAGAAGTCTTACCTACGAGCAGTATTTATGCCTTTGCAGCGATCGAAGCAGGCTGTCCGTATGTCAATTTTACTCCATCGTTGGGCAGTTCTTGCCCAGCCATTGAAGAACTGGCGCGTGAAAAAGGAATCCCACTGTCAGGTCAGGACGGAAAAACTGGCGAAACCTTACTGAAAACCGTACTGGCACCGATGTTCGCTGCACGAAACCTGAAAGTGCTCAGTTGGGCGGGCTTCAACATTCTGGGTGGTGGGGATGGCTTTGTGCTGAACGACCCCGCCAACAAGGCCACCAAAATTACATCCAAAGACCAGGTACTGTCCGATATTCTGGGCTACCGACCACAATCGCTGGTGGGCATCGAATATGTGGAATCGTTGTCCGATTGGAAAACCGCATGGGATCACATCCACTTCGAAGGCTTTCTGGGCACTCGGATGATGATGCAGTTCACATGGCAAGGGTGTGACTCGATTCTGGCCGCCCCCTTGGTGATCGATCTGGCTAGGCTGGCACTGCACGCCCAACGGCGGCAGGAAGTGGGACCACTTACCTACCTTGCCTCATTCTTTAAAAGCCCGATCGGCACCAAAAAACAGAACTTTTTTGAACAACTGAACGAATTATGGCAATATTCACAGACTCAGCCAGCGAACTCGTAATCAGAAAGTTCGCCTGGTAACGCCCATGGTTTCAATTACCTTTCCGGATAAACAGATGAAACTGGCCTTCAGCACCAATGCTTACTTGCGCTATTCGTTTAGCGATGCGGTCACTCGATTAGCCAATATCGGCTATGCTGCAGTGGAAATCATGGCCGATGTGCCCCACGCCTGGCCAGCATACATGTTACCCGAGCAGTTGGACGCTCTGAAACAGGCATTAGCGAGTAACATATTAGAAATTTCTAATATTAATGCCTTTATGATGCACGCTATCTCCGATCCCAGGCAACTTTACTGGTTTCCATCATGGCTCGAGCCAGACCCTAACTACAGGAGTGTGCGGGTCAATCATACCAAGCGTGCCTTAACCATGGCCCGTGCGTTAGGAGCAAAATGTATTACAACTGAACCTGGTGGACCGGTAGCACCAGGGGAAAGCTGGCAGGAAAAACTTGCTGACTTTGTGGAAACACTCAAACCAGTTGTAGAACATGCAGAAAATGAACAGGTAATGCTGCTGGTGGAGCCCGAACCTGGCTTATTGATTGAAACCACGCCGCAAGCAGAAGAATTAATGAGTCATTTCAATTCGCCTTACTTCGGTCTGAACTTTGATATCGGCCATCAGTACTGCGTCGGGGAAGATCCAGCAGATTCGCTGAAGAAACTTGCAAAGCATGTGCACCACATCCATCTGGAAGATATCGCAGAAACGCGGGTGCATCACCACCTGGTACCTGGAACAGGTGCCATTGATTTCGCAAGCGTGCTGCAAGCTGTGAAGGATATTGCATACAGTGGTTGGGTAACGATTGAGCTTTATCCCTACACCGACGATCCCGACGCTGCCGCACGAACAGCATTGCAGCACATCAGCAAAATAGCCGCAAGTATTTACTGAGCAGGCATTTCCGTTCGAAATCTATTACGGAATCAATTGCCTTAGTTTCAGCCAGTTTTCAAGCATCCCAGGCCAGCTTTTCGAATATTGTGCTGCGGGGCTGCCTTTGGGGTTCTGACTGAGTCCCACACCGTGTGGTCCTTTTTCGTACAGATGAATCTCTGCTGGAACGCCCGCTTTTTTCAACGCCAGGTAATACAGAATGGCATTTTCCGGCAGCACAACTTTGTCTTCGTGGGTATGAAACAAAAATGTGGGTGGTGTTTTTGCAGTGACGTGCAATTCATTTGAAAAATAGGCCACTTCTTCTTCCGTGGGAGATTCTCCTAAAAGATTTCTTTTGCTTCCACCGTGGGTCACTTCTTTGTTCATCGTGATGACGGGATAACTCAGAATTGAAAAATCTGGGCGGCAACTCACCTGATCGACGGGATCCTTTGCCTCTTTGTTCCCTTCATCGAAGTGGGTCGATGCGGTACTTGCGAGGTGTCCCCCTGCAGAGAAGCCCCAGATGCCAATTTTGTCGGCCTTGATTCCGTACTGAGTTGCATTTGCTCTGGTCCAGCGGATCGCACGTTGAGCATCCAACAGTGGGGCCATCTTCAATGGCGTAGGACGTTGGCTTGCCGTGCGATATCGCAACAGAACGGCAACAATGCCACGGTCGTTTAGAAATTTGGCAATTTCAAACCCTTCGTGACCAATTGCCAGCCCACCATAGCCACCACCTGGACAAACAACAACCGCAGCACCAGTGGCTTTGCTGGGTTCCGGCTGATACACCGCAACGGTTGCACGATTTTTTTCAATTCCACCAACAGATGCAGGTGGCTCCCCATCCCAAAGCGGGATTTCTTTCACAGGTGCCTGTGCCAGCAGTAGCACAAGAGTCGAAATGGCAGAAAACATCAGAAATACCCCCAATTTGGTCTGACATTCGTGCAAATATTGAAAATGTTCCACGTGGAACACTGATAGTTACTTAAATGTCAGATAGTCTTCGGTAGCAAGCAATTGTGTTCATCTTATTTCTGATTCGCTAAACTGAGTAACAAGTTGAAGAGCTTTGGGGTCGAAACGGATGAATCCTCGCGTTTTAAACATGGGCATGTTAATTCTGTGGGTGGTCATTTCGATTGGCCTGTTGACCCGCGCATGGTGGATGCCAGCACAATACCAGCATCGATTCCAGGGTGAACGGATTGTAATGGTCATGGGTGTCGTTATCATGCTGATCATCTGGAATCTGATCAAAGTGTTCGGGAATCGAATTGGAAAAACGAAAGGGAAAACTGCCCATCAGGAGTTTCGGGAAAAGTACGGAAAGCCAAAAGAAATTGAAAATCCTGAATTTAATTTTACTGAAGATCAAAATAAATCTGAAGCAAAATAATCGTCACAACTACTTACAAGAAAAGAAGTTAAGAATATTATTTCTAACTCTATTCCATCCATTCTTGTTAATTTTTGCATTTTTTTACTACTTTTGTGTCCAACTTCCAAAAGCTGTGCGTGTTATCTCATTAGCCATCGGTGGCTGATCCGGGGTATGGAAGCAAAGTAACGTCTGCTTCACTTCCATGTCGCCCACACCCCGGCGTTTTAGAATCCTGAAGCGACATTGTAAATGAATCAGTATTTGATTAATAAACTAATTATCAATCACTGATCACTTGGAGAGTTTAGGTTCGTTATCCTTTCTTGGTAAATTTTGCTGCAGGTTTTTGGCAGCAAGGTAGTAGCGATCAAACATAAACGGGCCTAAAGGCAATATGGACGCAATGGTGCCCCAGATGAGCACGGAAAGTGGCCAGCGAAACCGAAAACTTGCCCAGGCCAGGATAATTAAGTACCCCACCCAGAGGGCACCGTGGGCGGAACCAATAATGGTAACCCAGATTGGGATCTGAAAAAGATACTTCAGTGGCATGGCAAAAATGAGAAGCAGGAGAAAGGAAACTCCTTCAATGAAGCCAATCCAGCGAACTGTTGAGAAAAAACGCACGGTAATTCCTTAGAGGTTCTTTCGTTATTTAGGGAGTTTGGAGTCCAATCGGCTACGAAATTAAGTATCAGCATGGAACATTCGCCAAAAAATTCGTTTCTGCATGCGATTGATCAGTACATCACTGCATCGATGGGCCAGGCCACTGTGCTTGGGTTGAATGTTCATAAGGAACACTCTGCAAGCGATACGCACCTGGGAGCAACCGAATATCCGTTCAAAATGATCGCCCACAATCGGAAATTTCGGCTAAGAATCGGAAAAAATTTGATCGGCAGGTCAAAAGATAACAACATAGTTATAAACGATCACGCCGTTTCCCGGCACCATTGTGTGGTGGTGGTGCACAGTAACCTGCGGTGCGAACTGGTGGATATGGCATCCAGCAATGGCACGCTACTCAATGGTGAACGAGTTCGCAAGCCCACTACGATCCAGCCTGGGGATGATATTTGCATTGGAAATGAACGATTGCTCTTCAGTAAAAATGAATAGCTTCTCATAAAGTCGATTGTCGCATCACTTATTGGATTTCAGGATAAACCTGTTTTCCTCCAACAAAAGTTTGCAGTACCTGAATGTCTTTTAATTTGTTGGCTGGGGTGTTCATCGGATCGGCATCAAGAACCACCATGTCTGCCAGCATCCCAGGTGCAATTGTTCCTTTCTTCGATTCCATGAATTCAGCATACGCCCCGCCAAAAGTAAACGCTTGAATCGATTGTTCTACAGTGCATTTTTGCTTAGGACCATACACTTTCCCTTCGATGCTGGTTCGATTTACCAGATCGTGAATACGCAACATCGGTATCGCAGAACTAACTGGGTAATCCGAATTACCAGCCACAACCGTCCCCTGGTCGATCATTTTGCGATTGGCATGCATCCAGTCCCACCGTGCCTCGCCGTAGTTTTCCATTTTGTCACCGTGCTCGTACACATAGCTGTGCGGGGCAACAACCAACTCCAGATCTTTGATTCGATCCAGGATTTTCTGAGTGACAACACTGCAATGTTCAATTCGGTGTCGATGATTTTGTCGAGGGACTTCTTTGAGCACATATTCGTAGGCATCAAGTAGCATCGAAATTTCGCGATCGCCATTGGCATGTACGCAGGCCTGTAATCCCGTCTGATGGATACGAAGAATCAGTTTGTTTAAACTTTCCTGTGATCTTGCAGGAGGGATACCAAAATAATCTGGTCGATGAGCATAAGGCTTTGAAAGCCAGCAGGTTTGCCCACTCAGGGAATTCCCATGGAATAATTTGATTGAACCAAAACGGAAATTCAGTTCATCGTTCGCCATCGATTTCTTCAGTCGAATTGCTTCATCGAGGTAATTTTCTCGCAACATGAACATCAAACGGATAGGTGCGCCTTTCTTATGTGCGGCCTGCATCAATTGCACGGAATCCGGCGATATACCGGCAACATGTACTGATGTAATTCCTTTGGCCAGAAATTGTTTAAAACACGTGCGGTAGGCTGCAATTACTTCGTCTTCAGGTGGCTTGTCTCCAGCTGGATTGGCCCGCCGAACCAATCCAACGGCACTTTCTTTCAGCAGCCCCGTTGGTTCCCCATTTTTGTCCCGATCGAAGGCACCACCTGATGGATCGCGTGATTTCGCAGAGATTCCAGCAGATTTGAGAGCCGCACTATTGCAAACAGCCAGGTGGCCGCTGGAGTGGGTAATCAGAACAGGGTGATCCGTAGTGCCAAGATCAAGATCCATTTTCGTGGGATGTCGACCGAGTTTGGTTTCCTGATAACCCCTACCGAGAATCCACTGCCCACGCGGTACCAGTTTGGCTTTCCGTTTGATGGCTGCAATCAGATCTTCCAATGTCGCACAATTGTCAGGTCCTGCATCAATCACATACCACCTGCTGAATTCCGGATAAATCGGTTGTGGGTGAGCATGCGCGTCGATAAATCCAGGCAGAATCCATTTAGTTTGGGCATCAACCAATCTTGTTTCCTTACCGACATACTTTTTAAGTTCATCAAAATTTCCAACCGACAGAATTTTTCCGTTTGAAATTGCAACAGCAGTGCATCTGGGGACTTGCTTATCTCCGGTATGCACGTTGGCATGATGTATGATCAATTCTGCAGATTCGGCTGCTCGCACCGATACCGAGTTCAAAAAATGTGCCAACAAAACACAACAGATAAGAACGCGCATCGTATTTTCTCCAGACAGTGGATGCTATTTCAACGAATCAATCATGGGTACCTTAATGAAATGATTTCATGAGAATTTCACCATTTGCCAGAGTTCTCAATCAAAGTGGGCTAAATTCGATTCCTCTGTGCTGAATTCAACTGTTTCTAGGGCTTTAAGGAAATCCCGAATATCCAGAATTGATGGAGATCGATAAAACTACTTCATGAAGAAAGTGATTCTCTTTACAGAATCGTTGACCCAGCGTGATGCGGTGGGAAACGATGTTCTGGGTATGTTCCGCACTTTGACGCACGCCGGCTATGATGCCCATCTGTGTGCGAACTACACCAATGTTTCAGAAAAAGTATTACGGCCGAATCAGGCGAAATATTTATTAGAAGATCCTAATAATGTCGCCGTTTACCATCTTTCATTAGCTTGGCCGAATTTTCTGGATGCATTTTTGGAAAGTAAGGCGAAACTGATCATTCGCTACCACAATATCACGCCCAGTAAGTATTTTCGAACTACCAACGCCCACCTGGCAGCCATGTGCGACGTAGGACGCACCGAATTGGCCAAGTTTGCTGCACGACCTGGGACGAAATACCTTCCAGCATCGCAGTTTAATGAGAGTGAGCTGCTGGCGTTGGATGTTCCCCCCAGCAATTCGCATGTGGTGCCACCCTTTCACGTCGTGGGAGAACTCATCGATTTAACAGATGATCCCGCCACGCTGGAAGAGATTGGCAAAAGCGAGGTCAATTTTCTGGCAGTAGGCAGATTAGTTCCAAATAAAGGGCACGATATGCTGTTGCAGGCATTCGCTGTCTATTACCACTGGTTTAACCGTAACGCACGGCTGCATATCATCGGAAAAGAAGACCCGCAACAGCCACTTTATGGAGAAATGTTGCGTCATACCATCAACACACTGGGCATCGCTGGTGCTGTTGTGTTTACAGGCTCTGTGTCCCCAGAAGCCCTGAAAACCTATTACAACCATACCACTGCCTATATGCTGGTGAGCGAACATGAAGGCTTTTGTGTACCCGCTGTGGAAGCGATGGCTCTGGCCTGCCCACTAGTCAGTTATGCCAGCAGTGCAATTCCTGGGACTGTTGGTGATGCTGGCCTGGTGTGGAAAGACTTCCGACCCGAACTTTTTGCAAGTTCGCTGAATCATCTGATAACAAACACCGATTTGCGAAACAAACTGATTCAAGCGGGCAAAGCCCGATACAACAACTTTTTTTCAGAACAAGCAATTCAGGAGCAATTCCTGGGAAGTTTTCGTGCTTTGTGCAACGAACAGGAAACGCCGAAACCCATGGCTGCCGAATGCTTATCCTCATCTGTTATGGGCTGGGAATTGGAAAAAGCAGATCTGGAATCCATTCTTGCAAATGCCGATCTGATTCAACAAAAATATCCAATTATAAACTTATTTTCGCGCACTTCGGCACAAAAGTTTGCAACAAAACCTACAGAAACAGACGAAGATCGATTATCAGCATTTCACCAGCTGTTTATTGATCGCTATCGGTGGGGAATGCGTGGACTGGAACAGTCCCACCAGCGTGGGGAGAAAGAGCTCGGCAGAACGCTGAATATCCACACGGATATTTTGTTGCGTCAAAAAATCCAGCAACTTGGGTTTTTCAAAAGAACTGTTGCACTGCTCTTACTGCCGATCTTCGAAATTATGAGAAAAGTGCTTTTTCGACCTCAAAAAGGCTTTAATTCTGCAATCTCAGAAAGTATCGCCTGGACTCAGCTCACATTAGAGCAATTAGTCGACAGAGTTCAGGAACTCGAAGAAAAGCTGACAACAAAAAGTGCAAAATAACTCGTTTTCGTTTAAAAATCACCTGAATCGCGTTTTGACCACCATGGCAGGCTGAGGCCACCGTCCAGCACCAATGTACTGCCTGTCATATACCCATTTCTCGGGTCCATCATGTACAAAATACCGTGGGCGATTTCATCAGGTGTCGCTAACCTGCCCAACGGAGTTTTTGCCGATGCAGTTTGTAACGTCTCTTCAGTAAAGAACTTACGCTCACCGGGCGTGTCTGTCCATCCAGGATAAATAACATTCACCCGGATACGGTGGGGCAATAATTCTGCGGCTGCAGAACGTGCCATTTGATCTAACCCGGCTTTGGCAATGTTGTAGGCCATGCAGTTGGGAAATGCGATCTGTGCATGAGGCGAAGAAACGATCACTACCCTGCCCCCCTCCCCTTGTGCAATCATTTTATTGGCACAGGCACGCAAGCCAAAAAACGCACCCCACAACGAAACATCAATCGTCTTGAAAAAACCGTCCAGGTTTGCCGTTGTGAAAGGTTCACGATCACTATAAACTGCCGATGAGACGTAACCTGTTATTTTGCCAAAAGTTGCGACAATTTTGTCGACCATTTCCTCGACTGCAGCACGATCTGAAATATCAGCAGGAACAAGTAAGGCTTTTTGACCCATCGCCTGAATTTCTGCAGCTGTTTTTTCTGCAGCTTCATGCATCGACAGGTAGTTGAGTGCCACATCGGCTCCTGCCTGGGCAAGCGCTTTCGCAGTCGCCAACCCAATGCCGGAAGATGCCCCTGTTACCAGAATTGTCTGACCGGAGAGGTCTGGTCCGGGATAATTTCCCATAACAAACTCCATGAAAAAAGGCCGCACGGTTTCCCGACGGCCCCACTGTTAAAAAATATTCATTTTTGAAGATCAATCATCATCATCTTCGTCGTCATATTCCAATCGTGGTTTCTGCAAACCGGCTTTTTCCAGCAGTGATCGCGAAAAAACATTTTCTTCTTCACTTAAAACCGATTCCAGTCGATTGGCACCAGCGTCGCTTAGATTATATTGAATCTGATAATTCCTCTTGGCGATGGTAATTTCATCACCCGGTCGCAGTGGGCGTTGCAACACCCTCACACCATTGATTTTGATGCCATTGGTGCTGCCAAGGTCGCGAATAAACCAATAACCATCCCGCCAGGAAAGTTCGCAGTGAAGTCCAGAAATATTTGGAAATCGAAGACAAATGTCGCACGATTCCCGGCGTCCCATGGTCAGGACACCTCTCTTCAGGGGAATGGAATCTCCCCCACCTACTGGCACCAGTTCTCCAAACAGATCTTCCGCCATAAAAACTCCCACAATAGATTTGAAATATGAATAAATCATGAAGCGTGAGAAGCTTCCAATCGCATTATAGCAGTAATGTCATATTCCGTATTACAATTCTGAAATCCAGTAGTACCACCCAGTTTTCTCTGCATAGTTGGCAACAACAGACGGAAGTTTCCTATAATTACACGATAACTTTTTATACCCTACCAGAGATGATGCTACACATTCCCGCCTTGCGTAACGGCAAAGAATACGAGAGTCTTGAAAAAGCAACGTTGGTGCACCACCAGACAGGTGAACCAGTTGCAGAAGTAAGTCAATTGACAAGTGCCGCAATTGGGCGTGACATTTCGAAAATGGCACTCGCAAAAAAAGCACTGGCGAAAATTCCAGTTCGTGACTTGATTGCAATGTATGCCAAAGCAGCTGATATTTTTGCTACAGGGACCATCGACATTGGTGGTGTTCCGCAATCATTCGATGATTACATTAGAATGCTCTCATCGACCACCGGTTCCCCCATGGTATTTTGCCGCCGGAATGCTGGAAAGGTGGAATATGTTCTCCGAAATGTTGAGGAAGTGCTTGGCGGCCTGACCCGTGGGATGGATTTATCGGTACTTGACAATGGATATGGTGTACAGAACGGCCGAATGCAGGCATTCTACCCCACTACCGATGCCTTTTGTGCCATCCTGCCCAGCAACTCTCCTGGGGTGCACTCACTGTGGGTGCCAGCAATCGCTTTGAAGACACCACTGGTACTGAAACCAGGTCGGGAAGAGCCATGGACACCTTACCGTGTGTTGCAATCGTTCAAACAGGCGGGTATTCCTGAAATTGCATTGAACTTTTTCCCCACCGATCACGCTGCAGTAGGGGACATGCTGCGTCAAGTAGGTCGATCAATGCTTTTTGGTGATGCTCGGACCACCGATCCTTACAAAAACGATCATCGTGTCGAATTACATGGCCCCGGATTCAGCAAAATTCTGATCGCCGATGACATGGCTGATCGATTTCCGGAATATGTCGATCAACTTGTAGAATGCATCGCAGCCAATGGTGGACGGTCATGCATTAACGTCTCAGGTATCTGGACAACAAAAAATGGCGAAGCGATCGCCCACGCTGTGGCAGAAAAGCTTGCCAAAATCCAAGCCCGCTCCTGGGATGATCCTGCAGCCGAAATTGCCGCTTTTGGCAAGCCGGAAGTTGCTGTGGCACTTTCTGGGATGGTCGATGAAGGCTTGAAAACTCCCGGTGCTGTCGATGTAACCGAGAAAATCCGCGGCAGCCACCGATTGGTCCAAGAAGGGCGCTGTGCCTGGGTACTCCCGACGATTGTCCATTGTGCCTCAGTTGAGCATCCTTTGAACACGAAAGAGTATCTTTTTCCCTATGCATCTGTTGTAGAGTGCCCACAAAGCGATATGCTGAAAAGAATTGGACCAACTTTAGCAGCCATGGTATTAACAGAAGACCCAGAGTTCATTCGTTCTGTAATCGATTCTCCTATGATCGAACGGCTGAACATCGGACCTTTGCCAACGACGCGGCTAACTTGGGATCAACCCCACGAAGGGAATTTATTTACACACCTCTATCGCCAGCGTGCTTTCCAGCAGTATGCCTGAACCATTCCCCGTGTCCTTTGATTTTACGCCTCTGAACCGCGTAATCTTTGCGCCTGGTGTACTTAGCCAGATTGGTTCGCTTGCTGCAGAATTGGGTGGCCGCACTATTTTTCTGGTTACTGATCGAGGATTAGCTACCGTTGGTCACCCACAGCGAGCTACCAGTATTCTGGAAAGTGCCGGACTGAAAGTTGTTGTGTGGGATGATGTGAAAGAAAATCCCACCAGTCAGCAAGTCGCTGATGGTGCGGCAATTGCCAAAGCAGCAGACATCAATTTGATTGTATCCCTGGGTGGTGGCAGTGCCATGGATGCTGCCAAAGGGGTGAACTTCATTTTGACCAACGGCGGCACAATGGCTGACTATAAAGGGATGGGGAGGGCAAAATCACCAATGCTCCCTTCAATTGGTATCCCCACAACCACGGGAACCGGAAGTGAAGCACAGTCATATGCCCTGATTACCGATACCTCATCCCGCATGAAAATGGCTTGTGGGGACAAAAAGGCTGCCTTTCGCATTGCAATCCTTGATCCGGAATTGACCGTTTCACAGCCAGCTTACATCAGTGCGGTCACTGGCATCGACGCGATTGCACACGCGATTGAGTCGATCGTTTGCAAGAAAAGCACACCTGTATCCAAGGTGTTTTCTCAATCTGCATGGGATTACCTCTCAAGCAGCTTCGATCGCACAATCAGCCACCCGCTCGATATTGCAGCACGTGCCGGAATGCAAATCGGCTCACATTTTGCTGGTGTCGCAATTGAAAATGCGATGCTGGGTGTTTGTCACTCATGTGCAAATCCCCTGACAGCCCATTATGGTATCACCCATGGGAGTGCCATCGGTACTCTTTTGCCGCACGTGATTCGCTTTAATTCCGTTGTATGCGAACAAGATTATGCCTTGATGGGGGGATCCGATTTTCTGGCAAGCTATATAACAAACTTGCTATGTAAAACTGGACTTCCCACCCAGTTAAGAGAATATGGCGTTGCAGAATCAATTTTGCCCTTATTAGCCTCGGAGGCTGGCCAGCAATGGACAGCCCAGTTTAACCCACGAACGGTTACTGAAGAAGATTTGTTGGATATTTATCGATCTGCCTGGTAATATTGAAATATAACAGTATAGTAATATTGCCTGGCGTTTATATCGCTGCTTTGCGGTATTTAGGAATTTTGAAGATGAGTGACGATTGGGATGATTTTGCCAGTGATCTGGACTTAACACCAGATGCAGCCAAAGAAAACCTCGATATGCCGGAAGATACGGAAGATGACAGTGAAGAGTTAGATGAGCCTGGATCTGATCTGGAAACGGATCAGGACATGGCACCAACCAGCACTCCAGAATCCAGCGATCAACCGAAAAAGAAGCGAAAGCGGAAGCGGAAAAAGAAAAAATCGACAACAGTACCCCTGATTGAAGAATCGGTCAAACCCAAGGATATCCTTGCAGAAACCAGTAAATTAAACCCCGTACCAACTCCTGAGACTGCGACGACACCAGAAGTGAGCACAATTGTGGAGTTGGATTCTGCTCCGGAACTTATGGACGACGATGAGATGACCACAGAAGGTGGCTATCAATCGGCTATTGATGAAGATTTTGAAGCTGAAAGCAACTATCCTGTCGAAAAACGGAAAGTGATGAGTTGGACCGAGTTGATCTCCACGCTGTACAAACCATAATCTATTTTTGCATCACATCGAAAATATGTGCTAAATTGAATTCGTCGTGCATAATTCTCACAGGTAGTTACTGGCCACAATGATATCCCCCGGGGAACTGTTTTCGTTTATGGTAGCGAAATCCTTCCTACCACCTGCAAAACTGAAAGCAATTCAGCAGGAAGTGGATAACTACGAATCTTCTGTTCAGTTCACAGGCGAACTGGTTCGCCGAAAACTGCTAACTCCTTATCAGCAATCGCAGTTTCTTTCCGAACAACACGAAAAATTGCTGATCGGTCCCTACGTTATTCTCGCACCTCTTGGTGAAGGCGGGATGGGAATTGTATATCAGGCGATTCAGCCTCGCCTTGATCGGATGGTTGCCCTCAAGGTCATCCGACCAGTGGTACTGGCAGCAAAACCTGATATATTGAACCGCTTTCACCGCGAGGCCAAAGCGATTGCCAATTGCACCATCCGAACATCGTAGTGCTGTACGAATCAGGCGAATTCGAAGGTACCCATTTTCTGGCGATGGAATTTGCCGATGGGGTAACACTGGAAAAAATGGTCCGCACCCATGGACAATTGAATACAAAACAAGCATGTGATTACATTCGACAGTGCGCTGAAGGTCTGCAGCACGCCTATGAAATGGGTGTTGTCCACCGCGATATCAAGCCTTCAAACATCCTCATCAGTCAAAAAGGTGGGATGCTCATTGCTGATTCTGGTAGTGTCCCGACAGCCTCTCGACCACAACTTGTCACCGTGAGGGATCGTGACCGCCTGCAACAATCTTCCGTGCAACTCTCCAATACCTGGGGGACTGCAAAAATTCTGGATATGGGCCTGGCACGAATCACAGATGGTACAGAAAATGATGGGAACGGTACGGATGATAACACCCCGCTGACCCGTGCTGGTGCTTTGCTGGGAACACCAGACTTCATTGCCCCCGAACAGGCCAGAGATGCCCGAAAAGCAGACATTCGTTCGGATATTTACAGCTTAGGTTGTACTTTTTATTACCTGCTGACTGGCAAGCCGCCATTCGCAGGTGGGACTGATGTACAGAAATTAATCCGCCACCAGAGTGAAAAACCGTATCCAATCGAACAATTACGTCCTGGTGTCCCACCAGAAGTGTTGCGTATCGTTGAACGAATGCTTGAGAAAAGACCCGATGAACGCTATCAGTATCCCCGGCAATTGGTTGATGCCCTGAATTTGGTTTTACAACCTTCTAATCAAGGCCAAACTTCTCATCCGTTGAGTAATACGCCACCCGTTGCTGATACGCCGGTGCCAGTCACTGCAAGCCCTGCGCCAACATCACCTGAAATGAAAACAGTGGTGATGGATGATCAACAATCAGATTCTCCTGCTACCAGCCTGGGCACAGTTGATCTGAAGCCGCAGCCTTTGCCTGCGGATATCAGAGAAATGAAACGGGAGGCTTCCCCACCCAATCCCTCTCGACACCTGTTTACAATTAATGGTGTGCACGAAAGTGCTGTCAGTTCAATTGCGCTCTCTCCCAACGGGATGTTTCTGGCTACTTGTGGTTTGGATGGGAAAGCCAATCTCTACGACATTACCACAGATGAACCAAAAAGGATCGCTGTTTTCCCCAGCCCGAGTGCAGAACTACTTTCGATTGCATTTTCACCGAATAGTGACTACCTGGTTACGGGTGGGATTCTGAACGGAACCGTACGTGTCTGGCGCTGGGATTTTCGGCAAAGTAAAGTAGCAGAGTGGGGAGCATATTCTGGCGATCATGCAACTTTGACCTCACTGACATTTTCTCCGGATGGAACGAAATTACTCGCTTCGATCGGGTCCTACCTTGTCCACTGGAAAATCCGTGGGACAGAAGCATCGGCAGGCACGATCCTCCGTGGTCACAGCCGTTCCATTCGACATACCGCATTTACAGAGGATGGCAGCCGTTTCGCTTCGGTGGGCGAAAGTCGCAAAATTATCATCTGGCAGCAGTCATGGCTTCGTTTGACACAAAAGATTGTCTTTGAAGGTCATTCAGATATTATGACCCACTGCTCATTTGCTCCCAACCGGAATATTCTGGCAACTTGTGGCCTGGATCGCAGCATCTGCCTCTGGGATTTGGATAACCCGAAAAAGGAAACAACCTTCCATCTGTCACACCACCAGGACAATGTTCGCCTGGTCAAATACCTGGGTAACGAAGGGATTCTGGTTTCAATCGGCGAAGCTGGTCATGGAAATATCTGGGATGCCAACACCAACTTGCTGATCAGCTCTTTCCAACTGAATCCGCAACTGACGGTAGCGATCACCATGCGTGAAGATGGCACTGCAATTGCCACTGGAACAAATGATGGCAAGGTTGCTGTTTATCAGTTGACTGTGCCAGCAACACAATCGAATTTAACGCAGTTTGCCTGATTTAGCTGTACAGGACCTTTGATCATTGCAAGTCATAACGCAAAAAACCGGTACTATGCCTTCTGAATCCTTCAGAGCGGCATAGTCCGGTCAATATTGTGCAGAGTGCGCCTGCAATCACTTATCGTTCGTCTCGGCGTGCATCAGCGAGAGTATTAATTCTCTCACCTAACATGGCAACATCAAATGGTTTCTTGAAAACTTCCGTAAACCCGTATTCCTGCAACTTTTCCGGATTTGGTTCGTCCTCACTCGCCATGCCAATGATGACAGTGGTTTCATAGTTGGGATTTTTGCGCAGATTCGTTGTAATCTGAATCGCTTCGCTTCTTCCCAATGCCAGATCAATGATAATCGAATCTGGATGGAAACTTTCGGCGAGAATACCCGCTTCAAAACCACTTTGGGCGAATTCGTATTTGTAATCTTCGTCTTCTGGAAGGATTTCCTTCAGACGCTCGATGAAGAGTCGGTCGGCACCGATTACGAGTAGCTTGTGCCACTCTTCATCTTCTAACTCTCCCAATGGCATTCCGTGATCCTTCAAAAACCGGATCAGTTGCTCACGTGGGATGCGTCGATCCTGGCTACCAGGGATCCGATACCCCCGCAGTCTTCCAGAATCAAACCATTTGGACACCGTTCTTGGTGCGACTTTACAAATCTTCGCTACCTGTCCGGTCGTAAAAACTTTTTTCATTTGGCAGGCACTCCAGACCAATTGTTGCGTTCGCACATTCTCAACACCTCTCCGCCGAAAGAGCTGTTTTTGCATCCAGCACAACCCAGAAACCATGAAACTGGGATTACTGTCTGCAAAACCGATCACATACGAACTACCAGAACCGGTGCGAGGTTGACACAGTCAACTCTCATAGGGGGGACACCAGAACTGGGATTGACACGTTTAGGACCTTTGCTGAATAAATCGTCTTTTCACCGAAATTGAATGAGAAAACTTCTTCATTCTCTTTCAATAATCTGCGAGTTTTTCAGTCATCCCAAACTTACTATTTCCCATACCCTCTTTAATGAGTGTCATCCATAACACCCAAGGGAATGACGTTAACACTATCTTTATCACCGTTGGGGTAACCTTTTCTGAAGGCAGACATTGCGAAATTGCGCTAATTGTCGCTATCCCATGTTCTGGTTGGTGCGAAGAGGTAAAATAAAGTGGTTGTGCGGGCTCAAAATGAAGAGTTTCTGATTCAGTGGTCGACAACTCCAACCAATTTTTTCCAAAAAATCACCTTTCCATCCCCTTCGGCATAATAATCTGGGACGTGGGCAACCTCCTGATAACCGAGATTTTGATAAAAATCCCTTGTGGGTGCATAGTGCGGCAGAGAACTGGTGTCCATCATCATCAAACGGCCTTCAAACTCAAGAATCATTTCCTCGGCAAAACTCATTAATTTTTTCCCATACCCCTGCCCTTGAACGTTTTTATCCACAACGATCCACCACACTTCCCAAGAGCCTTCCGTCATTGCAATGGGTGCAAAGTAAATAAAACCGAGTACACCTTCGCCATTTTCATCAAACAAAGTATAACAACAATGACCGTATTCCACAGCATTTTCGTAGTCGAGCAGCACCTCTTCGAGGGTGTCCACTTCCAAATCCTTGAACATCCCAGTATTTCTGGTTAATTGCAATATTGCAATATGATCATTTGCGGTAGTTTCCTGGATCATTTCCCACCTTTCTTTTGCTGGTGCTAACTGAAAAATTTCGATTTTACATAAAAAACGGAATATACTGGAAAATTAAGTTATACTCGTTTGAAAGAACACAACAAAAACCATTGTGGCTGGAAAATCAACCAAACTGAGTCTCTGGGATGCTATTTGCCTGATTATCGGCATCATTATCGGTGCATCGATTTATCAGGCACCACCTGAGATCTTTCGCAGTGCCGGATCCCCCATGGCTGGAATGACCGCCTGGATTCTCGGTGGGATTGTCTCCTTGATTGGTGCGCTTTGTTACGCAGAACTCGCCACCACCTATCGAACTTCGGGTGGTGATTACACGTATCTCACCAAAGCATATGGCCCCAAAGTGGGCTTCTTCTTTGCCTGGGCGGAGCTGGCAGTGATACGCACTGGTGGCAGTATCGCATTTATGGCATATGTGTTTGCCCGATATGCCACTGAATTTTACCCACTTGGTCAATATTCCCGTTTGATTTATGCCATTTCAGGCATTCTGACACTTACTTTGATTAATGCAATTGGTGTGCGACCAGGCCGCCTGGTACAAAACATTCTTACCAGCTCTAACATTATTGGCTTGACGAGTATTAGTCTGATCGGTCTAATCTGGTATTTATTGCCAGACCCTCAACCCAATGCCCACCAGGAATTGGCGGTACAGGCCACGATGCTGATCAGTAGTGGGAACCAGCCATTTACCAGTGCCAGTATCGCACAACTGATGCCCGAGCCAATCGTTATTTCTCTGGCATTCACCATGGTAATGGTTTTTTACGCCTATGGTGGCTGGAATGAAGCAGCATTTATTGCTTCGGAAGTGCACAGACCGAAACGAAACATCAAGAAAGCCCTTCTTTTGGGAACTTTGCTAGTAACTACCATTTACTTAGCAGTGAATTTGGCATATCTGGGCGCTTTGGGCTACACAGGGGTGTGTAATTCAAAAGCAATTGCCGCAGACATGTTTGAATTGCCATTTGGGAATACAGGCAGAAAACTGATTAGCGGGCTGGTAATGGTGTCTGCACTTGGTTCGGTCCATGGCTTACTTTTTACAGGAATGCGTCTTTACGGCACCTTTGGCAAAGATCATCGGTTATTTGCCTGGCTCAGTGGTAAAGGCGATCACCCACACGCACAAGGGGCATTGTTTGCCCAGGCTGGATTCAGTTTATTACTCATCGCAGTGGTAGAACTCGCAAGTCAGTGGCGTGGGCTCCTTTGTCAATGTGCAGAAATGTGCGGCTACCAGATGACCCCGGGGTTTCACCAAAGTGGTGATATTTACCAATTAGTGGCATGTACAGCCCCAGTGTTCTGGCTGTTCTTTTTCTTAACAGGTACATCGTTGTTTGTACTCAGATGGCGTGATCCAGACGCAAGACGAACCTTTAAGGTCCCAATGTATCCCATTTTACCTGCGTTTTTTGTTCTTTCTTGTGCATTCATGCTTTGGAAAGCCACTGCATATGCATTCGAGCAGGAACCTGCTGAAGCGATTGTAGTAATTGGGCTGATGATGCTTGGTATCCCACTGGGCTGGATATCTATGCGGGGTGAAAAGAAGAAACTGGGTACCTTAGTGCACAATTCAAAATAGCAATATTACAACACTTTCATATTGTAATAACGCCATTTATAATTTCAGTTTCTAGAAGCTTACAGTCAGAAATTAAGAACGTGCGCGACCACCAGAGAGTGCAATTCGCTTGAGGAATTCACGCACATTTTGAACGCGTGGGCTGACGAATTCAGTAGTGGTGGTTTTGCTGGTGGCTTCATCTTCGGAGCCAGAAGGCAATGGAGCAACCACTTCCGTAAATCCTGCCACGGCACTGGTTTGTGTCGTTTTGCTGGTATCCGTCGGTGCGGTTAATTTCGAGGGACAACCGCAGATTGGAGGGGGTGGAGGCAGGCACAATTGTGGTTTGACATAGTGCAGTTCACCGTTCCCACAGAACGAACAACCAATCAGAGTACCATTAATATGACCGTTGTTAAAGCTGATCGCTGCCTTTGGTGCCAGAATACTCCCTTGAATGGCGATGCCGCTCATGGTGATGGTTTTGGCATTGGCCATGTTAAACAATACCTGAGCCTGGCTGGTGCCGTTCAGAAACATGCCGAAGTTAGACATGCTGACATGCTCTCCAACCACGTTGATCAGTACTGTTGAGCATTTCGGTACGTTGATGCTCAGGCTGCTGGCAGTTGCCAGAGCAGAGGCGTCAATGGTAAAGACGTTGTGATGACTGTTCCAACCGGTGAAGCTGATCTCACCCCACGGACTAACAGAGGTGGTTCCCGTTGCAGGAAGAGAAGCCCAGAATTGCGAAGCGTGGTTCAATTGTGATTTCAGTGCGGCAAAATCAACGGTTGTTCCGGGTGCTGCTGCACCATCCAGAAAACCTACACTGCTGAGGTTTGCGGTGCCACCATGGCGGATGTCGCCATATTCCAATTGGCCGCTGTTGAAGTTCAGATTGCCACCCACCACGAGGTCATCGCGGATACCATCTTCAGGTGAGCCGATACCGTAATGCTGCAGTTGTGCGTTCCCACCAATTGCCAGTCCACCTTCTGAATCACTTCCTGTGGAATGGAAATTGTGGAAGAAAACGCCATTAAACAGTTCAGCCCCACCCAGCGCGCTGGGATTCGAACGGTCTTCCAAGTGTTCAACAAATAATTTTTTTGTGTTTTTTGTCATTTTGTCACGATTCAAGGCCGTTAAGTTCAACATCTCTGTAGCTCCGGAGAGGATTCGTGTAAATGTTGGTAAAAGCTTGAAAAAAACCGAGAATCGTTAAAGTTTTTCCAACCGTACCAATCATTTCATCCGAAAGATTCACGTTAACTATAAATCGGTGCTTGTCAAGCGAAAGAAACAGGGAAATTTTGTTTTCTTGCGAAACAGGTACCAAACTTCAGGTGGGACCAAATTTTTGTTGACAATTTGTGACGATTGTAGCGATTAAACAAGTGTCCTGCAGGTGGTGAATCCCGACTGATATACCTGCTAATTACTATCCAAATCATCCCGAATTCGGATTTCACACTTGAACTTGTGATCGGAATCTGCGATGCTTAGCTTCAAGGATGGCTGATGCGGTAATTTATGAAGGCGCTTTTAAACTTTTTGACCCATGAGTGGTATTTTTCAATCCCTCTCATACTTCTCTCATTAATTGCCATTGCATTAGTTCTTTGGCGATTTATGCTGAATCTCGGCGCCCGCAATCGCATGGAAACCCTTCTTCCTGAGTTTCAGGATGAACTATTCCAGGGCGGTGTGCAGGCAGCTAAAGAACTATGCGAAAAACGCACCGGTATGGTGGCAACACATTTGTATCCCGCCGCATTGGATGCTTCCCCACAGGGGATTGCGGCCATGAAACGGGCGATGGCACATGCCATTGAGTTCGAAATATTACCCAAACTGAACTTTTTGCTAGCACCAATTTTGGCTATCGCCAAAATTGCAACGATGGTGGGGCTGTTGTTGACCGTTATTTCGATGATCAACACTTTCAATGCTATTTCTGAAGCCACTGGCAAAGGTGGGAACCCTCAAAGTGTGACTTCGCAGGCAGGGGCTATTGGACTGGCACTTTTTGGCACAGCTGGTGGGCTCGTGATTGCAATTCCGCTGGTCTTCATGCATGTGCTGTTCAAAGACAGGGTTGTACGTACAGAAACAGAACTAAAAAGTGCTTCCGTGAAATTGTTACTGCTGTTCCAGAACATGAAACCTGGTCAGGGGGATTCCAAGTCGCAACAAAGTGCACCTTCCCGTAACCGTCAGGGTGCTAGCTGAGGTGCGTCAATGGCGGGCAAAATCCCAAGGGAATTCGATGTCTGGTTTCTGGCACCGAACAAGGTGATCAAGAAGATTCCTTTCCACGTCGTCGCGGACTGGATAGAACAGGCGAAAATTCAGAAAACGGATCAGATCAAAGCTAGTTCCGCAACTGAATGGGAAGTTGTTGGACAACACACATTTTTTTCAGCTTACTTCCAGCCAGACGTGGTTGATTTTTCTGAAGATCTGATTGTCGAACAATCATCACAAGTTCCTGTTGAACAAGAAGTTACGAAGAGCCCTGCCCCACCAATTCCGAAAAGAAAAGCAGAAACAGAAGATTCATTTCCGAGTAACCAATCTGCCACCAATGATGATCCTGCGAATTTCGATTGGTATCCTACCCGACAGGAGGAAGACGATGATGTGGATATGATTCCGCTCATCGATATCAGCCTGGTTTTGCTGATTTTCTTCATGATGACCGCCACGGTGACAGCAATCTCTCGGATCCAACTGCCTGATATGGTCTATGGCACTACGGTTACCCAGGAAACAGATTTATTGCGCATTGATATTGACTTTGAAAACGAACAACCAAAGTATGCTCTGGCAGAAGGTAACAACGCACCGAAACCTGGTTTTGATGCAATGTCTAACGATGTGGAACTTTCTGCCAAACTGGATGAGATGTTGGCCAATCGCATCACCCCACCAAAAGTGCGGATTGCAGCCCATGGTGACCTGCGTTTTGAGTGGGTCGAAGAGGTCATGAAGTCATTGGAAAAACGACTTCAGAAAAACCAGATTCGAGAATACAGCATTGAGGTGAACGAACGAGGTGGCTGAACAACTCTGGACTATTATTCCGGCAGGTACGACACGGCAAATCCGTGGACTGACTTTCAACGCAGTACTCAATGGCGTACGAGAGGAACAATTCGATTCTGCCGATTTGATCTTTCGAAATGGGGAAACTCCTGTTTCGATTGATACCCACCCGGAGTTTGAAGAAGCGATCCTGGATTTGCAGCCTGTTCCACGGCGACCTGAAGATGATGAAACCCGCCTTGATATGAACCCCTTGATCGATGTGGCGCTAGTCCTGTTGATTTTCTTTATGTTGACAACGGTTTACGAACAGATTCGCAAGGAATTTAATCCACCGCCAGGTCAATCGACAGATGCTCAGGGACGGAAAACCACCGAAAATAAGCTCAAAGAGTTCACAATTCGCGTTTCAATTACAGTAGAGGACGGAAAACCAGTTTTCCGAATCGAAAATGATGCAGTTCCCCAGGAAAAGCTACTGGAAACGCTGATTGCACTGAAGCAGAAAACAGGCAATAGGCAGTTAGCTCTGGAAGTGCAGCCTGATGTCCCCTGGAAGGCGGTGGTGGCAATCAACGATGCTGCGGCTGGGGCAGAATTTACCGAGATCATCCGAGTTGTTCGAAAAGTTCGCCGTGATTAGTGCGGAACAACCAGTCGTTCAACGGCCGCAATCTAAAATTCCATGGTGGCTGTGGCCTAATCTGTTGGCGTGCGATGCCCCGATCATTGCTGTGGTCTGGCAACTGTTTATTGCATATTGTTTTCACATGCAAGTTCCTGCGGGAGCGACACTTACGCTTGCAGCAGTTGTCTGGCTGATCTACTTGCTGGATCGGAAGTTTGATGCAGGGCAACAATCGACAGGCTTGATTGCGCCTCGCCACTATTTCGCTGGCCACAGTCATTTTTACAGCACATTGATTCTGATAGTTGCGGTAGTCGCAATCGTCTCAAGTTATTACCTGCCAATGGGTTACTGGCAATCTGGCAGCATTATTGCTTTGCTGGTGGTGCTTTACCTGGCGATCATCCATTTTCTGAAAATCCCTCTCTGTTCAAGTAGTCCTACCAAGGAATTCATGGTGGGAATAGTGTTTTCAGGTGGGGTGTGCTTACCGGCATTTGCCGGTTTTCGACTCCCCTCGGTGGATGAGATTTGGGTTATCATTGGATTTGCTGCCACGTGTTTCGTGAATTGTCTTTTGATTACCACGTGGGAAAGCAACAAGACTTATTTGAAATCAATCTTCATTGCGTTTTGCATTGGAATGATCTGCCTGGTTTTTGTCCCAGTCGCGATCAGTGTTTCTATTGGCTTGGCTATGCTGGGAATGTGGTTGCTACATGGATATCGGCGGAAAACTTCCCTGTCTGCAAGAAGAGTGGCTGTCGATACAGTGCTGCTATATCCAATCCTTACTATGTTGATCATGTACCCACGATGGGAAAGTTTATTTTACCACTCGTTGTACTTCTTCTACCGAAGTAATGCCTTTTAATACCTTGTACATCGCATCATCGTGCAAGGAATAGTACCCCGACTCGATAATTGCCTTCTTCAGTTCGCCGATGTCAAGTTGTTCCGTTATCAGGCCGCGAATCGCTTCGTTAATCGTCAAAAATTCAAAGATTCCCGTCCGCCCACAATATCCAGTTCCATGGCAGTGGTTACAAATTTTCGCATCTGACGACGTTTTCCGATGATCCACCACTGCGGCACGGTAGAATCGCTTGATCCTTCCTTCAGGAAGTTTTAATTTTTTCAGCAATTCCACCGATGGTGGGTACTCGATTCGGCATTTTGGACAGAGCACCCGAGCCAATCGTTGCCCCAGGATCGCTGAAATAGCATTTGCCAGAAGAAATGGCTTGACCCCCAGATCCTGTAACCTGCCCAATGCAGTTAGTGAATCATTTGCATGAATCGTTGTCAGCACCAGGTGGCCCGTTTGCGCTGCCTGGCAGGCGATTTCGGCAGTTTCCGTGTCACGAATTTCGCCAATCAGGATGACATCCGGGTCCTGTCGCAAAATGCTCCTCAGCTCTGCAGCGAAAGTTTTACCAGCTTTTGGATTCACCTCAATTTGTGTGACATGGTCAATCAGGTATTCCACCGGATTTTCCAGTGTGATCACATTTCGCTGCTGGCGATCAATCATGTTGATGCAGGCATAAAGAGACGATGTTTTCCCTGCACCGGTGGGGCCGCAGGTAATAAACATGCCGTGGGATTGCCGCGAAATGGCCACCACCTTTTTCACCAACTGTTCACGCAGACCTAACTGGCTGATTACCGTCATCTGTTTCGAAGAATCGAGTACCCGCATTACCAGTTTTTCGCCCGTGACACTGCCCGAAGTTGCCACCCGGAAATCAACCACGTGGGTTTCCCGCACCTTGGCCGAAAAACTGCCATCCTGCGGTTTCCTTCGTTCAGCAATGTCCATCCCAGCCAGATTCTTGTACACATTCAGGACTAAAACCCCCATCCGCGCATCCACAGTGCGGGCAAACTGCAGCATTCCATCAATGCGGTAGCGGATGGTCATTTCAGATTTACTGGGCTCAAAATGGATATCGGTCGCACTGTCATTTAATGCGTTCCACACCACTTCCTGTGCGACGCGATAACCTTCAGAGTTCATACTTTTGAAGTTCGACGTACCAAATTCGTCCGCATTCTGCATTTTGCCGATGAACTGCAATGGGATTGCTTCCTGCTCTGAACTCTCTTTGGCCTGAAACTGGATTCCCAGATTGCTTTTCAGCCACTTTAACATGTGCGGCTTGGTAAATACTTGTAATGCCGCAGGCACCAGCGGATTGCGATAATGAACATACATGACAATTACCAGTACCAACACCAGAAAACTGAGCACCAGAGCTACGGCAAAGATGGGTACCAACCAGCCAAGTACCAGGCTGACCACCGCTGAAGTCAGTGCGATGGTATTCCATCGACCACGTTCCAGCTCAAAGATCCGTCCATCTCGATCGATCCAGGCAATTGTTTTGATCCAAAGCAGATATAGGCCAAGATAGACAAAGATTTTGCCGTGGTGGAACAAAAACGTATCGCCACGCGGGACAGAAACTGCCCAAAAAAAAGAATCGGATGGCATCATGGGATTATTTGATGTCGAGGCCTTTTAGAGTGCTGGAAGCGTAGGCAAATTCATTCAGTGACACTCCCATTTGCTGTGCTATACTGACAAATAAACTGGCAAATGGGCCATTATTTAGTCGGTCAAAAGCAATGTGGCTGCCGTGGCGGAACTGACCACCTGCCAGAACCAAAGGGAGATTGGTGGCATCATGGCTGCTCGCATTACTGAGATTGCTGCCCACCAGCACAGTGGTGCGATCCAGCAATGCCGAACCAGCTTCGGTAGTTGCTTTCAGCATTTCTAGAAAGCGATTGACTTCGGCAAACTCTGCCATTTCAATGACTTTCAACTCGTCAATTTTCTGTTGATCCTGTCCATGGTGGGACAAGTTATGCCAATCGTTGCTGACACCAGGAATTTTGGGTACTGCATTCATCCCACCTGCTTTATAGCTGATAATTCTGGTGGAATCAGTTTGCAGTGCCAGCAACATCAGATCATGCATCAGCTTGGTTTTAGCCAGAATGTCGGTACGATCTGCAACATCGACTGGAGGCTTGACCTTCACTATCGGTTTGGGTTTCGTAGCCCAGTTTTCCATCGCAGCAATCTTCTTTTCCATGTCTCGAATCGCTGTGAAATATTGCTCCAATTGACGCTGGTCGATTTTTCCCAGTGAGGATTTTAGTTTTGCTGCCTGCATGCGAATAGAATCCAGAATGCTTTTCCCACGTTCCAGATCGTCCAGTTGTTGTTTTTTCTCAGCAGGGGTGCCTTCAACAAACAAATTACGAAAAACTTTCGCTGGAGAGGTTTCTGCGGGCAGATTGACACCATTCGAGGTCCAGGACAAACTGTCCGATCCCGCACTGGACAAGGCCATTTGAGGAAAGCGAGTGACCGGCCCCAGTTTTTCCGCCAGCATTACATCGATAGAAATCGTATTGCGAAATCCTGGCAATCCCGGATGGCGGGCACCTGTCAGCCAGGTCATTTCCGAAGTATGTCCATTTGCCCCCCGCTGTTCTGGATGCGAGATACCGCTCACCACCGTCAAATACTGACGATGGCCCTTCAACTGTTCCAGATAAGGAGATAATTCGAAATCCTTCCCCTGTTGTTTCGGCACCAGAAAAGGAGAATGGAAACCCAAGCCATATTGCATTGCCACGAACCGCATCGGTGTGGCCGGTTTGTCTTCTTTTGCGGAGACTGCGGGCAACATTGCATCAAGAAATGGCAAGCCAACCATCGCACCCACACCACGTAACATTGTGCGGCGGGATATCACTTTTCTTCGAATGATATCAAATGATTTCATCGTATTTCTCTTATTCTTTCGGGGTTATTTTTCCTGAAATAATGGGCTGGTGATCAAACGAAAGATCGCTTCCTTTAAGCCATCGTCGGGCTCGGCCAATCGTGCAATCTCCGAACGATGGGTGAACTGCAACCGCTTTCCAGTGGCATATACAACTAACTTGCTAATAAACGCACGGCGAATCTGGGTGGTGTCCTGCAGCAAAAGTTGTTTATATTCATTGATATCAGCAAATGATTTACCGTTCTCAGTGATGCCACTGGGATTAACTTTCGGTCCCACCGCCACGCGACGGGTGCCTCTGCTGGTGTCAAGTGACAGGTAATCCACTTTCGTTTTGCCACTGACCAGAATTCGATAACGCTCTCGAAACCCACCTATGGGGTCAAATTGTTCCAATGCAAAACCAGGTGGGTCAATTGAACGGTGACAGCTGTTACATGTTGTACTGTCGCGGTGTTTATCGAGTTGTTCCCGCAACGTGGTGGCCCCCCGGATGTCTGGTTCAACTCCAGGGATGCCTGGAGGTGGTGGTGCGGGTGGTTCACCCAGAATACGATCCAGGAGCCATGCCCCACGCACCACAGGTGATGTTGAAGTGCCATTTGCAGTTACTTTCAAGATGCTGCCATGGGTGATGATTCCACCACGGTGGCTGGACTTATCCAGTTTAACCTTTCGAAATTCATGCCCTGTTACCCCACTAATCTGGTAATGGCGTGCGAGACGCTCATTCAGCATCGTCCAATCAGAATCGATTATCTCAGAAATCGGGCGATTCTCCTGGATCATCTGCTGCACGTAACTGCGGGTTTCCTCGATCATTGAATCACGGAGATAATCATCAAACTCAGGATAGAGTTTCTCATCAGGATTCGTGAAGTTAATTTCCCGAAGGTTCAACCACTGATCGGTAAAGTCTTCAACCAGTCGGGATATTCTGGGATCACGCACCATCCGATCATACTGCAGTCGAAGCTGGCGTGAATCTTGTAGTAGATTCTTACTGGCAACCGCCATCAGTTCCGCATCTGGGGCAGATCGCCACAAGAAGTAGGCTAATCGATTGGCTAACGCGACCGAATCCAGATTCCCACTGTTTTCTCGAAAATACAGAAAATCGGGAGAGCAGAGTGCTGCTATGTACGTTGTTTTCAAAGACTCTTCAAAAGTACTCCCCTTTTTCAATTGCGAGCAGAAGAGATCGTGATATTCTCTAATGGTGGTATCGGATACTGGACCACGAAACAGCACTGGCAGTGCTTGCTTGAAAAGCTCTACAGCATCCTTTTCGGGCTGATCAGAGATAAATTCAAGGCGATCATTCCAACTCGCATTCCTGGGCATCCGCAGACGTTCTTTCGTAGCCAACTTGCCAAAAAGCAACTGGTGCCCTTTTCCTGGCCACTGCGAAATATTAGGACCAGTTAACTTAATTTCTTTGATGGCGATGCCTTTACCCTGATACTTGTCCGGTCCCAGGCGTGACAAGGATTGATCAATCTGCAGGCGATATGGCAGCAATCGGATCACTTCGTTGGGATAAAGAGTTGCATCGAAGCTAATAGTTTGATAATTGCCTGGTTTGAAAGAAAAATAGCCAAGCAAGTGGGCATCAGAATTCTGGTAAGGATGACCCGCAAAAACCGCAAAAGTGATCGGTTCCTTGGACTGATATCCTGTGCCGGTAATTGAAATTCGATAACTCCCACCACTTTTTACGGTCATGCGATCTGGCTGTATTCGTGGGTAGCTGCCATTGTTAAACACTACCACGGCACCATCGTTCAATTTGTGCCAGTGTTTGCCGATGTTGGCTTCGTTACGATTGGAATCCAGTCGGAAATCATACTCAACTGGTTCCGGTTGTGGCCCTTTGTTAATTGCCTCGTTGATTGCCAGACGTGCTACCTCCATATAACGTTGCAAATGTACCCCGGATATATCCAGGGCATCACCAACGTTTTCAAATCCATCTGCACGGCCATCTTCCGGCAATAATTCTTTCAGCCGCGTATTGATGCCAAACAAATCGTGGAGGGTATGTTCCAGTTCCAGTCGATTCAGACGGCGGAGGACGGTTCCCGACAGTGGCTTTTCAGCAGTCTTCAACACATTTGCCAGATCTGTCAACATCGACTTTCGTTGCTCATCAGTGGGCTGCTTTCGCTTTGCTGGGGGCATCTCATTTTTGGCTATCCGGTCATGGATTCGAATCCATTTGGAAATACTGCTGAGCGAGCTGTCAACAGCCACCATTTTTTCCAGATTGAGGCCCGCCTGGGCATCCAGTTCGTTGTGGCAAGCAAAACAGTGTTGTTCCAGGTTTTGCAGTAATTGTTTTGACAATGCCTGTGGTGGGGCAATCGTGTGCTCAGCAGCATGGAGTGCAGTAGGCAAGAAACACAGGAATATTGCAGCGTTACGAAATGCAAACATGAAAATTTTCTGAAAATAACAAGCGAGACCAATGCTTGACTATCTCGCCTATTGTACTTGAAATTGCTTAAAATCGAAATGCGAAAACCAAAGAGGGATAGATTTGAAGCGCAACTGATGATTGAGGGCTATTTCCCCTTTGGTTCTGCTCGTTCACGTAGTTGCTTCATCCCACGCACATTGATCTGGCGTACACGCTCTTTGGTGATCCCAAAGTGCTGCCCGATCTGCTCTAAAGTCATTACAGAGTTACCATCCAAACCGTTTCGCATCCGGATAATTTCACGCGTTCGTGGGTCAAGTGCTTCCAGCAACTTGTTTATCCGTTCTTTTGCCACTTCGGCCTGTGCCAGTAATTCCTGTTCATCCCCACGAGAATCAACTCTGGCCTCAAACATATCATCGTGGCCAGTGATATAGCGCTCACGGTGGGTCTTTTCTTCAGGAATACTGCGGGCAAAGTTCTTCATCAGAGCCCAGGTGGCGTAGGTGCTGAACTTGAACCCACGACTGTAGTCGAACTTTTCAACCGCACGCATGATCGAAATCGTGCCATCGGACATCAGTTCTGCCAGATTCTCAAAATGGCTGGCGTGCTTTTTGGCAACGCTGGCCACCAACCGAGCATTACAATTGATCAGGCGATCACGCACTTCCAATACACGTGCCTGCAGCAACTGCACCTGCTTCAAGTCGACCGCACGCACATTCGAAGGTTTCAGACGGTCCTTGCAGAGCTTTAGTTGATGCTTCAGGAAGTTCATCAGGCGAAACTGGTGCTGTTCCTGTTCTTTGGTCAGCAACGGCCACTGATAGAGGTGGCTCAATTCTGCAGGCACATCCTTGGGCACCGACAGCCGATGCAGGGCATCCTGAAACTCTGCCTCACCTGGCATTGGTGCGGTAATTTCTGCTGCGATTCCCGGTTTATCGAAAGATTCGTGGTACACATATTCAATGGGTGATTCCAGCAGTCGCTGTAATTGCACTTCGTTAATTGCCTGATAGATCACACCACGAGAACGCTCATATTTTTTAGTCAGTTCGGACATTGTCGCTCCTTTTTGGTATTCCTGAAAGATCTTCTTTTTCGTTGCCAGCACCATCGGATCGTTCATTTCTGCAAAAATGGCCCCCGCGGGACTTTGCCGATCAAACGATTTAATGGTGTAGCGGATCACTTCCATCGACCGAGAAAACTTTTTGGAAAGTCTCCTCGTAATTTCCGTGAGATTACCACCTGCCTGTGCGAGCCTTCTGGCACGGTACAGGATTCGCAATTTTTCCTGGTCATCCAAACGAGAGAAACGAGCCCCCCGCTCCACCATTTGGCGATTATTCTCCAGGAACTTTGCAATCTGCGACCGCGTGTAACCAATGTGCAACCGACCCTGGTAAGCGATACGACGGCCAATTAAGCCTCGTCGACGCCACCGTTGCAATGTTTTGGTAGAAACCTGAAGCTCGCGACTCAGGTTATCCTGGGTCACTACTTCTTCAACATTGCCTTCCAACGCAATTGTGGGTAATGTCCGCTCGACCTGCTGGATGAACTCCTCCAGGTCGTCTTTCAAATGCCTGCCCCGCAGAATTAAATCCGGGTAGGCATCCGATCGAAAATCGGTAATCCGATAACAGATGAACTGATAGGGATATTCGCGCGTGGGATGAATCTCATGAAGCAACACCGCTGCCTTTTCCGCCTGCTCGATCTTCCGGGCAGGTGGGGCATAACGAACCTGCTGATCAGCAAGTTCCTTGAGTGCAGCGTAGTGAAAGCCCATTTCTTCATCCTTCCATTGAAACAAACCAACTCAATTCACTTGCAAAAAACTCCCGCGTTGACAGTACCCGCATAATTAGACGTCGGTGGGGATTTAACGGTTCACTTTGAAAAACAAACCAGCCCACTACCTGTGCGTGTCGCCAACAGTTTTTCAGAGGTTGATGGTGACACAAGAGATTTACACTGCAAGAGGCGTGCCAAAGGTAGAAAAAACTTGGAGGCTTAGAAGTGAATTCGGCGCAAACTATTGCCAATTAATAATTTACAACGATTATTGATTTCAAACAATTTTTGAAAAACACGTTCTCTAATGGGTGGTTCGATTTGCGAAACCGCACAATCGTTCAATTTTGCCTAGCCCACTGTTGCACAATTGAACCTTTTTCATTTTTCCAGATCAGGATTGAAGAATTTGTCAAGACGAGTTAAATTTTACAAACCAGATACAAATAGGTGCGTGGTTCCCCACTTAGTGTCGATCTAAATGAGAAAACATTCATGAAACTCTCCCCTCCCCTGCTATTCCTCCTGATGTGGGGAACAACCACCTTCGGGCAGTTTGAAAAATCGTTTAAAATGCAGGAAATCGCTGCCGATCTCACAGTGGGATATGCGGTAATCCCGGAAGATATCAACCGAGATGGTAAAGTTGATATCGTGGTGGTCGACAGCAAACGAATTGTTTGGTACGAAAACCCCACCTGGAAGGTACACACCATTCTTTCTGGAAAAACTGCCCCAGATAATGTCTGCATCTGTGCCCACGATATTGATGGCGATGGCAACAACGATTTGATTCTGGGTGCAGACTGGAAACCGTTCAACACCAATACCGGCGGCACCTTACAGTGGCTGAAACACCCTGGAAAAGCGGACAACGAATGGGAAGTGTTTCCGATTGGAACGGAGCCTACTGTACACCGCGTGAAGATTGCCCACTTTGGCAAAGACCGCACACCCCACATTGTGCTGGCCCCACTGATGGGCGTGGCATCCACGAAAGGTGGGAACTGGCTTGATGGCAGGCCCGTGCGGATTTTGGCATACCCAATCCCAAAAAAACCAGCCACAGATAAGTGGGAACCAATTGTGGTGTCCGATTCATTAAATGTTGTTCATAATTTCTGGCCCACTCCCATGAATGGTAAGAAGGGCGATGACCTGCTCTGTGCCAGTTATGAGGGTGTTTCGCTGGTTTCGCAGGGTAATGATGGCAAGTGGACCACCAAACGGATCGGTGTGGGCAATCAGGAAACGCCCGCAGGTTCCCGCGGTGCCAGCGAAATCCGCCTGGGGATGATGAAAAACAAAACTCCTTTTATTGCCACGATTGAACCGTGGCACGGCTATCAAGTAGTAGTGTATACCCCACCTGCAAAGGATGGGGAAATGTGGGAACGCCATGTTATCGACGATCACCTGCGCTGGGGCCATGCGGTGAACTGTGCCGATCTGGACGGCGATGGTGGGGATGAATTAATCATTGGTGTGCGTGATAATCAGCCCAGAGGAGAGGGCAACCAAGAAAATTGTGGTGTGCGAATCTACAAACTGGATTTTTCACCTGAAAAGAAATTCACTTTTCAACGCACGATCATTGAAAATAGTGGCGTGGCTGTGGAAGACATGGCAACGATTGATCTGAATCAGGACGGCAAGCCAGACATTATCGCCGTAGGACGGGCAACACATAATTGCCGGATTTACTGGAACCAGCACCCTCTTGTGAAATAATGGTCTGGTCGCACCCCTGGATTCTACTGATCGGAACCGCACTGCTTGCCACTGCATTTCTGCGTAAATACCTCCCGTCAAGTAGTTTGCGTTACTCATCCCTGGTACTACTCAAACATTCTGACAATAAAAAGATTGTCCGCCAGATGATTGCTATTCTCCCACTGCTGGGGTGCATCTGTCTGATTATCGCGGTTGCTGAACCAAAAATGCCCGACCTGAAAACGAGAGTTACCGCCGAAGGGCTCAATATTGTGGTACTTTTTGATAACTCCAGCAGTATGGAAGAACCGGATTTTGCATGGAAAGATCAGGAAAAGATCAGCCGTAAAGAAGCCGCAAAACGGGTTCTAATGCTGTTTATCACAGGTGGATCTGACAATTCGGCAAAGCAATTCAGTGGGAGGTCAACCGAACGAGGCACCGATCGGATTGGATTGATCACATTTTCCAATTGGCCGCAAACAATCTGCCCACCAACAGCTAACCATCAGACACTACGAAAACTGCTCGAAAATTTGCCTGATGCAGATGCACGCGATACCGCCACCAATATTGGAGACAGTGTTGCGGAAGGCGTCCAGCGTGTCACAACCAGTTCAGGTGAAAAAATTCTCATTCTCATTAGTGATGGGGAGCATAATTTCGATCTGGCAGATTCAGGGAGAAAACCACTACTGCCAAGACAGGCAGCAACTATTGCAAGTCATTATGGCGTCAAGGTTTACTGCATTGACACTGCCCCTATTGATTCCACTGTCGAAGGTGGGAATGATCGCACTTCTGCCCGTGAAATATTGCAGGAAACAGCCGCACTGACAGGTGGGAGTTACTTTCGCGCAGGCAATGGAACTGAATTATCCAGTGCCATGCAGGAACTGGATCAATTAGAAAAGCAACCTTACAAGGCACCTGTCTATCGAAAGTATCATTCTTATAGACCAATCTGCTTATATAGCGCGTTGATTATATTCTTAGGTTGGCTGGTCAGCATTTGTACGCGGTATCGCACCTTCCCGTGATCATTACCCCACCCAGCTTGGATTCATTTGTTTTTTTCGTAGTTTGATAGTGAAACAAAGTACGCGTTTTTTGTGGTTCGAATGTATTTCGGTTAGAGGAGAAATAGTTCATGGCGGCGATCAAGGTTGGCATCAATGGCTTCGGTAGAATTGGCCGATTGGTATTTCGTGCGTTGGTAGATCAAGGCTTGCTTGGGAAAACCTTTGATGTCGTTGCTGTGAACGACCTGGTACCGGCAGACAATCTGGCGTACCTGGTTAAGTATGACTCCACCCAAGGCCGTTTCAACGGAGAAGTATATTCCAAGAAATCCAGCAGCAGTGTTGAAGAAGATGATGTGCTGGTGGTAAATGGCCACGAAATCAAATGTCTGGCGGTGCGTGAAGGCCCACAGGCTCTCCCCTGGAAAGATTTGGGGGTTGAGTATGTCATTGAATCAACCGGTTTGTTCACCGATGGTACCAAGGCCAAAGGTCACCTGGAAGCGGGTGCAAAAAAAGTCATCATTTCCGCTCCTGCGAAAAATGAAGATTTGACCATTTTGATGGGTGTGAACCACGATAAGTACAATCCGGCTACCCACAATATTATTTCCAATGCCAGTTGCACCACCAACTGCCTGGCCCCTCTGTGTTACGTCCTGTTGAAAGAAGGTTTTGGGATCGACGAAGGTTTGATGACCACCGTGCACGCCTATACCGCAACGCAAAAGACGGTGGATGGCCCATCCAAAAAAGACTGGAAAGGTGGCCGTGCTGCAGCAATCAACATCATTCCCAGTGCCACCGGTGCTGCCAAGGCTGTTGGTGTGGTGCTGCCGGAATTGCAAGGCAAACTAACCGGCATGGCCTTCCGGGTGCCTACCCCCACTGCATCGTGCGTCGACTTGACCGTGCGAACAAGCAAAGAAACCAGCTACGCTGAAATCTGCGAAAAAATGAAGCTGGCCAGCGAAACCTATCTGAAAGGGATTCTGGCTTACACCACCGATGAAGTGGTGAGCACTGACTTCATACATGATGCCCACTCCAGCATCTTTGATGCAGGGAGCGGTATTGGACTGAACAGTCGATTCTTCAAATTAATCAGCTGGTACGATAACGAGTGGGGCTATTCGAACCGTTGTGTAGACTTGTTAAAGTATCTGTTATCAAAACAATAATACAATCAAACAACTGTTTTTATATTGAGTCTGATCAATGACTTTACCAGTGGATCACGAATTAAAAAGCCACCAGGCAGACTGGGAAACCCTCGCAACGATTGATCCCTTCTGGGCGGTGCTGAGTTTACCAGAAATGCGTGGCAACCGCTGGGAACCTGAACGCTTCTTTCTTTCTGGCACCCACACGATCGATCACATTGCCCATGTCATGGCTGTTAACTCAAATGTCATCCTGGCTGGTGATCGGATGCTCGATTTTGGTTGCGGTCTCGGACGCCTGACACGTCCTTTCAGCCACCGTTACCGTGAATGTGTTGGAGTCGATATATCGGAAGAAATGTTGAAAAAGGCCCGGGAATTAAACGCTGACTTCAGCAATCTGCAGTTCGTCCACAATACCCGCCTTGATCTGACAATTTTTCCAGACAACCACTTCGATTTGATTCATACACAGATTGTGCTTCAGCATCTTCCAGATCGCCCCGCAATCATCAAATTCATTAAGGAATTCTCACGAACCCTCCGCCCAGGTGGTCTGTTAATTCTGGAACTGCCTGACCACATCCCGTGGTTTCGCAGACTTTGGTTGCGCCGAAAAGCATATGTGTCCCTGAAATTTTTTGGTTTCAGCGATCAGTATTTGCACGAAAAGCTGCACCTGACAAATATGAAAATGAATTTTCTCCCCCAAAAGGAAGTCGAGAAAACATTACTGGATGCCAATATTGAAATATTTGATCGAGTACTGGTGCCCACCAAATATGCGAACAGTGTGACATATCTGGCAAAATCGATCGAACCGCATTCGTAACAACAATTTTTCCTGCGGCTTTTTTCTGTAGATTAAGGTTGTCTCTTTCTCATCATGAGGAACAACCATGAACAGCTTGAAAAAACTCTTTGTCTTTAGTCTTTGTTTCAGCACTTTTGGCCAAACTCTAGCAGCACCACCAGCAAAAATAAAGGCTGACTCCACCGAGTGGGGAGTAAAAGCTTCACCTGCTATGGATCTGGAGTTGATTAAAAAGAACGCGATTGCCAAAGTACGTGCGGCAGCCAGCAGAGCGCAAAGTTCGAATAATCTGAAGCAAATTGCGTTGGCATTTCATAATTACGAATCAGCATATGGTCAATTCCCCAGCAACGTGCTGGATAAAGCTGGCAAGCCAATTCTGAGCTGGCGCGTTCAGATTCTGCCATACATTGAACAGGAAAATCTTTGGAGACAGTTCAAAATGGATGAGCCATGGGATAGCAAACACAATCTGGCAGTCGTTGAAAAATATGGCATGCCCAAAGTGTATGCGAACCCACGTGTAAAAGTAAAAGAAAATTACACGACCTATTTAATGCTTGATGGCAAAGGAACTTTGGGTGAATCCGCAGTTGGAAAAAAAATGTTTCGGGATATCACTGACGGACTTTCGAATACGTTACTGACTGTGGAAAGTTCCCGTGGTGCCTTTTGGACGCAACCCCAGGACATTCCAATCGATTTCGAAAAAGATGTCATTGATATATCAGAGGTGTTTGGCGATCAAGTCTTGGTAGGGTTTGCGGATGGTGCTGTTCGTGCTTTAAATTGGAAAAATCTGTCTCAGACAACCAAAAAGGCACTGTTAACCAAAAATGGCGGAGAAGTGTTCCAACTTAAGGATTAACAATGAAACAGCAAATTGTGCTTATTATCTTTTTTACTTTCTTAAGCAGTATCCTTTCTGGAGCACCGAAGCAGAAAGAAAAGTCAGAAGAATCTTTAAAATGGGGAATTGCCGTTGAACCAGCCATGGATTGGGATCTGTCTGAAACAAATTTCGTGGCTAAGTTACGTGCCGATGCGTTACTACAGAAAAGCCGCAACAATATGCTGCAAATTGTCATCGCGATCCACAATTATCACGATACAAATGGCACATACCCTACAAATATTTTCGACAAGAATGGCAAAGCTATCCTTAGTTGGCGGGTTCAACTGTTACCATACATCGAACAGGACAACGTCTTTCGGGCATTTAAACTCGATGAACCCTGGGATAGCCCCAACAACAAACCCTTGAGTGAAACAACGATCAAAGTTTATGATAATCCTCGCTTAAAAACGAACAAACACAACTACACCGTGTACCAACAATTCGCTGGTCCGGGTACACTATGCCCGACAAAAGCAGAGAAATTGACTTTCAACGATATCAAGGATGGTACCTCGAATACACTTGCCCTGATCGAAAGCTCCCAGGCAGTTCCCTGGGCAAAACCAGATGATATTCCCTGGGATGGAAAGTCCGATCTGCCGAATATCGGCAAGCCGTATGGTAAAAAGTTGTTACTTGCCACTGCTGATGGCAGCATTCGTACTGTAAACTGGAGCCAACTGTCAAAAGAACAGAAAAAGGCGATGCTTACCAGAGATGGTGGGGAAAAGTTTGGGTTTGAGTAACTGACATTCAGCAAATTAGCTTTTCAGGGCAATTGCCTGTTGAACAGTAGTACCTAAATCTGCTGGAGTAGGTGCCACAACAATATTTGCCTTCTTCAGTGCGGCAATTTTATCTTCTGCAGAGCCGCTACCACCGGAAATAATTGCACCAGCATGGCCCATTCGGCGTCCAGGTGGGGCTGTTTGCCCAGCAATGAAGGCTCCGACTGGTTTGGTAATGTGCTTGGCAATATATTCTGCAGCCTGCTCTTCGGCGGTTCCACCAATTTCACCAATCATCAGAATCGCTTGCGTTTGTGGATCTTCTTCAAACAGTTTGAGCAGATCAATCTGATTGGTGCCGATAATCGGATCACCACCAATCCCCACGCAGGTTGACTGGGAATAGCCCAGTGCGCTTAACTGGAAAACCGCTTCATAGGTCAATGTACCAGAGCGACTGATGATACCAATCCCTTTCTTGCCAGGTTCCACAGGTTTGTGAATATAACCGGGCATAATTCCGATTTTACATTCACCGGGAGTGATAATTCCGGGGCAATTGGGACCAATGAGGCGGCAGCCAGGTTTCGACTGGACATGGCGTTTCGCAATTGCCATATCCAGTACCGGAATGCCTTCGGTAATCGCCACAATTACTTCAATTCCAGCATCGGCTGCTTCCATGATGGCATCAGCGGCACCGCCAGCGGGCACAAAGATCATCGTGGCGTTCGCACCGGTTTTGGCTACTGCTTCAGCCACCGTATTAAACACAGGCAGGCTTTTGCCAGATACCTTTCCTTCCCACGACTGGCCACCTTTTTTCGGTGTTACCCCACCGACAAAGTTAGTACCGTAGGCCAGGCAATGGTCGGTATGAAAGGTTCCAGCAGAACCGGTGATGCCTTGACAGATCACACGCGTGGATTTGTTAACAAGAATACTCATTTGTTACCCAAGGTTATGTTCGTTCGATTTATTTTTTGAAATTACTGACCAACCAAGATTCAGCGGGCTTTTCAAGTTGTATTGTGGCATCTGAATTCCCACCTTCCTGATATAGCTTGATCGCTGCTGTGGCTTGCTTTCCTGTTGCATCTATGGTCACCAGGGTAATTGAATAACCAGTTACCCCTCTGCCCCAGGAAGCCATTTTCTGATTCAGAAAACCAAAATCGTAGGTTCTTCCCACTGCCATATCTGCAGCCGTGGGAGCCCCACCTTCACGTTCTTTGAAACTATTGCTCATTAACTGCTGTGCCTGAAGGCGATCCCCGCCAAAAGTAAGGTCCAGAAAACATCGAGAGATTTCAAAGACTTCAATACTGGTATCACCCGAGGGAAGTTTGACTTCACTTGCCATGCGATCAGAACGGTGCAACCAACTAATCTGATACCCTTTAGCACCCTGTGTTACGTGGACAGTAAATGCACTTTTTCCAGAGGGTAATTCCACTCGCCCGTGCAGTGCTATTGTTTTGGCAAAAGTGTTTTCTTCGTTGACAACAAACTTTGCTTTTTCAAAACGCGATAGCCAAATACTGAGGTCTGTTGCGGAATACCCTGCAGTTTTCTCTGCCTGGGAAGTGGGTGGGGCGATCAGTGATAAAAATCGTTCTGTAAACTGTTCTGGTTTCGCAGTTCCTTTCGAAATCAGATCGAGAAGATTATTCGCTTCCCCCCGTGGTTGGCTGGTAGTGGGATTGTTATTCACCACAGATGGCTTCAGCGATACGTTTGTATTGACAGTTGTCCCACTGCCGTTCGTGGCAGGTTTCGAATCGCAGCCCAGAACCAGCGCACAGACCACTGCTGCTATTCCTGGAATCACTGGCTTACTTACTACTTTCGTTCGGTCAAACATCCTACACCTTGTTGCAGTAGTCTTCGTTGTCCATCGAGAGGAAATCAGCTGTTGCAGACTAATTCTTTCCGGCAAATTCAACAACCATTTTCGCCGCACTGGTTAAATCTGCAGCAGGTTTGATCATTGGCAGTTCGTCTTTGACCTGCTCCAGTAACACGCGTGCCTGCTCGGAATTGGTACCCTCCAGGCGCACTACCACTGGTACTTTGAAACCAACTTCCTTGCCAGCTTTGATCAGTGCTTCGGCAATCAGATCGCAACGGGCAATACCGCCAAAAATGTTGACCAGAATCCCTTTGATGCCTGGATCGCTGAGAATAATTCGAAATGCTTCGATGGCACCTTCTGGAGTTACACCACCACCCACATCGAGGAAATTGGCAGGATTTCCACCATGGAACTTGATGATATCCATTGTGGCCATCGCCAGCCCCGCCCCATTCACCAGACAGCCAATGTTGCCATCCAGTTGAATGTAATTCAACGCTGCTGCAGTGGCTCGCACTTCGACAGGGTTTTCTTCACTGATATCCCGCAACTGCTGAATATCTTTGTGGCGGAAAAGGGCATTATCATCAAAATCGATCTTGGCATCCAGTACAACCACTTCGCCTTTTTTCGTGACAGTAAGGGGGTTGATTTCTGCCAGAGAAACATCTTTGGAAAAATAAACTTTCGACAAAGCCATGAAAATGGCCGTTGCCTGCCCAATTTGTTCATTGGTAAATCCCAGTTCAAAGGCCATCTTCAGTGCCTGGTAAGGACGCAGGCCCAACTCTGGGTTAACCGGTATTTTAATAATTTTCTCAGGAGTTTTGGCAGCAACTTCTTCAATATCCATCCCGCCTTCAACGCACCCCATCAACACCGGCAGGCCGATCGCACGATCCAGCACCATCCCCAGGTAGACTTCGCGATCTGGTTCTGCGTCTTCCTGGACAATCATGGTGGATACTTTTTGACCTTCTGGACCAGTTTGAATGGTGACCAGCGGGTATTTCAGCATTACTTCGGCGACTTCCTGCAATTTTTCCTTGCTGGTAATGAATTTCACGCCACCCAGCTTTGGATCAGAATATCCTTTGAAATGCCCTTTGCCACGCCCACCAGCATGAACCTGAGCTTTCAACACAACCGGTCCACCCAGTGTATCGAAAGCCTTTAACGCCTCTTCAACACTATGCACCACAATATGCTTCGGGATGCGTGCCCCATGTGCGGCCAATAGTTCTTTCGCTTGATATTCGTGAATTTTCACCCGTGCAACTCCAGTTGATTGGTGGCAGCCAGCTCTTGAATACTTTCTGAAGTTATACGATTGCGGGGCAATCTCTTCGAGTCTGTTTTTGCCGATTTCTCTCTGGTTGGTGCGAAAAACAGATCTTTGGGTGGGATTTATATCACAAATCAAATATCAAAACAAATATCAAACCATTAGATTAAATGGGAATTTGTTAGGCAGACTGGATGATTAAGACAATCTGGAACAACTTAAAAAAATGAGCTAGTTTTAACAAAATCACCAGGATAAAAATGAATTTCTCTCATTTATTAATCAATCGTGAAAGTTTCTCCGCCGTCTCGACTGATAATTGCAGCCAGTACCGCAGGCTGGGTGCTGTTGCGAACAAAGCTAACGTGTCCGTCACCCCACATGACGTTACAACCACCCGTGTGGAACGCATAAACTTCGTTGCGGTTGTTACAGTTGATCGCCTGGGTTCCGTTACAGATATCGTGAATGTAGAATTCCGACTGCATATCGTACCAGCCCGCACCCACCGCCTGGCTGGTGGTGCTGAGTTGGCGACCATTGGCAAATTCAAACGGACGGGCTGCATCTTCCCACAGTGCTGCGGTGTTCGACAAACCATCAACTGCGTCTGCAATCTTAGGTCGATTGTTTCCTGTAGCACTGTAGTCGAAACGAATCAGGCCAGTATCTCCAGTCCGAGTGCCGGAAGGAAGGATTGAGGCATAAGTCCCACCAATGCCATCCAGAATCGCGTAATCGGTAACACCGAGCAGAACGGTGTTTGCCGGCAATCCTAAAGCGGGACCGACATCAGCAAATTCTCGGTTCGGTGCGGAGGGACAAATAAAGGTGTTAATTTTGGTGCGAATTACAGGATTGAGGATATTGACAGGATCGATGCTGAATCGTGTTAGATTAATTTGCCGCTGGATATTTTCCTGCTCCAAGTATGGCAGCAAATAGGTATGAAACGAATGATACGGTGTGCTGGAATTCCCGTTTGGCACCCAGCCACATGGTGGGAAAGCACCTTCGGCACTTTCATGAGCGTGCATCGCAATGCCCATCTGCTTCATGTTGTTGGAACATTTCATCCGATTGGCTGCTTCACGAACTTTTTGTACTGCCGGCAACAACAGACCAATCAAGATTGCGATAATGGCAATTACCACCAGCAATTCGATCAGGGTAAACCCCTTCCGATTTCTAAAGAACATTGTTAACTCCGTAGTCCAAAATAATTGCGAAATATCCTACTTCAACCGAAATGGTTCAAGTTCTCTCGTATCTTCCGTAATGGCCACTTCAATAATGGCCTTATCCGGAAACTGATATTGTTCACTTACAGCGTTTTTGCCAGGCCCTTCCGCATCCCCGCCCAAGCCTTTGCTTCCTTGTTTTCCAGCCCAGAAAAATGTCACTTTGTAAGTTCCTGCGGGAGCACCTGTTTTTCCGCCAGTAATCAATTCAAAATTACCCTGTTCATCCACTTTGGCTGCGGGTTTCACTTCATCAATCGCCGTGTTGCTAGTGGAATGGAAAATGACATCCGCTCCTACCATCGGTTGGTCGTTAAAAAACGCTTTCCCTTTCACCGGGTAGAGGGTGGGGCCATCGCTGCAACCACAAAGCAGGCTAACAAAAACTGAAAACAGGAGAAAAATAGTTGTTTTGGTGTGGTGCATTATCGATTCGTGGAAATTAGATTTAATCATCTGGATGACAACACTCGAAGCATCCAAAGCTGTTGAATTACCAGCAGTTATAAGTGTCGCTCGGATGCGATACCAGTAGGAATTCGAATCTTAATGGTATCTTCTCCAATCCTTCAACAATCTCAACGAATCATCTATTTTGAAGTGGAAATTAACTTCGTTATCAATTACCTTGGGAGAAATCTTTTGAGGTATGGAACGTGTTACGAATTCTCTGCTGTTGGTGCTTGTTTGGTACAGTTTCGTTTGCGCAGGATAACAAATTTTTAAAAGTGTGGCCTGAAAAACCAGCGGGTGAACCCACTGATCTGAAGCTACCACCCGAAAAAGACACTTCGAACGAAAAAAGCCGCACCGTCGCTGGAAAACCAGTTATTCGAATTGGGAATGTCTCTGAACCAACACTGGAACTGTTTCTGCCTGAAAAAGAAAAATCCAACGGTACCGCAGTCATTATCTGCCCAGGTGGGGGTTTTAATATTCTGGCTTATGACCTGGAAGGCACGGAAGTGGCACATTGGTTGAACAAATTGGGCGTTGCGGCCTTTGTACTCAAGTATCGTGTACCCGCACGCGATAAAACACAACCGTGGCTGGCACCGGTACAGGATTGTCAGCGTGCGGTCAGCCTGGTGCGGTCACGGGCAAAGGAATTCAACCTAAACCCAAAAGCAATCGGTGTTTGCGGCTTTTCAGCCGGTGGGCAGACAGCAGCCTTTGCGTCACTGATTTCGATTCGCAAGTACGATCCGATTGATGCCGTCGATGAAACTTCATTTCGACCTGATTTTGGCATGTTGATTTATCCAGCATACCTAGTTACGAAGGACGGCAGTAAACTGGCGGATAACGTGATTGTTACCAAAAACGCCCCACCAATGTTTCTGGTGCACGCACAGGACGATCCGGTGCGGCCCGAAAGCAGTTCTTTGTTGTTTACGGCATTAAAACAGGCCGGAGTGTCCGCGGAAGTGCATATTTTTTCCAAAGGTGGGCATGGCTACGGCTTGCGAAAAACCGACGATGCAGTAACTCACTGGCCAACAATGGCAGAATTATGGCTGCGAGCGGGTGGGTTCATTCCCAAGAAATGAAGGTTTACTAATTTCTGTCACACGGCCCCAGATTACTTTCAGGTATTTGCTTTCCTGCACGTGGGCAAGATAGGGGTGATCGGCACCTGCCCCAGAAGTATGAAAAATTTGTAATTGTTTGCCAGCCTGCCACGCAGCGCGTCGCACTGATTCGGCAAACATATCTTCCGAAACCAGCCCAGTACAAGAACATGTGACAAAAATGCCCCCTGGCTCTACTGCCTGGATGGCTAACCGATTCATGTCGGTGTATTTTTTTACTGCTTGCTCCACACCATCCCGATCGCGGGTCATTTTTGCGGGATCGAGCACCACAATATCCCACCGCTGACCGTGGGGCAGCACGTCCCGTAACCACGCAAAAATATCCGCCTGAGTAAACTTGATCTGCACTGAATTGAGGTTGGCATTCGTCTTCGCCTGGGCAATTACTTCCTCATCCAGGTCTACCCCCTGCACTTCTTTCGCTTTGCCAATGGATTTGGCATAGACGCCAAACCCACCTGAATTGCAGCAAAGGTCCAGCACTTTTTTGTCGTGGCACAACGATGCGAGATAGGCACGGTTATCTCGCTGGTCGGTAAAAAAGCCCGTTTTATGCTTGCTACCAGGGAATACCCGGAAACGCACACCATTTTCGGTAATCGTCGCCTTGGAAATTGTCTCCGTGAAAGATGCAAAGAACCCTTCATGTTCCTGCGTATGTTCGTCTGCAATTTCGTGAATTGTGGTACCTGGAAAGCGAGTTTGCAAGATTTCTTTGATCAGTTCCCGCTGCCGATACATCCCTAAAGAAAAGTACTCAATTGCCAGGGACGAATCGAAGCGATCAATCACCAGACCGCTTAATTCATCACCTTCTGAATGCACCAGTCGATACGCGTTAGAGCAATTGTCCAATCGCAACAAGTCTGTACGAAAATCGATCGCACGCAGCAGACGATTGCGAAAAAACTCTGCATCCACGGCTTCATCCTGAAAGGTGGTCAGCACGCGCAAAGTAATTCGGGAATTGTGATTGTACACTCCCCTGCCAATCCATTGATTGTTGCGGTCGACGATGTCAACGATGCTTCCCGGTTCGATTTTTCGGGTAGGCCGCTCCACCATTTTCTGAAAAATCCACGGGTGCGAAGATCGCCTTTCAATTTTCAATCGGACAGTTTCCAATGGCTTTCCTTTGAACTGTGCAGGATAATGTGGTATTCAATCAGCAGCGTTCCAAAACACCACTCGATTCACCCACATTTGTTTAGGATAGTGCCTGATAACAAAAACAGAGGATTACCATGATGAACCGACGAAATTTTCTGGGGCTTGCCGCATACAGTTGTCTCCCCTGGCAATTAACGGGAGATACGGTCCGACGATTGAAAGTGCCTGCAACCGCTGCCACGAAAGGACCAAAACACCATTTCTTTGGTTATTACGATAAATGTCCGTGGAATCAGAGCGGACAATACTTGCTGGCGATGGAAAACGACTTTATCGACCGTCAGCCGGAACCAAGTGAAAAACTGACCGTGGGTATGGTGGATCTGAAAGACAATTTCAAATACATTCCACTGGATACCACCCCCGCATGGTGCTGGCAACAAGGTACCATGCTGCAGTGGTTGGGCAGCGATGCCGAAAACAAAGTGATCTACAATGCCGTGGAAGATGGCACTTACGTTTCAGAGATTCGCGACGTAACTACCGGCCGCACAAGCACGTTGCCCAGACCAATCTATGCCGTCAGTGGGGATGGCAAACAGGCAGTTTCTTTACCATTTGACCGCTTACACCGTCTGCGACCAGGTTACGGCTATTGTGCTCTGAAAGAAAAATATCCGGATGATCCCGCACCGAAAGATGATGGGATTTGGTGGCTTGACATTCCCACTGGCAAAACAAAGCTGTTATATAACATCAATCAAATATCACGCCACCAGCCCGATGACCGGATGCGAGGTGCCATGCACTGGGTCAATCACCTGCAATTTAATCCCAAGGGCGACTGGTTTATTTTTCTGCACCGCTGGAAATTGTTTGAAAAAGGCTGGCAAACCCGTCTGTATGTGGGCAAAACCGATGGCAGCGAAATTCGATTACTGCTGGATGATGGGATGACCTCCCACTTTGACTGGCGGGATGACCGCACCATATTGGCCTGGGCGAAAACCAAAAAAGATGGCAATCACTTCTACCTGATCGATATCGAGTCGAAAGAAACCACGATTCTGGGTGGAGATGTTCTTAAGCAGGATGGCCACTGCTCCTACTCCCCTGATCGAAAATGGATTCTTAATGACACATATCCTGACAAAGATCGATTGCAATGGTTAATGCTGTATGAGGTTGCAACGGGGAAACGAATCGACCTGAACCAGTTTTTTCTTCCCAAAACCCTGACTGGCCCCTTCCGATGCGACCTGCACCCACGATGGAATAGGGATGGAAAACAAGTGTGTATCGACTCCGGCCACGCAGACACCCGTCAGATTTATCTACTGGATGTGGCAGAAATTGTTGAAAATTGAAAAATTTTGCCCATGCATTTCCATTTTTTAAGAATCTAACAAGTTTTTTTGAAAAAAAATGCCCAATAGATGAGGAAAGCTCTCATTAATACAAACACAAACTAAATCAATTCAAGTGCTTTTCAATTAATAACTTATGTCGAAAATAACTGGATGAAAAAATCTTTACTCATCAAATTTTCACCAATTCCACTCTGAAAATGAATGTTTATTCATGATAAATCTTCATAAAAAACTTGACCGGCTGATTCAAATCATGTTAAGTTCTCATCAATGTGGGAAATCTACCCGCTACTTCTTCATTTCTCAGAGGTTTTCTTATGTTTGGGATTTTGAAACCCAGGAAAGCGTTTACGCTGATCGAGTTACTTGTTGTCATTGCCATTATTGCAATTCTGATCGGACTACTACTACCCGCAGTACAAAAAGTACGCGAAGCGGCCAACCGATCAAAGTGCACCAACAATTTAAAACAACTTGGTGTGGCACTGCACGCTTACCACGATGTTAATGACGGCCTGCCCCGCACCATGCACGATACTAACTATAGCCCCGGCAGCCGAGGCTGGAGCTGGATTGCACAATTACTGCCATATTTTGAACAAGACAATTTCTACCGCCTCGCTCGCCCAAACGAAGGTGTGAATGCACAACCAATGAATGCCACCGTAAGTGGTGTGGTTTTAAGAACTTACATTATTAAAACACTAAAGTGCCCCAGTGATGTCTCGCCAGATCTGGGTGCCAGCGTTGCAAACAGTTTTACTGGTTCTGCTGTTACCAGTTACAAAGGGGTCACCGGTTCAAACTGGGCCTGGGGACGGGACCCGCTACCTCCAAATGGAACATTGAATATTTCGAACCCAGGCGGCTCTAATCATGGCTTGGATCGTGGCAACGGAGCCTTTGATCGCATGATGGAATTGATACGTCCTTTGATCAATCCAACCCAGCTTCCAGGACTAATTCCAAATGAAAATTCCACCCGTTTTGCCAGTATTACAGATGGATTAAGCAACACTTTAGTTGTAGGTGAATCGTCCAACCGAATTTCTCAACATACAGGTTTTTGGGGGCATTTTAACCACTCAGTGGGAACATGTGCACAACCATTGAACTACAAACAGCCCAATGGTCAGCCGTGGGGTATTGGTGATTGGGGTAACAACTATTCTTTTCACTCCTACCACACTGGTGGGGCGAACTTCTGCCTGGGTGATGGTTCTGTACGCTTTGTTCGCGATTCAATCAATATCGCCGTCTACCGCAATGCCGCAACGATCGCAGGTGGAGAGACCACATCGCTTGATCAATAAAAATTAGTGAATTTTCATTCATCATCATGATGAAGAAACTGTTAAGTCATGAAGAATAAATAATGCCGTGACACGGCGTACTCCCGCACAGTATAAGTACATTGTGGTGAAACTCTCCCACATTTTTCTTATCTCTGTTCTGGAGTATTAATGCACCGTAACCGTTATTCTCGTAAAGGATTTACCCTCATTGAATTGCTGGTGGTAATCGCCATCATTGCTATTTTAATTGGCTTGCTACTACCCGCAGTGCAAAAAGTTCGGGAAGCTGCTAACCGCTCCAAGTGTACCAACAATCTGAAGCAATTAGGTGTTGCATTGCACGCTTACCACGATGCAAACGATGCCCTTCCCCGCACAATGCACGATGGCGTCTATGCCACCAACAGTCAGGGTTGGAGTTGGATTGCACAAACGCTGCCCTATTTTGAGCAAGACAACATTCATCGTTTAGCAAACCCAGGGTCTGGCACTTTGGCAGCACCGATGAACTCTACCGTAAGTGGTGCGGTGCTATTAACTTATGTCATTAAAACATTGAAGTGCCCCAGCGACGTTTCGCCAGACCTGGGTGCCAGCGTTGCCAACGGCTTTACTGGTGCCGCAGTGACAAGTTACAAGGGTGTCACTGGATCCAACTGGCAATGGGGACAGGATCCGCTACCTCCGAATGGAACATTGATTATTACGAACCCAGGTGGCACTGGCGACGGGTTGAATCTTGGTAATGGCACGTTCGACCGCTATATGAAGCTTGTTACCGGAACAAACACAGCAGAAAACGTTGTTCGTTTTGCAAGTATCACCGACGGGCTTAGTAATACCCTTGTGGTTGGTGAATCTTCAAACCGTATTTCTCAGCACACGGGTTATTGGGGCCATTTTAACCACACAACTGGAACCTGTGCCCTCCCATTGAATTACAAACAAACCAATGGTCAGCCGTGGACTATTGGCGATTGGGGAAACAACTATTCTTTCCACTCCTACCACACTGGTGGGGCGAACTTCTGCATGGGAGATGGTTCGGTGAGGTTTGTCCGCGATTCTGTGGATATCAATGCATACCGTGCAGCTGCTACGATCGCAGGCGGCGAAACCTTAACTTTAGATTAATCGGCAAATTGCTCGTTTTGTAGATTAGGCACAACCACTTGAAAACAGGCCCCGCCTAGAGTTTTCGACTGTGTCAGCGTGATTTTCCCACCTAACAGTCTTACCCATTTCGTTGCTAACGCTAAACCGAGACCCACGCCACCTGCCTGGGTATCAGCTGTTGACCCGCGTCGAAACGCTCGAAAAATCCCTTTAGTTTCGCTTTTTTGAATTCCACTGCCACCATCTTCAACGCGAATTGTTGTTGCAAGAATGGTGGAATTGATTGTTACTGCAATTAAACGATTAGCTGCATCCCGGGTATACTTCTGAGCGTTATCAATCAGGTTGCTGACTACTTGATGTAACAATGTATGATCCGTGGTGATCCAGTGCTGTTTGCTGGTTTCTGTGAAAAGGCACAATTCTTTCCCCGCACTCTGGCAGCGTTCATACCACGATTGTTCGATACTGGCCATCCATTCTTCGATGGTGGCACAGGATTTAACCACTGCGGGGGCAGTTTTTTCTAACCTTGCAAAGTCCAGTACATTATTCACCAGTCGATGCAATCGTTCTGATTCATTTGCCAGAATGCTTAAATATTCTTTCCTAATCTGCTCATTCTGGATCATTCCCGAATTCAGCATGTCCAAATAGAGCTGCAATGTCGTCAACGGGGTGCGTAATTCGTGAGTTACTGCGGATACAAACCGAATTCGCCGCTCGGCAATGTCCACCAGAGTGAATCCCATCAGGCCGATTGCCAACAGTGCCAGCACTGCAGCAGCCCAGGCAGAAGCCAGCCCAATTCGTAAACCAGTCCAGCCCACCGGTGGGAGGTGGGCATCATGTTGTTGAAGTTGTGGCACATCAAAAGCCTCTCCCGTTTCAAGGATGATCGGGAAAGAAATCAACGATTGTTCCGGTCGAGTGGGTGGAAATTCCCCTGGCAATAACTTCGCATTCGGAAACAAGTCCTGAATATCTTTAGCCAGTGATTGCTGAAGTTGCGGCCAATCGATTCGAATCCCCTGATAGCGGATTCGCCCAGCAACAGAAACAGCACGCACCAGCAGAAGATCTTCGGGCTGTTCTGGGGAAGGCAACCACACCGGCTTCAAGGGGCCCAACAGTACCTGAACCATTTGGAATTGCCGTTCTTTGAAAGGATCACCCACCTCCTGCAAATCCAGGTTGTTATCCATTTCGTAATAGTTGTAAGTCCAACGCCCTTCACGCCGACCTTTAGAAATTGCTATCGACCTGCTGGTGAAATCATATGGCAGTTGATTTCGATTGCTCAGTTCTGGGGACTGATTGGGTAATTCGTCTCGACTGTTGGAAAGCATTAATTCCTGTGGTGGGTATTCAAGAACAGGCTGGTCTTCTGTGGGGATAATTTTTTTCTGAGTCAGAATGCGGTGCAGTTGTGGGTAAGGGTATTTTTCAGCAAGCACGCACAATTGTTCCTGCTTACTGGCAGTAACATTGTGTAATGCCAATTCCAAAGGCTGTTGCCTCAAAGAAGTTGCCATTTTGGGCGAAATCACCTGGGGTGAAGACCACCCCTTGGCAGGATCTACCTGGAAGTGCATACTCATCCAGTTAGGCAATTCTGAAGACAACAGTGGGGAAGGCAGGAAAAACTTACCAGGCTCACATGCTTTTCCGTCAGATGAAAGTGCGGGAAAAGGACTGTGGATGGTAAAATATTGCGAGTAAGGCCGCGATTCTTCTCTGGCCAACGATGGCGCCAGTCGTGAATCAAGACGCCACAATGCCTGCCGTAATCGCTCCGCATACAATCGATTCGATTCGTATGTTTTCTCCAACTGTGCGTTGTTCCAACTGGCTCTACGCTGGCTTTTTTCCACACGAAGTGCGGCATTGGTTGCCCAGGTCAACCCACCCAGGATCAACAGCGCAATGCCTGTAAAGATCAGACATTCCCGCATTCGCGTGCGAAGAAAACCCATGTTACTCCCTATTTCGCTTCTACTGGAATCTGGATTCCAGGCCCCACCATATACCCGGTGGAACGCACGGTGATAATAGTTTCAGGCGTATCCTGCCCGGAAGGTTCCTTCAATTTGGCCCGCAGGCGGGCAATATGCATATCCACAGTGCGGGTTTCCAGTCCTTCTGGCGATATCCCCCAGACTTTTTCCAGAAGCTCATCTCGCCCAATAGCCCTGTGCCGGTGGGACAACAGGTATTGTAAGAGTGAAGTTTCCGTTTCCGAAAGCTCGATTCGCTGTCCACAATTCCAAAGCAGTTCCCTGCGGAACAGATCCAGCGTCCCGAGTTCGCCGATGTGTACGGTCTGTGCCACTTTTGGTGCAGTGCTGACAATCCGTCGTAACATCGCCTCGACACGTGCCAATAATTCTCTGGCAGAGAACGGCTTAATCACGTAATCGTCCGCACCCAGCTTCAACCCACGAACGCGGTCATCTTCCGTTCCACGTGCGGTCAGAATAATCACTCCCCGCGTGGGGTGGGTTTTCCGCAATTCCTTCAGCACCTGCAAACCATCCATCTGCGGCAACATCAGATCCAACAGAATCAGATCCACCTGCTCCTGCCGAGACGCAATCAGTCCATTAGCTCCATCGCAGGTTTCTACCACTTCGTAACCGTGTAATCGCAAGGTATCAGCAATTCCTCTGCGGATCGCTGGTTCATCTTCCACTATCACAATTCTTGAACGCTTCATGGTACCACCTGTTGCATGGTGTCAACCTCATCCGCCGGTTCGAAGCATCATGCTCGATACTTTTTCACCACTATAACAACGACGATGAACGTAACAGGGATGTAACGATTGTGTAACAAACTGGTCAATTTTTCAGATTTTTTGACTTATTTCACATTTTTGGATCGTTTTGACAGTGGCAAAATGCCCGCGTGGTGAGGAAAATTAATGAGAATTTGCACAATGGCGAATTTTTCGTATTCTGAACGCGAAAGTCACCACGCCCAGGAGTGCTAGCCACACATGTCTGAAAAAGGAAAAAAATTTCATTTATACATCCTCGCAGGCCTGATCCTGGGTGCCATTGCAGGCGGGATTGTCAATTCCCTTGCAGGTGATGGGGGCCTGCCAAACAGTATTAAATTTTTGCTTAAAAATGTTACTGACCCGATCGGTGAGATTTTTAAGCGAATGCTTCTGATGACGGTGGTGCCACTGGTTTTTGCCTCATTATCATTGGGTGTCGCGCGGTTTGGGGATCTGACGAAACTTGGCCGGATCGGCTTAAAAACATTTGCCTATTTTCTATTCACTACCGCTTTTGCAGTAGGAATTGGTTTAATTCTGGTGAATATTATTCAGCCTGGCCGTGGTTTGCCCAAAGAAACCACCGAGCAGTTGATGGCAGAATATGCTGGAGAAAGTGAGAAAAAGTTAGAATCGAATGCGAAAGTGGATGTGAATACCTTTGTGAACATTGTTCCCAAGAATCCGCTTTCTTCTGCCTCGAATCCGAATAACAGTGAAATGTTGCCGATTATTTTCGTGGCGATCCTCGTGGGAGTTGGGATTACTCGGCTGCGCTTACCATTGGCACAATCGCTGACCACCTTCCTGGAAGCAGTTGGGGAAATTACCGTCTTTATTATTCAGATCGCAATGATGATTGCACCGGTGGGGGTCTTCTGCCTGATTTTTGGTACTACTGCACGCTTTGGCTTTGACCTGCTGGGTCAATTAGCCTGGTACGTAGGCACGGTGCTGCTAGCGATTGGCATCATGGCGTTTGTGGTTTACCCAATCATTCTGGTTTTTCTGGCGAAGCAAAGCCCATTTCAGTTTTACTATCGTGCCAGAGCCATTATTCTGACGGCGTTTTCCACCAGTTCTTCGAGTGCCACGCTACCCACATCGATCAAAATTTCTCACGAAGAGCTCAAAGTTCCCAAGCCAATTGCTGGTTTTGTGATTCCTCTGGGTGCCACCACCAACATGAACGGGACATCGCTGTTCGAAGGGATCACTGCCCTCTTTCTGGCCCAGGTCTTTGGGCAGAATCTGGAAATAGGTACTCAGCTATTCGTGGTGCTGATGTGCGTCCTGACGGCAGTGGGTGCGGCAGGTGTCCCTGGGGGATCAATCCCACTGCTGGCATCGGTATTGATTGTGGCAAATGTGCCACCCGCTGCCATCGCTCTGATCCTGGGTGTCGACAGAATTCTGGATATGTGCCGAACTACTTTGAATGTGGTAGGAGATGTGACAGCAGCCGTCGTTATCACAAGATTTGAAGGGAAAAACTTTCCGGACGAAACTCCCGGTGAGGTTCATGTTGTGGAAAGCAGTCACGTACTCCCACCCACGTAGGAGTGATTGAATATTGAGCTTAGCCGACGGCGATTGCCGCAGTTGATTTTCAGCCGGTTCTGCCCACAAACTTCATTCCCACCTAGGCGGGAATCCAGGTCGAAAGACTTGAAGTAGCACACTGAAATCTCGTTTTCTGTGGGAGTGAAAAGTCCCGTTTGGCCCCCACCACAACACTTTATTGCTTCAAGCCCGCCTGATTTCTGGTTATAATCATGTTAACCTTTACCCACGCTTGCCATGGATTCGTCACATGACTTGGAAATACATTACACTGCCCACACTTCTGTTTTCCATTCTTGCAACTGCATTACTGTGTTTAGAAACACACTTTACACCGGGTAGTAAACCATTAATTGCAGCACCGTCGTTGCCTCCGCGATCGAATACAGACTACTACATGTTTGGCGGCTCACCATCGAGAAATTTTGTGAACACCCTTGAACACAATTTAAGCACCGAATTTCCAGTTGATCCTGAAGATCCGTCGCAACACATCATTGGAGATCGCCTGGTAAGAAAATTGAAACTTGGAAACAGGGCTTACGGTGGACCGACGATTGCTGCAGGTCGCATCTACGTCGGCACGAACAATGAGAATCCTCGGAATGATCGCGATCGAAAAGCTCGATTTCCATGTGACGAGCCAGTGCCCTTAGATAAAGGCATCCTGATGTGCTTTGACGAAAAATCAGGTGACTTTTTGTGGCAGGCCGTCCATGACAAGTTAGAACTATCAACTATATTCAGTGACTGGCCGAAAGTAGGAATTGTTTCAACTCCAGTTGTTCGTGACAACCGTGTCTATTATGTTTCGAACCGCTGCGAACTAATGTGTGTTGATGCCAAAGGGTTGACGAATGGCAACGATGGGATGAAGAAGGAGCAGTATTCAACAAAGATTGATGCTGATGTGATCTGGAAATTAGATTTGATCGCCGAATTAAAGGTTTTCCCACACAGTATTTCAAGTTGTTCTCCTCTGATAGTGGGTGACCTTATTTATGTCGTTACCAGTAACGGGGTAGATGAAGCCCATATATCCTTGCCTGCACCAGAAGCACCGAGTTTTATTGCGGTGAACAAATGGACTGGAAAAATTGTCTGGCAAAGCAATCTCCCTGGCATAAACATTATGCACGGGCAGTGGTCTAATCCTGCATACGGCGAGATCAATAACGTGCCGCAGGTGGTCTTTCCGGGTGGTGATGGCTGGCTGTATTCATTTGAACCTTTAACAGGCAAATTGCTGTGGAAATTTGACGCCAATCCCAAAGACGCCGTATGGCAGAATGGTGGAAAAGGGACGAAAAGTTACTTTATTGGAACCCCGGTGATCTACAATCAGCATGTTTACATTGGTGTGGGACAAGATCCAGAACACTTTGAGGGTGTCGGATACTTTTGGTGTATTGATGCCAGCAAACGTGGGGATATTTCCAAAGATCTTTTAATCAGTGGTAAAGGTGCCGAGGTTAAAACAAAACCCAATCCCAATTCCGGTGCCGTATGGGTGTACGGGGGATTTACGCCAGAAAAATTCGGACTCAGGGATTATGAGTTTGGTCGAACGATTAGCACCGCCTGTATTATTGACGATATTGTGTATATTGCGGAGCTAGCTGGTTACGTTCACTGTCTGGATGCGAAAACAGGCAAATGTTATTGGCATTTTGATACGAGAAGTTTGATCTGGGGATCGTGCTACTATGTCGATGGGAAAATTTTGGTTGCAAATGAAGACGGTGTACTGTACTTCTTCAAACACTTAAAATCACCAAAAAATTATCACATGCGCGCAATTACCCATCAAGCGGGAACAAATGCTTACGAAAAGGCGATTGGAAATGAAAAGGCGAAAGTAACCGCAGCAAATCTCGAAATTAGGACAAAATCAAGAGAACTCTATCAAAAAATAAAACACGATCTGTTAGTTCAGAGAATTGAATTCGAAGAAGCAATTCGTGGCACACCGATTGTTGCCAATGGTTTGTTATATATTCAGACAGAAGAGCATCTATATGTAATTAAAAAGTGATCGCAGTCAGTTTCGATTCCAATGATTTATTTTTATCAAATCCTGAATATTTCTCTGGTATTATCCCGTAACAGGCGTTTTCCGAGTTGAATAGCCTGAGTTTCGTTCAAATTTCCCGTCTGAACAAAATTTTCAGCCAGAACCTGAGCCAGAATTCGGCGGTACATATTAAATTTCGGTAATACAAATTCCAACTTATAGGCATCACTGTAATACCCGATCAGCTTGGTTTTGGGAACGGCCTGCAGGCGTTCCTGCAAGTCCCTGCCAATATAAGCGGGGATGTTCGAATACCACCAGTGGCCGTTCGGGATAACGTTGGGGAAAATCCACGAGTAAGCAACCAACTCCTGATTTTGCCCACTGGTCAGCACCGAAACCGGGAACTTCACCGTGGGAAATGCATTAAATAACGCACGGTACTGCAACAGACTGGTGCGTTGATCGAACAGATCCTGACCCTGGAAGACACCATTTTCATAGACCCGGCGGTTGACACCAATCATGAGATCGAACGGCAAAGAAAATTCGCGGCAAGCCTCTGCCAATTTCCAGAATACCGCACATGCAAGTAGTCGCTCTTCTTCGGCGGTGCGGCTTTTCTGGGCAAACAACCGATCAAAATTTGCATCATCAACTGCAACGGGTGCGAAATCAGGTGGCAGAGAAATCGCACATGCTTTCGCATTTTTGCTGAGAAAATGCTGAAATAACGCTGTAATTGCCTGTTTCAACTGCTGTGCATTTTCCACAGTGATGCCGGTGGCTTTTGCCAGGCGTTCCTGCACAGCAGGATTGCCAATTTGAAAAACCAGGCTGTCCGTGCGTAAGCACGGAACATACACCTGTGGGTCAAAGCCCGCCAGTGGATCATCAAACTCATTGGTAAGGAAGATTTTTTCCAGATTAGTTTTCTGAAAAACGGTTTTTTCCCAATCTTTGTGCTGAAAACGCTCAACAGAGGTCTGAAATACTGTAGCCGCGTTGTCGGCACCGATCTGGTCTTTCGATAAGCCCAGAAAAACTTCTGCAATTTCCACAAACCAAGAATATTGTGCCGTATTATCAATTCGTGGAAGATACTCCAGAAGTCGAGCTACCCGCTCGGCCTTCGGAAAATCTTTCGCCAGATAATCCTGTGGCATCCCCGCGGAGTGGGACAGTTCTGTGTAGTAGTGGTAGCCCAGAATATCATCAATGGTGCTGGAAACCGGGCTTAACGGTTCAATATGGGAATGGGGATCGATTAAAGGAATTTCACACAATCCAGAATAAAGATCCTGTTGCAATTGTGAACTTGTCATTCGAATTCTCACCGAGCTTGGCGTACGTTTTGTCGATTTCACCACCGACTTGCCGTTTCACCGTTGACCTGAAAGTACATATCGTTGATAATCATTTGTTTTACAGAATGTGGGAGATTTGTTGATGCGTACCTGTTTGATCGTGCTGTGCTTTCTACCTCTGTCGTACGCACAAGGACCAATTGCCCCTACCGAAGCGAACCCACCTGATAAAGAACAGGCCATGTTCAAACTACCTGCTGGTTTTCAGGTCCAACTTGTTGTAAGCGAACCCACCATTCAGAAGCCGATGCAAATGGCATGGGACAGTCGTGGGCGGCTGTTTGTCACCTGTTCTGAAGAATACCCTTACCCCGCGAAAGGCAAAGCAGGTAAAGATCGTCTGATGATGATGCACGACTTTGGTGCGGATGGCAAACCGCAAAAGACGACAATTTTCGCAGATCAATTGAACATTCCCATTGGCTTGCTGCCGCTGCCTGATGGCAAGACAGTATTGGTCAGCAGCATCGATACGGAAGGACCGCAACCAGGGTGCTGGATCTACCGACTGACTGATAACAACGGTGATGGCAAAGCGGATCAACGGGAAAAACTGTACGGGCCCTTCGGTATTCAGGATACCCACGGAATGGTCAATTCGTTTTTGTTACTCCCGGATGGGTGGGTGTATGCTTGTCATGGTTTTTCCAACACTTCCAAAGTGAAGGGTACCGATGGACACGAGATCAACGTTCACAGCGGCAACGTTCTTCGCTTCAGGCCAGATGGAAGCCGAATTGAAGTGGTTTCTCGAGGTCAGGTAAACCCATTTGGGCTGACAGTTGATGAGTATTTTCACATTTATACGTCGGACTGTCATTCGAAGCCGATTACTCAAGTGATTCCCGGAGCCTATTACGATAGTTTCGGGAAGCCACATGATGGCACTGGCTATGGTCCGGATATGATGCGGCACACCCACCAGTCAACAGGTTTGTGCGGTGCGTGCTGGTATCAGGCACCACAGTTTCCCAAAGAATATCAAAACAACATTTTCCTTTGCAACGTAGTGACCAATCGCATCAATCGAGACACCATTTCATTTCGAGGTGCGTCCCCAGTGGCACAGGAAAAGCCAGATTTTCTGGTCAGTGAAGATCCCTGGTTTCGTCCGGTGGATATCAAAGTGGGTCCGGATGGGGCACTTTACGTTGCAGACTTTTACAACTGCATCATTGGGCATTACGAAGTACCATTAACCCACCCCCGCCGCGACCGTCAACGTGGGCGGATCTGGCGAATCAGTTATGCACCGGAAACAGCCAAACCCGTCGCACCCCCAAGTGGGATCCAACATCTGAATGATCAGGACTTAGACGAACTGTTGGGTTCAGAGAACCTCACCACAAGATTACTGGCAACTCTGGAGATGCAGCACCGAGGGGCAAAATTGCCTCCTGTGAACCCAAAGCAGAAAGAAAAACCCCAGTACCATGCACACCGTGCATGGTTGACAAAAGAAGCGTCTGCATCACTTCATGCCCACGAAGTCGCTGCAATTCATCAAACGGTTGCGAGTGCGGTAAGGTTCAATCAGCTCGATGTTCGATTTGATCCGCTGCAATCAGCACAGATGAAACGGTTGATTGCAGAACAGATGGCAAAATTCGCCAGAACTTCTGATTTACAAGCAGTTTATGGCGAATTCATCGCTTCCGCAAACGACCCTTACCTCCACCACACCTGTAAAATCGCTTTGCGGGAAATAATTGCGAAAAACCAATCCACTTGTTGGGAAAAGCTAACCCCAGATCAGTGGGTCAGAATCGCCAATTTGCTGACGATTTCCAGAACGAAAGATACCGCAGCATTTGCCGCTAAACTTTTGTCTAATAAGAACTTACAGCAGGCAGACCGGCTGGCACTGGTGCAGCACGCTATCGACCAGGAAATTGACCCACAGGTGGTGTTCCAGAATTTACAGCATGCAACATTTTCATCTCCTGCGGAGCAAATTGCTGCAGAAAATACCTGGCTGATTCAGGTGCAACGCAAGAAGGCAGTGATTGCCGCACCGATTAAGGAATATTTTCAGAAAAAATTGACACAACTCTTTGCTCAGAAAGCAGTTCGGACAAATCCGGAAATATGTCAGTGGGTAGTAATTTTGCAATTAAAACAGTTTGAACAGGAACTGCAAAACACTCTTCAGGCTAGGGAATATCCCACAGAAGTTCGATTGGCTGCAGCTTCTGCCTGGTACCGCCTTGTACCAGAGGACAGCAGCTCAAAACTGGCTGCCAGGATGTCAAATTCGTCTGAAACAATCCCACTGCGGGTGGGGATTGCAGAACTGATCGGCCAAAGGGACGATCAGCGGGAAATGATGTTGCAACTGGTTGATATCACCCCGGGCCTGCTTCAGGAAGCGATTGGCCTGCAATTGTGTCAAACGATTCCGGGCACCGATGCCCTACTGAAAAAAATTGAGGTGGGCAAAGTTTCTCCAAGGCTATTGCAGAACAAACTGGTGATCAATCGGATTCGTACGCACCAACAGGCTGGTTTTGAAGCCAAAATCTCGAAATTAACCGCAGGATTACCCAGCCTCGACCAACGAACCAAAAACTTAATCGTGGCCCGCACGCAGAGCTTTGCTAAATCGCAAGTTGTGGCAGGCACAGGCAGAGAATTGTTTGTCAAGAATTGTGCAATCTGCCATCAGGTTGGGAATGAAGGTGGTAAAATTGCCCCGCAATTGGATGGGATTGGGATTCGAGGTCCCGAACGACTTCTCGAAGATATCCTGGATCCTTCACGAAATGTGGACCATGCTTTCCGCCAGTCACGAATCGAATTGGACGATGGCACAAATATCGTAGGATTAATCAAAGTCGACGATAATAAGCAACTGGTTATCTATGATGGACTTGGGAAAGAATATCGCTTTGAAGCAAATCGCATTGTCAGCAAAAAACACTCGAATCTGTCTGCCATGCCAGCCGATTTCGACCAGAAGATCTCAGAGAAAGACCTGGAACAGATTTTGCACTATCTGCTGTCTTTGAAAGCCAGCACTAAAAATTAATTTTCTCTCACATATTGGCGAAGCTCCCCATTTCGTTCGTACTTTGCCGATAATATGACTTGTGCAGTATTGAAACTGATGTTCTGGGCCCCGGGAAGAGGGAATTGAAATGCGTGTCTGTTCCGTTCTTGGCCTGTCAGTGGCATGGATCATCTGCACAATGTTGGGCGCATCTGCACAGGATGATTCGCCACAAATCATCCCTGCCAAAGAAGTTACATCGACAGATGAAGCTCTCAGAGATGCCCAGGCTCTTTATGGCCTTGGCTTATTGAAGCACCGCGCTGACCACATTCTTACGGCCAAGAAAATACTGGAAGAGGCACTTCTCAAGGATCAGGAATCGCTCGAAATTCGCAAAATTCTGGTTGATGTTTATGTCAGGCTGGGCAGAAACGATTTGGCATTAGCAGTAGCCCGAGTGGTGATGCAAAAAGAACCAGAAGATTATATAACCTGTTACAAATATAGCAACTTACTTACCCAGGCGGGCGATATTCCGGAAGCGGTGCGAGCTTCTCTTCGCACTGCGTTACTGATTCCGGTAGAACAGCGTCCTTCAGAAATGGTGCGTTTATTAGACAAAGCATCCGAGCGTGCGGTAGTTGCAAAAATGTACCCCGAGGTACTTTCCAGCACTGCCCGCCTGACCCAACTGATTACCACCCAACGTAAGGAAATATTAACCGGAAATGGAATTCTGGTGGGTGAACTGGAACTGATTCTGGCAAATTCGTGGGAACGCAATGGCGATGCCCAATTAGCATTGAAGGATTTCCGGGCGGCAATTGTATCCTTTCGCGAAGCGAATGATGTTTGTAAAAACAGCAAATATCCCGATGTTCAGGCAAAAATCGCCAGACTTTACTGGCAACTGGCACAAGTGGCTCTTGCCCAGGAAAGCTGGCAACAAGCCTATCAATACGCCTCTTTATATGTCGACACCGCTCCAGTTGAACCTGCTGCGTACCGCCTGAAGATGGAACTGCTTCGTAAGCTCAATCGGGAACGGGATGTTTTGACAGAAGCCAGGCGATTTGCAGCTGAACATTCCCGAGTGCTTGCCGCACAACTGGTGTATGCGGAGCAGTTATCGCGACAACAACCGGAATTCGGCACCAGTAAAATCTATCAGAAAGAAGCGGAGAGTATTTTTCTTCGCCTGGCTGGAAAAGAGCCCACAGTGCAGGTTTATCAGGGGCTGTTTCGCTTGTACACTCAGCAACAGCGCCAGTCAGATATAATTCAACTGATCGATGCGCAATATCAACAAGTAGAAGAAGCAAAGCAAAAGATCGACCCCCTGGCGAAAGCACAGTTAGCAGCGATGCTGGAAGTGCTACGAACTGATCGGGAAATTACGAAATCCCTGCTTGTAGTGGCTATTTCTGAATCGCAGCGAACCACAGAACGCTCGATGAATACCATCTACTTTCTGGCCTCGATGGCAGAACAGACCCAGCAATTGGAACTTGCTGAACGATTGTTTCGGCAATGTCTGGCTACCGCAGCGGCAGAAAAAGAAGCAATGGTTTACAGTGCCCTGCTTTCGATCTTGATGAAACAGCGAAAACATCTCGAAGTGGTGCTATTGTGCGAAACCACCCTGAACGATCAGCGTCGGGCTCGGAACACCAATAAAGTCTTGTTCTACAGCAACTTAGCGTTGGCACAGTTGGAACTTGGGAAGTTTCAGAATGCATTGGATGCCATCGAACAGGCAGTACGGATTTCATCTGATACGAACAAAGTGATCCAATCCAGTCGTAAAATTCTCATTCTTTCGACCATGGGTAAATCAACGGAAGCAATCGCATTTGGCACTGATTTGTTAAAAAAGCTTAATCAACCAGAGCAAATTCGAACTATCAAGTCTGCTATTGCCCAGGCGTATGGTGCTGCTGGAAAGCATGTTGAGGCGGAAGAGTTATTACGGTCAATCCTGGAAACTGACCCAGGTTCTGCACTGACTCTGAACAATCTCGGTTACCAACTTGCGGTTCAGAACAGCAGGTTGGAAGAAGCCGAAGAACTGATTCGCAAAGCAATTCAACTGGATAATCTTAAACGCTCGTTAGCGGATGATGCACCAGAAAACGCTGCCTACTTAGACAGCCTGGCATGGGTGCTGTTTCGGAGAGGAAAACTGGTTGAAGCAGATGATCTTTTGAAGAAAGCCCTGAACTATCCTGAAGGAAAGGAAGACCCCACAGTGTGGGACCATTTTGGCGACGTTTCTCATCATTTGGGACGTAGTCAGCAAGCAAAAACTGCGTGGGAAACTGCCCACGAACTACTGAAAGATTCTCAAAAACCTGTTGATATCAAACACCGCGAGGCAATCGAACGTAAACTAAAATTGTTAAGTTATTGACCGATTTCAAGCACTGTGCCACTGCATTTTCAAACTCCGCAACAGGATGGTGAATATCTGGTCTATCCAGACCGGAACCGCTGGACGGTACTTGCCACCAGCAACGATCAATGTTGCAATGCAATCTCAAAGTGGCCCGAGAAGCAGACTTTTGAGCAGTTTCGCCAGACAGCTAGACAGGAACTCTTGCACTTTCTTCAGGCTGCACCGATCCATGCAAATGTCCCGTGGGTGGTGACTGGCCATCAACCGGAATTATTTCACCCCGGTGTTTGGCTCAAAAACTTCCTTGCAAGCAACGTAGTATCCGGTGCGTTCAGCCTGAATCTCATCGTCGACCACGACATCGCCAGGCCCACAATCACCGTTCCGTTTCTCAAAGAGAAACAATTCCGGAAACATCGTATTCGCTGGCAAATGGGTAGTCCCGCAACGTGGGAGCACAGTGCCAACGGTAATACCGAATGGCTGGAAAAAGTGATGGCAGTGTTAGCCCAGTTGCCAGATCGCCCGATATTACTGGATTTGCTGGAAAATCATCCCGATTTGCGTCAGATTGAACCATCAGAGCCAGTCTGGAAACTTTTTTTTCGCTGGCGAAAACATCTTGAGACCATGTGGGGATGCCAGAACGCCGAACTCGCCACCAGCGAACTGAGTACGATGACATTTTTCGGTCGCTGGGTGCGTTACCTGGTCCTTCGTGGGCACGATTTCTTAAAAAATTATAATGAATCAATCCAAGCTTACCGGCTTGAATATGGCATTTCCAACCCTGTACACCCTGCCGCACTGCTCACAAGCGATAATGATCGATATGAACTTCCATTGTGGTATCTTGAAGGCAATGCACGATTACCTGTAACAGTTGAACGAAAGTCTGATCGTTTCACTATTTACGCCGGTTCTCAGCATTGGGATTGGCCACTGGATGAAGATGACTTTGTGGCGCAATGGCAGCAACTACCACTCCAGGCTAAACAATTTCGCCCCAAAGCGTTACTGCTCACGTTAATTGCCCGCTTGACGCTGGGTGGGTTGTTTCTGCATGGAATCGGTGGTGGGCTTTATGATCAGGTGACAGATCGAATTATTCAGACTGAATTTGGAATATCCCCACCGCCATTTGCAGTGGGAACGGGCACCCTGCGGCTGAAATGGAATGGACCGATCGTGACACCACGGGATCTCCAGCAAGTAAGACAACAGCTAAGGCGGTCTTACTGGAATCCGCAACAATTTGTGACTCTTTCAGATGAAATTAATGGCTTGATTTCTGCACGCTTGAAAGCGGTTGGTCAGAGCCCCAGATCAATGCTGGAGCGCCGACTTAAAAACCGGGAAATTCGAAAATTGAATGCGGAAATTCGCACCCACATGCAACAGAAGTTTGGAGAGCTTATAGAAAAACAAACAAATATAAGCAAATCGCTATATAGCCGACAGGCTTTGCAATGGCGGGAGTACCCTTGGATTGTTTACCCACAGGACACTCTACGCACCTTTTTAAGTGGTAACCAGAAGGGATCGCTTAGCGTTGCGGAATTGCAATAAAGTGGGGCTTCGCCAGAAACAACTTCACTTTGGTAGGCGACTTGGCGTTGGGATCATCAACTTCAATTTCAGATATTTTTGCAGCATGCTGTGCAATCAGAGGATCGTCTTTATCCACATAGTCCCCCACACAAACATAAGTGGCAGCCCGCGTGTGATAGATGTAGGCTGGCAGTTGCATTTTGCGCAACATGGCCACATTATCCCGGGCGATCATCGCTGCCTGCTCCAGTTTGCTGCCTATTTCCTGCGATGCACGTGGGCCAGAATTGCTGGCACCGCTGCTCATGACGAATTCACCACCATTTAACGACCGCACTACCATGGTGTATTTGTTTTTGGTTTTGTGAACTAAGCTGTATTCTTCGCTGACATTCAGACTGATTGTGAAATCATCCAGTTTTTCCACCGTTTGCTCGTGTTGTTCGCCAGCCAGGAGCGGATTTCGACTGGCAAATGCCAGTTTGCACGGATTCCAGTTGTTTTCGATTTTTTTTTCTTTGTTATCTTCCTGAAACTCAACCACTTTCCCGGCAAATTCTGTAGGAACCTTTAATTCCCTTACCCATTTGGCATAGGCAGTAGCCGCTTCAAACGTTTTTAATTCGCCTTCAGGATGTCCTACAAAAACGGAGAACTCGTTATCGATGGGTGAATATCTAAATCTCAACAGTTCCGGAACAAGCGGTAAACCCTTTTGTTTAATCTCACGGACTCGTTCATTAATTGCTTGAATTCTTTCTTCACGTGCTGCCACTCTTTTCGGATAAGCACTATCAAAGACGTATGCAGGGATCTTGGCACGGGTCTTCAGAAATTCTGCAAAATTTTCCGCCAGTACCTGGCCACGTTCCCCTTTGAAAGCAGAAACCAGAACAAGATACTTACCATGTTCGGGATTCAATGGATAGCGGTGCACTGGTTTCTTGATTTCAGGGGGCATAACCACCACGTTATTCGCACTTTGACCTGGCAGGTCAAACTGAGCCCAACTGTGGGATACGACACTGGCAGTGAAAGCCAATGCGACGATACACTGGTATCGAAACATGAACAACCTCCGAAACTTATCTGGATTCTGCATCAACTGAAATTACTCGTTATTCTTTTCTGGCATCGGTGCCGGTACTGCAACTGGTGCGGGTGCTGGTGCCACTGGTGCTACCGCTGCATTGCTGCGAAACGTTGTCATGTCGTGGCGAAGAATTTTGGGAGTATTGTCGTCCAGCACAATCGTGTAGACACCAAATTTGCCAGTATTCACTTCGCAAACATACAACGCCGCCTGACCCAACGCCACGTTACCAGTGGTCATCATGAAATGAACATCCGTTTTAGGTGCAATACGGAATTCGCTGACGAGATCGACTTCTGCCCAGCCAGGAACCTTACCGTCCGTGGTTCGACTGACAATGGTACCCAGTAATTTGCCAGAACGATAATCGAGCAACCAGACAGCATCTACGGGTATCCGTGGATTGATCGATGCTGCTCCAGTACACATGATGTAATCGGAATAGCGATCATTGCTGGCAGCTTTGACTTCTTTGGAAGATGATGCAAACCACAATCCAGCGACTGCCCCGAAAATTACCCCACCAAGTACTGCAAACCAGTGATTGCGGCCTTTCATATTTATCCCCACATGTAAGCGAACAGACTAACGCGCGGGTAGATAAGGCATTTGCAAGAATATGTCTAGGGCAATTTCAACTCAATCGGTGGGAGTGGACTCATGGAACCACTGTTGCAAGCGAACTAGCCCCACTTCCGTAGTGATGGTGGGAGAATAGCCAAAGTCATTCATTGCATTTTCAAGTCGAAACCAGTGGGAAGTACTGAGTTGGCGAGCAACAAATCTGGTCATTGGTGGTTCTGACTTACGGCCGATCATGCCATAAATCAACTCAAAAACCGTCCCGGCAGAATACGCAAGCCATACTGGGACAGTTCTTGTTACAGGTGGGATTGCAGCCAATTTTAATACTTTGTTAATAAATTGCCACAACGGTTCTGGCTGATTCTGCGAAATGTAATATGCTTTCCCGGAGTGGGGTGCGGCAAAACTCAATTTTTCCGCCGCACGAATATGGGCCATTGCAGCGTTATCCACATACGTAGTATCCACTAAACAATCAATCTTGCCTATCTGACGCAGTTTTCCTTTTTTCGCTTTGGAGATTAAGCTCGGGATCAAATGGGGATCGCCTGGCCCCCAAATAAGGTGGGGGCGTAAAGCGACTGTCGGCATCGCCATACAGTTGTGTTCCAGAACATATTGTTCTGCTAACGCTTTCGACCAGGGATACCATGCCAGATACTTTTTGGGATACTCCGTAGTTTCTGAAACTCCGTCCTGATTTGTACCAGAAAAACTGACACTTGGCGAGCTGGTAAAGATAAATTTCCCCACGCTAGCCTTCTGTGCTGCCTGGAAAACCTGTTGGGTGCCGACAAAGTTAGTTTGATAATACGATTTCTTGCTGCCCCAGATGCCAGCTTTCGCTGCTACATGAAAAACGGTGTCGCAACCCTGCATCGCTGTTAGAAGAGTGGAATGATCGGTCAGATCACCAGAAAAGTGTTCCACGCCAATTGCGGTTAATTCAGGATAACTACCGCGGGAGTAAGATCTTACATCACAACCCAGTGGGAGCAGTTGTCGGATAATTGCCTTGCCAAGAAACCCACCCCCACCCGTAACTAATACTCGTTTCATCGCAGCACCCGTGCGGCCCAGACTGCCAGTTTTTCACGAAAGATTTTGGCATTGTGGCGAATATCAACTGGAAATCCCTTGTGGTACAAAAAGTGCTCAACACCTGCAGTATGAGTAAATTTTAATGAAATGTCCTTCAGATCGGAGACTACCTTTGACCATAATGGAACAGAGTATGAAAAATCTTTAAGAAGTTCGACGCACAGCACTGGGATCGTGGTTCCATTCTTTTGTATGCCCACCAGTGCAGTTCGGAATACCTTCGGGTGAGTATTGAAAACCGCTTCGACCGGGATGGTAAATAGTGTTCGGTTTTCCAGCACCACCCGATGAGATTTTCGCCCACAGAACCATAATCTGCCCTGAGCATCAAAATAACCAACATCGCCCATACGGTGCCAGCAATTTCCAGCGTCGTCCTGCATTTTGGCAAGTTGATTGGCCTGCTCACGACCAAAATAGCATTGCGAAACGACCGGGCCATTCACGACAATTTCTCCGATTTCATCTTGTGGCAGCACCTGATCCAGGCGAAACCCAGGTTGTGGCTCATCATGGATAGGGATTATTTCTACCCGCATCCCTGGTACCGGCCTGCCAATACACACCCCGCGGCCTTGTTCCGTAAGTGCCTTGGTTTGTTCAAGGATTTCCAGACTGCCAATACAAGCGACAGGCAGGCTTTCTGTGGCACCATAGGGAGTGAAGATTTCCACATCAGGTGCCAATGCTTTGCTCATCCGTTCCAGTACGCGACTGGAAACCGGGGCCCCTGCAGAAATAATTCGGCGCAGAGTATGGAGTTTGATCCCGCGTTGTTCACAGTAGATACTGAGCGTATTCAGCAGAGCAGGTGAACCGAACATGTTCGAAACGCCAAATTCGCGGATTTCTGCCACCAGTTTGGCAGGGTTTGCCTCTGCAGGACGAGTGGGATTCATGTCTGGAATCACACTGGTCATCCCTAATGCAGGTCCGAAAAGTGCAAACAGTGGAAAAGTGCACAAATCGACTTCCCCAGGTTCAATACCAAACAATTGTTTGATCATTTCCACCTGATTCGCAAACATCCCGTGGGTGTAAACAACTCCTTTCGCTACCCCGGTACTGCCACTTGTAAAGAGAATCGCCGCAATTTCGTCTGAATTCGGTTCGATACACGGTATGTTAGCAACAGATTGTTTCTGAAAAGCTGGGTAAAAGTGCCTAGCAAACCATGATTTCCTGGTGCTGATGGTGATCTTGATTGTTCGTTTCGCCCAACGGAACAATTTTCTGGCAATGTGCGCTTTAGGAATACCAATCAACGCTTCAGGCATCGCTTCTGTAAGACACTTTCCTAGATTTTTCAGCCCCATGCCAGGATCGATCAACACTGGCACCGCACCAATGCGAAACAGGGCAAACGTGGTTACAAAAAAATCAAGCGAAGGGGGAATCATCACCGCAACGTGCATGCCGCGGTGAATACCAGTTTGTTGCAAAAAATGGGCTGCAAAACTTGTTCGATCTGCCAACTCGGCGAAGGTGACAACTTCCTGATCCACATGCTGGTACTGGTGAATGGTGGTAATCAGTGCGGTCCGTTGAGGTTGGGCACTGGCAAGCAGGTCGAGGTGGCTGGCGACGTTCAAAATCATGACATTGATGAATTTTTGATGAGAAAATCACGCACAGCGGGGATGATGGTTTCTCCCGCATCTTCCAGAATGTAGTGTCCACAATCAGAATACATCGTAATATTGCAATTTGGCAGATGCACTTTCCATTCGGTCAGGAAGTGCTTGTCAAAAACAAAATCAAGCGCCCCCCAATGAATCATTGCGGGAGTTTGATGATAATTCTTTAATGATCCCATCGTTTCCTGAACGATGTCCCAGCCTTCATCGTTTGCAGAAAGAGGAATCGTCTGCACAAATTTCCAAACAGCAACGCGATTGTCCCACGAATCGTAAGGCAACAAATACGCGGCTTGTTCTTCGGGAGACATTTTCCGACGTTTGGCGCCCACCTGAAGTGCATGTTTGCAGAACACGTTACGAGAACGTATCAACCATTTGCCAAGCCAAGTATTTCTTCCCAGCCACAATCGAAAAGGCAGGCGTTTGGTTTTCGGCAATGGGAAAGCTGCGGAATTCAGCACCGTGATGCTGGCGATCCGTTCTGTCTGGGTGCGTGCCCAGCCAAAACCAATCATTCCACCCCAATCATGGACGATCAAATGGATCGGCTGCGAAATATTCAGATGATCGACCAACTGTTCCAGATTATCGATGCGATCTTGCAAGCGATAAGAATAGCGGTCCAAACCGGGCTTATCTGAATATCCACAACCGACATGATCGGGAACTATACAACGAAAGCGATCCCGTAGTGCACTCACCAGCTTTCTATAATAATACGACCAGGTGGGATTGCCGTGCAGCAGCAACACCGGTGGGCCATTACCCTCATCGAGATAATGAAGCCGAGTGTTTTCCTGAACTTGAAGCCAATGCGATTGAAACGGGTAATCTGCTACCACCGGAATCCCAACATCATGCAATTGAGCCCACTACCAATCCCAAGAAAACCTACCTGATCCCCTTCGACCAGAAAATTCTTCTCTTCTGCTACAGCAGCAGTCAGTGGTAGCGAAACTGTGCCAATGTTACCCAGAAATTCGAACGTAGAAAATTCCTTGTGTGCAGGAATTCCCAGTGTTTTGAGAATGGTATCGCGGTGCATCGTGCCCACCTGATGACAGATCACTTTATCCATCTGATCTACTGCCCAGCCTAACTTCGTCAGAAAATTCTGCCAGGTTTTTAACCCCAGATCAACACCAAACTTCAACACGCTGCCAGCATCCGTAGCCATGAACGGTGTTACAATGTGCTTCATCCCAATATCGTAGGCAGATCTGATAAACGTCCCTGCTTCTGTTTGCAGCAAGCGATCGAATGCGGGTACGACACTTTCCCAGCCCCACCGACACAACTGATGGTGTTGCGGGGCATTTTTGGTGACACCACCCAGTAATTGGCGACGGTGCATCGACGAATATTCTTCATCAACCACCAGAACTGCCACCGCACCAGATCCACCAGTTAAAGTGGCAATTGCTTCACGAAATTTGTCAATCGAACGGTGCTGCACCATCTGGGCAATCATTACTTCATTGATTTCGCGGGCAGTTTCACACGAAACCACCAGTCCGGCACGTGCCTGGCCCAGTTCAATTCGATTGGCCACTTCAACTATGCCGTTCAGAACACCCAGGCAGGCATTCGAAATATCAAACACCGAGGCATCGGAATTGACTCCCAACTCTGCAGCCACCCGACAGGCCGTAGCTGGCTCAAGTTGTTCCCGACAGACCCCCGCATAAATTAAGACGTCGATGTCGTCCGGGGAAATATTAGAATTATTTAATGCCTTTTTCCCTGCCGCGATCGCGCCATCGGAGATGGAATAGTTTTTGTCCCACCAGCGACGTTCCTGGATGCCCGTGAGGGCACCCAATTGACCAGGGGGTAGTTTGAGAGCTTGGTAAAGTGGTAAGAGTTGCTGTTCCAGCTGGGCACTGGATACCACTTCTGGTGCAAGTTCATAACCGATCGATTCGATGTAAACTCTTGAATATCGCATACTTACGTTGTTCGATTAGGCACGTTGCAAACTGAAATCTTTCATCTGGTATATCATACGACCATCAACACTCAATAGACCATCCGCAACCAAAAGTTCTTCAGAATCATCAATAATTTTCGGAAAAACCTGCACAGTCACCCGATGATCCGTGGGCAGAATCTGCCCACGATAAACCCATTCGTGCTGCTTACCCAATGCGGTACATTGCCAACCCGTTTTGGGCGATCCCCAACGCTGATGGGCAAACCACTTCATGAGTTGTAGCATCGATTCCAGCCCCAGGGAGCCTGGCCAGACAGGATCCTGATAAAAATGCGCCTGAAAGAACCATGCTGATGGATCGACTGAGACGGTTCCTGTGACAACACCGTGGGGATATTTCCCAGTGGGATCGTCAGCAAACTGCACCGCATCGATCATGCGTAACTGCTTATCTGGAAATGGATTACCTACTGGAAACTGATAAGACACTGCGGGAGATTCTTCTACCGTCGGATGCCAATGGCGAAGATCTTTCAGCCCCACCTGATTGGCCAAAGCGGCTTTGGTAAAAAATCCGAAATAAGTATTTCCACGTAACACCGATTGCTGATTTTGTTGCAAATCGAAGTCGTAATGCTGAATAATCATCCCACCGGAAGAAGACACCCTCGTCATCTTCACTGCGGTAGTGAATGTACCTGGTTGTGCCAGAACTTCCGTCAGTTGTACTGCGGTTCCGCCCAAATTTCGAAAAGATAGATCGATGTCGCTGGTTAATGCAGAACCGAGATACCCCGCAAGCCATCCGCAAGGTTGTAGTGCGGCTTCCAACAAGACGCAATAAGGCATTCGATTTGCGTTTTCTGCACCAAAGTACCATTCCGAACCAGTGAAATCATACTCGGCCAGAATTTGCCCACCTGCAACCATTTCCCAAGGTCGGCAATTATCTATCTGAATAATTCGATTCAGAAACTTGTAAGGTTCACCTGGCAGGCGGGCGATCACTCGTTCCTGATCAAAGATACGGTAACGGTCGCCAAATGCTTCGGAAGGTTTCCCAGTGGCAAACGCAGTAATGTGGTGGTCGTCAAAAATCGGTTGCTTACTTTTAATTGGCGATTCCTGCCGAGTTTGCCAGACCCGCTGCAAATCCTGTTCTGTCAGGCCAGTCATCCGCATCGACATATTCGTGATTTCAACAATGGGCTTTCCGTCTGCATACATTAACGCATCACCAATCACGTATGCGCTCGGTTCAAAACCAATTTCTTTCACCACAACCTGATAGGTCACCTGCATGGTACTTGCAATCACCTGTCCACGGCATTTCAGTTTGCTCATCACACCCGGAAGTGGCTCGCAAACAATATTGTCCGCTTCGCCCACAAATCCAAGCCGCATCATCAAAATTCGCAGAGTATGCAGGCAACATTCGTACATCAAAGTGCCTGGCATTACCTGATCATCCACAAAATGGCATGTCAGATACCAGTCATCAGGGTGGATATCTGCCTCACCACGAATCAGCCCGCACCCGTATTTGCCACCGGTAAAATCAATTGCCGAAATAGAATCAACCAGTTTCAACATCCCCTGGGGTAGTTTCATCGGGTTATTAATCAGCAAGTGGGCAAATTCCACCCCAAATGCAGTGCGGTAATCTCCTGCTCGCAACGCATTCACCTGATCGCGATTCAGCAAACTAGGCTGCCCACCAGCATATGGCCGCCAGTTTGGTGGCAATTTCCCTTGTTGTGGGCGGCGATCCAGTGCAGTATGCACGATCCCTTTCCCAGACGCCAATTCCTCATCAGTGAAAAAGCCAGCACAGCCCTGTTGCATGCTCAACAACGGTTCGCCGTTGACAGTACTTTCAAAACGAAAGCGAAACAGGTAAGTGCTGCCCTGCTGAAAAAACTGATCGATAAATATGTCGTATTCAATTCTGTCGCCAATTACTGGCAAGCCACGGTGGAATGTGATTGTGGCATCCAGCAATCGATAACAGGCTAAGCCCTTAGTCTGGAAATCAATACCAAGATAACCAGATAAAAAGAGGTCTGCCTGGCCCGCTTCTACTGCCACGCACGTGGGGATGCGACCCGCATCCAGATACCAGCGACCCGCATGGACGGTGTGCTCTGTCACCACCCGCCCGTGGGACATGGAAAGTGGCTCACCTTCGATCGCCAGAATCCGATCGACCAGCATTAACGGACCATCCGGCAGACGTACCCTGGTGGGGAATCGATCAATTTCTGCAAAGCGTCTGCCTAATACCTTGCCCACCTGACCACGGGCAAATTCCACACACTGCTCGTAGGTCAAGTGCCGCGGCACCAGATCGGTTGACACCTGTTCTGCAAGCCCTGTTGTGGCAGTGAATTGCACATAATTCGTGTTTGATTGGGAATATGCACGATAATGTGCCAGAAATTCCTGACTGCTTTGCACCCAGCGCAAATAGGCATCGTGGGCAGCAATAGTTTCAATTTGCGATTGAAGCAACCAATCGGCAGGCAACCTCCCAAATTGTTGAACAGGTAAACTGCCCTGCCCCACGATGGTCTCCGTTGCAGTAGCCACCATGGCACGTTCTACTGCCTGGGGCTGGCTTCTGGTTTCCACAGGTGGCGCGAATTCCATTCGTGGGGGCGCTGGAACTGGTGTTCGCTCCCTGTTCATATCTTTCTCATAAATTACGTGCTTGTTTTCCTCAGCCAATGAAAACCCAAACGCTGCGGGCAAGCGTAAAACAGGTTCTTTAGGAGCGGGAATTTCTACATGGTGAAGATCGTCCAGTTTCACTTCATGTCCACGCACAAATAACATTGCCAGCGTTTCCCAGAATTCTTCCAGATTCTGCTTCTTCGCGGTGCATAACGACCGCACAGCGATATCTTTTGCACCATTCAATATGAGGTTGATCATTCGTTTACAGGAATCGCCGGGTCCGATTTCCAGAAACGTCCGCACCCCATCCTGGTAAGCCTGTTGAATGACTTTGGGAAAATCGATTGTATGCAGCAAAGCAGAAGTAATCGCGTCTGCAGCAGAATCCGCATTCAGATCGTATGACTTGCCCCACACACCGCTGTAGTAGCTCACACCTTCAGGCACCTGAGTGGGCAAGTGGTGTAATTGCCAATATGGCTCTCGCACGGACGCGAGATCGGCACAATGGGCACTCGTAACGCCTTTAATTTCGATAAAAGTGGTATTCAGGCGATTTGCCAAACGCTCTACTGCTGCTCGCTCACCACCGATCAGACAATCAGTGGGCGTATTTATGATCAACAGGCAAGCTTTCTCATCTTTTTTTAATTCTGCCAGCACTTTCTCTGGTGGAACAGTAACAACACCAGTGCACCATTCCAGTGGTTGGTCATCACTAAAACCCCACGTTTTGCGGAGTGCTGCTTAGTTTCCAGCCAAATCATGAGTAAACAATGAAGACTCTGATATCCGCCTGAACATCAAATCGCGAGTTGTCCAGGCACGTAGTCCAAACATGCTTGCTGATTCGCCAAGACTATAGCCGATGGCAGCATCCGGCCGCACATGAAAAAGTCTTAATGAATCGCTGATCAGGATACCAAGTGCCACCTGGGCAAAAATTAAATCTTTAGGTAATAGTTGCTCGATCGTATCACTTTCCCAAACGTGTTGGGAACAGTATTGATCTCGCAGGCAATTGTTCTCAAGTTGCTGCTGATCAAGCACTTGTGGAAAAGCAATGCTGAAGTCCCGTCCCATGCCTGCAAAATGGTTACCAGAACCTGGATAAACAAATGCTAACTTGGAAGCCCCAAATCGTGGTACGTACCAGTACGGCCCCTGAGCAGCAACTTGAGGTCGATTATCAAGATGGGATATTGCCTGCTGCACATGCGAACGAAATTTCTCCTGGCTGTGTGCTACAAAAGCCAATCGACATAACTGATTATCTGGTATATACTTGCGCAGTTTATTCCACAAAGCCTGGTATGGTTCTGTGCAGTCTAGTGCCCGAAGTTGGGCTAGAATCTCTGCAGGTTGATTACCAGAGAATGTGAAGATCAAAGGCTGCACTGATGCTGACGATCTGACGAAATGTTGATTTTCTGAAAAAGCCCCTCGTTGGCGGACCTCACCCGAATTCGTCAGCCAGTAATGGGGGATGTTGCCTGCGGAAGATACTCGCTGCGAAATACTTGATATGTCATTTATCCACGCATCAAGTTGTTCCACACACGTCGGAGCGGTCAACTTTGGAAAAAGTGCAGTTGGACTCAGCCGACACAATATCGTCTTTGCGTCTGTTACCACTGATTCGCGTTGTAGTAAGATCACTGCAGCACGGTTCTTGCCCGATTCTGTACTTGCGAATCGCTCGTCAGCCTGACAATCCACCGCACAGACCACCGCAGTATCAATTTCTCCCCGACGCAGTGCGGTAAGTGCATTCTGCATCGACTGCCAGCCACTTTCATTTCCGGCACAGATTGTATAGGATGGCCCACCCGCACGCAGATGTCGTGCAATGCGACTGGATGCCACGCTGGCTAACGCCCATCGTGCGGTTGGCTGTCAGCGGAGGATGAATATCACGGAATCGTTCGTTCTCGAGTTGTTCCAGTGCCCACCGGACATGAAAATTGGTGGTATTGATATCCAGCTTCGCACCCACAAAAATGCCAGTGCGAGGCCCGGAGAGGTCCCTCGTACCCACTGTCATGTGCAAAGCCTGCAACAGAATCGTCTGTTGTGGCAGCATCTCTGCCAATTCAGTCGGTGGGATTCGAAAAATACCCAAAGGAAAAGCAATTTCATCTTTCTGGCTGTATCTTACCGAGGCTGTTCCAGTAACAACGATTGGTTCATCAGTCGAAATCAGAGGAGCTACGTAGTTAACTGCAGGTGCCTGACGATATTCTTCAACAATCAGATGAGCATTTATGCCCCCAAAGCCAAAAGCATTCACGCCTACCAAACGTGGAGTTTCGGAAACCCATGGTTGCGGTTTGGTCAGCACACGAAGGTTACTCCTTTGATTTGAAAGATGTTCTGCTCTCTGTAGAAAATTCGCCGTAGGTGGGTACTGCTGATGATTGATTGCGAGCAGTGCTTTTGCGAGACTAGCTGCCCCTGCACCCGTCAGCAGGTGGCCGACGCTCGATTTTACCGAACCAATCACCACATCATTCGCAGATGGGCCAAGTAGTCGCTGTAAACTGTGAAACTCAGTTGCATCTCCAGTTGGTGTTCCCGTGGCATGACACTCAAACATTTGAATACTTTCTGGGTCCAATTCAGAAACTTCGTATGCCTGCCGCATTGCCCGCAATTGCCCTTCAGAAGCTGGCGAAAGTAAATTCCCTTCTATGTCGTTTGACAAGCCAATTCCACGAATCACGCCAATAATCGTATTGCCGTTTTTTTCTGCATCAGAAAGACGCTTCAAAACGAATGCAGCCCCACCATCACCAACTAGTAAGCCATCGCCGCGAGCATCAAATGGCGAACACTTTCCTGTACGGGAAAGTGCTCGCAACTGGCTGAACCCCATTTGGTTGTACAAGGAATCTGCCTGATTCTGGCCACCAGCAATCATTAGATCTGCCTGACCACTTTGGAGTTCGTCGCAGGCCAATTTGATGGCATAAAGTGATGATGCACAGGCAGCATCAATAGCATAACCACCCAACCCAAAGCCTAAGTCTGCTGCAGCAAAGGCGATCGGATTACACGCTGGCTCACAATTCCAGGACAACACATCCCTGGACCGCAAGCTTGAAATCGCAGCGCGATTGCTAACAAAATTTGCTGTAAATTGTGCTGCTTTTGCCGTGGGCAACGCAATATTGCCGAAAACAATTCCACAGCGATCACGATTGACCCCTTGCATTGAAACCTGATTCAATGCTTTCTGTGTGAGGTACCATGCCAAATGAAAAACTGGATCCAGTTCTTCTACTGGTACACCATTGATGTGACTTGACAACTCCATTGTTGTGAGTGGGGGCATGTAATAGCCACGAGTGGAATACACCCGATCTGGATAGGCAAGCTCTGGATGATGTGCCCGAGCTGGATCCAGAACCCAGCGTCCAGAAGGGGGTTCGCTGGAGCAATCTTTCGCCTGAAGAATATTCTGCCAGTACTCGTTCAGATTTCTGGCACCTGCAAAACGGCCAGCCATTCCCACGATGGCAATTGGTTCATGGTGCTGCATCAATTGACCTTTAATTCACTAAAGTCGAGTAGCCTGGGGCAGGCCTTTGTCGACTCAACTGAAAGATTTCCTGTAAGTTGGCATTGAGAACATGTTCTACCTGATACAACTGCATCAGTAACATGCCTTCAGGATCCAGAATATCGATATTTGAACGCACACTGGTAGCAGAACGATGGGTAATTTCTAATCGTATATGCCATGATTGCACGTCAGATGAAGTTGTCAAATGGCGGAATTTTCCGATCGAATACGGCAGTGATGGTGCACCCAGATACTTCGCCGTCCAGATGATAACTAATTGTAGTGCAGCATCAATCGCAAAAATGCGATTGTTGTCATTCACAGCAAATGTGGTTTCATGAAATGGATTTGTTGCAATTGCTTCTGCACCAAATTGTGAAAGAGAACCAATTTCGGAGATCACCTGTAATCCTTTTCCATGGAAAAGGATCCCTGAATACACTTCATTGATCGAAGGTGTGGGGCGATCTGGTTTGTAACGGGAAACCGACTCGGCAGGTTGAGCAATACCCACATGTAATTGAGCCCTGCTGAAAAGCTGTTTGCCGCAAAATATTGTGGCTGAGTAACTTCGAATTGCTCCATGTTGCAGTGCAGCAGGCTGCATTTCCAGTTCCACCAAAGTTTCATGAGCAGGCGAAACCTGAATTGGCTTCAACACCTGAAAGTTTTCTATCAGTACAGGTGCTGCAGAAAACTGCTGAGTCTGCTGCATGAGCCAGTTCAATTGCATTGCCAGCGGTACCACTGCGACATCGTTCAACACATGAGATTGCAGAATAGGTGAACGCTGCCAATCTAGTGTCAAAGTTCTTTTCTGTGGTTTGTCTTTGGCATCATTCGGTTCCGCAATCACGACCAATTCCGCGGGAAAATCTGGCAAGGAACTTGCTGCCAGCAAAACAGCCCCACCCTGAGAATAACTGATCAGCCCTATTCCTTCACTGGCAAAGAGTTTCGCCAGTCCCTCATTCACCATCCCACCTGCCCACGGACCCCAATTCACTGCCACAGTACGGCAGTGTGGCAGTGTTTGTGCCGTACGCTGAGAAATTTTGTTCAACACTTCATTGGACGCAGCATACGCGATCTGGCCAGTACGACCATAACGTGCAGTAGAAGATGAAAACAGTATGAGAAGTCGCAACTTTGTGGGGTCAATCGCACCGAGGAGTGCTTGTAATCCATCTACTTTGGTGGTGTAAACTGCCTGAAACTGTTCGGTGGTGAGATCTTCTATTTTTCGGTCGTGCAGAATACCCGCACCATGAACGATGCCGGCAACTTCACCATGCTGGTGTTGTATCTGCCGTACCACCTTTTGAATATCCGCACGATTGCAGACATCGATAGCAATATATTCCACGCTGGTGCACACTTCTGCCAATCGCGCAATATTTTGGCGTATCGTACGCTGATTCAGGATTCTTGTGCACTGTTTTTCAATTTCGCGGGGTGTGGGGCGTGTCGGTGAGTGTTGAATGAGGGCCTTTTTGATGCTGGCGTCATCCGTAAGCTCTTGCAGCCATGCAGGTTCGGTCGAATCCAGTTCCGTTCTGCCGAGCAGGATCAGTCTTGGGCGAACCGTACATGCCATTGGGAAAATTGCTTCTGTGGTAACACCCCGCCCACCGCCAGTGACAATGATGGTAGCACCATGGGGTAACTTTGCAGGTGGCACACTTGCAGGTAACACCAGCGGAGTTTCTACCACGTGAACGAGCCCGTCTTCAGTAATTCCAAGCTCAATGGGGCCAAAACAGAACAACTCTTCAATGATCTGGCGAATGTTTGATTGAAGGACTGTAGGATCAACATCAATTGCTTTACAATTCACGTTTGAAAATTCATGAGCAGCTGTTTTCACAATGCCCAGCAAGCCGCCATGCTCTACATCGGTATTCGAGAGATGTTTAAAGCCAAATTGCCCACCTAGTGTGGTGATACAGGCGAAAAATGCCCCAGATTGTTTCGCAGATCCTTTTAGACAGCCCGCGCACCTTTGCAACCATTGAAAGCCCAACAGGTTGATTTGCGGAACTGATTGACTGGGTGCTACCAAAACCAAGCCAGCAATAGAATCGTTAGGCTCCAACGAATCCAGTTGTTGCCAGTCAAGACAAATCGTCTGAAATCCTTGTTCAGCAAGGATTTGCGATATGCTCTGAGCAATTGATTCGTCATTACAAACAACTACCACGGTGGCACCACGCGGGAGGCTTACTCTACCACGTTCTAACCCCGGATCAAATGGCTGACATTTCGGTTCCAACACTTGCAAACCAGCCACTAGTTGATTCAGGTTGACTGGCGAGTTACCAAACTGGTCAGCATGTTTGTTTTCCCGCTCGCCGATTGACTGATCAGCGAGCGGTTTGCCGAAAGGGAGAGGTGGTCCTCCGTTGAGTTCGTGCGGTTGCCCGGAATCGGCAATCTGACCTTTCAGGACGTTGGCAACATCTTGGAGTGTTTGCAATGAACCTAGCTGTTCTGGCTCAACCGCTTTCGAAGTTGGCACTCGTTCCTGAAATGCAGACAGGATTTCAACACGTTTGATCGAATCTATCCCCAGGTCTGCATCAAGGTGCATTTCCCACTGCAACATTTCAACCGGATAACCAGTCTTATCGGCCACCACATCGAGTAGTATCTGTAAATAATCTTCACCAACCCCCGGAGTTGGTGAGATATGCACACCATTCATGTTTTGTTCTGGAGCCATCTCGTTCGCTTGCAATACACTCAGAACGTCTTGCAGCGTTTGCAACGCACCGAGTTGTTCAGGCTGAACGGCTGGAGCATTTGGCACGCGTTCCTGAAACGCAGACAGGATTTCAACACGTTTGATCGAATCAATTCCCAGATCTGCATCAAGGTGCATACTTAATTCGAGCATTTCGGTGGGATAGCCTGTTTTTTCAGCTACCACAGAGAGCAATACCTGTTGCATGTTGGTGGTTGACACAACTGCTTTAGGTGCCTGCTTCGAACTTGTTGAGGTGGGATCAATCCCTTGATTAACAGGCAGAACTGCTGTTTGCAGCACGTTCATCACATCACGAAGAGTCTGCAATGTCCCTAATTGGTCCGGTTGAACAGGTGGTGCATCGGGTACTCGCTCCTGAAATGCGGACAGGATTTCAACGCGTTTGATCGAATCAATCCCCAGATCCGCATCAAGGTGCATGTCCAAATCAAGCATTTCGGTGGGATAGCCTGTTTTTTCAGCAACTACAGATAGCAGAATTGTTTGAATATCCCCAATCACCGACGAACTTGGTGCGGCTTTCACAGGCTCTGGGGGTGGCACCAATTTCGGTGCAGGCGTAGGAGAAGCGATAGGTTCCGCCACAGGACGTGGAGGCGGGGGCGAAATTGCTGCCGGAGCAGAAATTTCCGACCTCACCTGAACTGGTGCATTCGAATGTTGAATTGGCTGCACATTAATCGCAGGTGGGACTCCAGACACAAGTGCCTGAAAAGTCGCCAGTACTGCCTGTTGGTGGTCCAGGAATTGTTTATGCAGTCGGGCAGTGTCTTCCTGCATTTTCTGAAATAACTGTAATGTACTTTCCGCAACAACCGCAGGCGCTGGTCCAGCGGTTTGGTGCGGCAAATGAGAAGATGAGGGATTATTCATAATTACTTTCTCAACCACCAGTGGCTTCGTTTGTGCGACCTCTTTACTGGCAACTGGTGGACGTTTCGGGCGTGGTTTGGTGTAGTTTGCCCCACAGATTTTTACCGTATACCCTTGTTGAGTTGTGACTTCCGGCTGATAACTTTCCTGCCACTTTGTTAAATCAACCGAGTAACCCAGGGCTGCAAGCTGGGACAAACAGCTCGCCAGATCCCACAGTGGGGGATTTTTTCCTTGCGATCCATCAAGGGCAACAACCTGGCAGTCTGGCCTGTTCGCTAGGATCTGTGTGGTAAGTTTAGAAAGAACCGAATTCGGTCCCACTTCCAGGAAAGTACGCACTCCTGCTTCGTACATTCTTTCAATGCAAGCGGAGAACCGCACTGGTTTGGCTAATTGACGCGCTAAAAGTTCAATTGCCTCCCCACCATCCTGGTGATAGGGCATAGCGGTCTCGTTGGCATAAACTGTTGCTGAACCAGGAGTTATGGCGATTTCTTCCAGATTCCTCCGAAAGACCTCGGCTGCAGGTGCTACCAAGGCACTGTGAAAGGCTGTGGCAACTGGTAGTCGGGAAAAACGAATCTTTTGCCGCTGCAGTTTCGTTTCCAGTTGGGCAATACCTGCAACCGTGCCAGAAACCACCACCTGATTCGGCGAATTATAATTCGCAATTACTACCTGTGGTACGAATTCGGCAACATTTTCTTCTACTACCTCAACTGAGGAATGGACCGCACACATTGCCCCTTGTATTTCCGCGGTTGCTTTCGCCATTGCATTGGCACGCGCCAGCGAAACACGATAGAGATTTTCTTCAGACAGTCGGCCAGCCGCACAAAGTGCAACTACTTCTCCATAACTATGGCCAAGAAACTGATCTGACTGCACCCCAAAATCGGTCAGTGTTCGCCAACTGCTCCAAGCCATTACACCCAGTGATGGCTGGGCGAATAAGGTCCCTTTCAGCTTCTCTACCTGAATATCTCGATCTTCCCGCGACCAGTTTTGCCTTGGATAAATCGCATCGACCATGCGATCAGGGTTGTTCCATTTTGCTTCCAACCGAGAAAGTTCTTCAATCCAGCATGGAAAAGTACAAGCAAGGTCACGCAACATCGCTGGATATTGAGATCCCTGCCCAGGGAACAGCACGCCTAACTTGCCTATTGGAGAGCAATTGCTGTAAAAGATCCCTTCTTTTATCAGCCACAATTTCGTCGTATCTGACTGATTTGCAAGAAGTTGCTTTGTTTTCGCAACTGTCTGCACCAGATTCGAATCGATGGACAAAATCACCACCAACCTGTGCGGCAAGTCGGAACGAAACCTTGTTCGTAACTCCTTTGCTCGCAGGTAGATCCGCTGATAATCCTGTTCTGCTGCCAGTTGATCCAACTGTGTCAGGAGTTCACCACGACTATTGGCACTAAACGGTAAAATCTGGATTTGACCATCCCAGTCAGGTGCTTGTTTTGCAGTTTGATGTTCCGTTAGTACCGCATGAAAGTTACTCCCACCGAATCCGAATGCACTCATCCCTGCGACACGAGGTTGCCCACCTTGGGTAATCCACGGACGTGCCTGTGTATTCAAATAAAACGGAGATTCCTGATTCAGAACAGAAACTGGCCTGGTGACTTTGATCGTGGGCGGCAGCACCTTGTGATACAAAGCCAACGCTACTTTGATTAAGCCCGCAACACCGGCTGCGGCTTTCGTGTGACCGATCATCGACTTGACAGAACCAAGAGCACAAAAACCCAATCGGTCAGTGGCATTACGAAAGACCTCCGTCAATGCAGTTGCCTCGACAGAATCCCCCACCCTTGTTCCGGTGCCATGGGCTTCAATCAGCTCGATTGAAGCTGGACTGACATTCGCCGTTCGATAGGCATCCTGTAAGCAGCGCATCTGGCCTTCAGACGTTGGGGCATAAACAGCATTGCCTTTGCCATCACTGGAAGTGCCAATGCCTTTAATTACCGCATAGACGCGGTCACCATCACGCTCTGCATCAGCCAACCTCTTCAGCACCACTACCCCCAACCCTTCACCCAGAATGGTGCCATCGCCATTTTCATCAAATGGTTTGGCATCACCTGTCTTGGAAAGTGCAGGTGTTTTACTGAAGCACATGTACATGAAGATGTCGTTAAAGGTGTCAATCCCACCAGTTACAGCAACATCTGCCTTACCTAAACTGAGCTCCATCGCAGCCATGTGGATCGCACTCAGCGAACTGGCACATGCAGCATCCACCACGCAATTGGTGCCATGCAGGTTCAATCGATTCGCAATCCGACCAGCAACGACGTTACCCAACAAACCAGGGAAAGAGTTTTCCTGCCACGGAACGTAGCTGTCGGCAATTCGGTCGATGACATCCTGTGCGGTTGATTCATCAACACCTGCTTCCTGAAGTGATTTCCGCCATTTGGGATGGCCCAGTCGAGCGCCCAGAGGAATCACAAGTTCCAACGTTCCTGTTACGCCCAGAATAACACTTACTTTCGATCGATCAAATTCTCGCTCAGCATTGTAACCAGCATCATCCAGCGCTTTGCGGGCAGCCAACAAACCAAGCAACTGGGATGTGTCAATTGCCTCAATATCGTTGGGGGAAATCCCAAATTCCTGTGGCGAAAAGTCGACAGGCTCCAGGAATGCCCCACGCTTGGCATAGGTCATGTCTGGTGCTTTGGGATCGCCATCAAAATAGTCTTCAGGCTGCCAATGGGTGGCAGGCACAGGTCCAACTGCATCAACACCGTTTTTGATGTGGGACCAATAACGCACAGTCCCGTGGGCACGAGGGAATATACAGCCGATGCCAACAATCGCAAGCGGGACAGCACCCTCAGCCATTACAAAAAACCTCTTGTTGATTCTCAGGAGAAAAATTGATTGATCAAATCATCGGGCCATGGACCACGATCGATAATTTGATCCGTTGGAAATCCCAATGCACGCAGATGAGCCTTGCGTTGTTCCAGCGCAGCACCGTACAGCAGATTGCGGGCAACAATCGCTGCCTTGCGGTTCTGAAAATCCTGCAATTCTGTTCCACGGACCCATTCATTGAATGCACCCATGGCTGGGCCACACCAAATCTGGTAATCGATTTTTCGATCCGCATCCCCACTGTTCGCCCAGCGGGAAGACTGTCCAAGATACCAGCGGAAAACCAACGCCATCAAATGCTTTGGGTTCTGCTCTGCTTTGGTAATCTGCTGTGGGTCCCTTGTCGCGAAAAAGTTTTTGGTGTCTGCCCACACTTCTTCAAAAGTTTTGCGAAAAACTGTCTTCTCTAACTGGACACGCTCTGCGGAGGGTATCGCCTGCCATTCTGGATAACTTTTGTACAACTCATAAAGTTTTTGGGCACGCATCGGGAACATGGTCCCACGTTTTAACACCTGAACCTTTACCCCCATCTCAAACATATCAGCGGCCGGTGCCATAATCACATCCGCCTGGGTCGCATCGGCCAGCATCCCTCGAACAAGATCGGAACTACCTGATTCAACACATGCCTGATTAACACTGCCAGTTACCAGAAAGTCTGCCCCCATTGCAAATGCAGCTGCCGCACTGAGTGGGGTAGAAATGCCACCACCTAGCCCCACCCGGATAGGTATGGTATAACCATATTTTACCTGCAACTGATCGCGCAAGGTCAGCATGGATGGAAACAGCGTCAGTGCGGGACGATTGTCCGTATGTCCGCCAGAATCTGCTTCAACAGTCACATCATCAGCGATCGGCAAATATTTTGCCAGTTCCGCTTCGGTGGGTGAAATCTCCCCCTGCTGGAGCAATTCATTCACCATTCGTTCTGGTGCGGGCGACATGAATCGCGTTGCAACTTCGGTGCGAGACACCTTTCCAATCACCCGATTGCGGGGCACCACCTGACCTAACTGATTACGAGATATGCCTTTCAGGCGATAGCTTACCAGATGGGGGGTAATGTCCAGATACGCTGATGCTTCAATCAATCTAATGTTCTTCCGCAAAAACAGCGAAACTGTATCTCGCTCGTGGTGCTGCTCATTCGGACTGTGGATGAGATTAATTGCAAAGGAATCATTCGGTAAATGCTGCTGTAAGCGATCGATCGCCTGCTCAATTCTTGGCAAACTCAATCCCGCAGCACCAAAGGAGGCCAACATGCCCGAAGAGACCAACGAGATCACCAGATTTTCGGATGCAATCCCATTGGCCATGGCCCCCGCCATGTAGGCATAGCGCACATGGTGGGATTGCCGAAAATGTCCACTTCCCAAAGTATCAGGCATGATGCTAGGTGCGCAAAAACTGTCTGTAGCACTGCTTTCTGATAATTGCTTGGTCGTTGGATTGTAGAAGATATCACGATCTAACAACCGGATCAGTTTGATGGCATTTTCGTAAGTGCTTTCTTTTGAAGCACTTACGTTGCTTGTATCGTTGGAACTTGAGATCAATGCTGCCAAACCAGCCACCAGAAATTACGTTTTTGTGTGGGCAAAAAATTACATGAGTGATGCGGCAAATCCCCTTGTAGTTACCACATCACTGCAAAAGGATAATATACGGTTCCTATGGAAATTAGGCACGTTCTCGAGCAAAAATTACCCATTTTGGTGCTGAACAGCAATTTTAATGAGTTTATTTTCATTATTTACTAATATCCCACTGCCATCCCATCCTTCCGCGCTTCACTGGCACCATGGTAGATTCCGGTTTTGGGGTCGATCCATATGCCTTGATATCCCCCACCATTTCGGTCGACGATCCGAATCTGATGCCCACGCTTTTTCAGATCCTCAATGATATGGAGTGGCATTCCGCGTTCGATGAGGAGAGTACCACCTTTTTGGTCTTGTTTGCTTCCATTTGGCTTGGAAGAACCAATGTGTTCCATCCGCGGTGCCTCCCCAGCCACCTGGATGTTCATGCCAAAATCCAATATATTGATGAGTATCTGAACATGCCCCTGAGGCTGCATATCACCACCCATTACTCCAAAAACAAAAATTGGCTTGCCATCTTTCATCACCATCGCAGGGATGATTGTATGAAAGGGCTTTTTCTTAGGCTCCAGCCGATTCAGATGGTTCTCATCCAGCGATAGCAGCGTACCGCGATTTTGCATTGCGAAGCCTAGTTGGGGATCTGTCAGCCCCGAACCGAAGCCAAAATAATTACTTTGAATCAGCGAAACGCAATTACCCCACCGATCGGCAGTACAAAGGTAAATCGTGTCGGCCATTCCCAGTTTGGGATCCCCAGGTGGGATCGCAGTTGCCGCACGTTTCAGATCAATCAATTTGCGACGCTTCATTGCGTAAGCATCGCTTAACAGTTCGTCGATTGGCAGTTTTGCGAAACCCGGATCGGCATAGAACTTTGCCCGGTCTTCAAAAACCAGTTTTTTAGTTTCAACCAGCAGTTGCCAATAATCGGCCGAATTGGGCCCAATTTTCGCCAGATCTTCGTGCTTCAGCATGTTCAGCATTTGCAGCACAGCAATACCCTGTCCAGGTGGGGTTAACTCATACACATCGTACCCACGGTAATTCACATGTAGTGGCTTCATCCACATACTTTTGTGTTGCTGCAAGTCTTCCAGTCGCAGTAAGGCACCCTGCGATTTGGCAAATTGATCCAGTTCTTTGGCAATTGTACCAGTGTAAAATGCTTTACCTCCATTCTTGGCAATAGCACGATAGGTTGCTGCCAATACGGGATTTTTGAAAATATCACCCGTTTTGGGGACTTTCCCACCGATAAGATACGTGGCAGAAGAACCAGGATCCTTCAGCAGTTTTTGCATCCCACTTTTCCAGTAGCCAGCAATCACTTCGGGAACAGGAAAGCCATCATCCGCATACTCTATCGAAGGACCCAGCAGTTCTGCAAACGACTTACTGCCAAACTTGCTTAGCAATTGATCCCAGCCATCGACACACCCAGGTACTGACCAGCTATAGGGGCCTGTTTCTGGGATTTCCTTCAGGTTTTTCTGTTTAAAAAACTCTCGTGTTGCCAGCATTGGCATACCACCGTTCGCGTGAAGGCCGTGCAATGTCTTCGTTTTTGCATCCCAGACAATTGCAAACAGATCCCCACCGATTCCACAAGACATCGGTTCCATCAGCCCCATTGCCGCACTGGCAGCCACTGCAGCATCGGTGGCATTTCCACCCTGCTTCAGAATATCCAGCCCGATCTGTGCAGCCAGTGGATGACTTGTTGCCACCATGCCGTTTTTAGCGATTGTCACCGAGCGACCAGCATTGCCAGGTGGGGTAAGAAAACGTTCAGCCGCACTTGAATCAAGTAAGCTCATCATCAGCCCCACCAAGGCAAACATCCTGATGTTCATTGAAAATTTTCCTCTTGAGAAACTGGTTGTACCATTTCTCGTTGCAAATCAATGTCAAATCAGCGAAATTGTAGCAGGGAACTTCAAAAACTTCACGAAAATCATGAAAAATTACCTGCTATTTGCATTCGCACTCTGGATTGGCAGCAATGTTTCAAATGCTCAACCCGCACCATGGTACGCAGATAAAACAGATTTGCTTTCCTATCTGGACGAAAAAGGTGCTCGACTGCAAATTGCTGATCCTGCCACGTGGGCAAAACGCAAAGCACACATTCTAACCCAAATGCAGGTAGTGATGGGAAAACTACCTGATCTTCCGGAACATCGCCCGTTTCGTGTGACTGAAAAATCACAAAACGATTGTGGCAAATACATCCAGAAGCATCTCACCATTGAAATCAACCCTGGCGAGCAGTTACCTGTTTATTTACTATTACCTAAAGTCCAGCAGAAACAATTTCCGGCAATGCTCTGTCTGCATCCCACCAGTAAACCAGATGGAAAAAAGATTCCCGCTGGCTTAAGCGGGAAATCTGATCGACATTACGCAAAAGAACTGGCTGAACATGGCTACGTAACTCTGGCACCTGACTATCCCAACATGGGTGAATATCAATTCGATGTTTATGGCAAAGGGTATATCAGCACCACGATGAAAGCAATTGAAAACCATCGACGGTGCCTGGACTATCTTATCTCACTCCCACAAGTTGATGCCAGTCGATTGGGCGTCGTAGGTCACTCGCTTGGTGGGCATAATTCGATCTTTCTTGGATGCTTTGATGATCGAGTTCAGGTTATTATCTCCAGTTGTGGTTTCTGCAGTTTCCCAAAGTACATGAAAGGTAATCTGACAGGTTGGAGCCATGATGGCTACATGCCGAAGATTAAAACCACCTACGACTGCGATCCCAAAAAGATGCCATGGGATTTTACAGAAGCAATTGCCTTGTTAGCACCCAGAACATTCATTGCAGTGGCACCAATCAATGATCACAATTTCGATGTGGCTGGTGTAAAAGACTGCATCCGTGCAGCGAAGCCAGTTTACCAAATCTTCAAAAAGGAAAGTAATCTGATCTCACTTTATCCAGAAGCGGGGCACGATTTCCCCGATGATGCCCGTAAAGAAGCATTTCGCATCCTCGATTCAAAATTGAAGCCAGCTTCAAAGTAATGAATCAGTTTGTTTTGATTTCAATAGCATCTTCTGCACCGAGAATCTTGTAAACCTGGTAGGTAAACCGAAATGCCTCATGGGACCCTTGTGGAGAAATTGGTGTACCAAATGGCGACAATACCGTTTGAATCGTCAGAGGCTTGGGCGCAACACGAGCCAGGAGATGGGGAATATCTCCGGCATTCAAAATCCCTGGTACGATTGTTCCCAGGTGGGTACCACTAGCGTACGGTTGATCGCTGACAAATGAATAAGGAACTTCCTTGATTTCAAGTGCCTCCACATCATCTGAAGTGGCTGCGGTAATGATGGCTACAACTGCAGAATCACGAACAGCATACAAGCGAAATCGATCCAGATCATAACCACGTTGCTTTTTCCATGCCTTGATCAGCGTTAATAAATCCTGCTGCCACAAACCCAGCAGTGGGCGACCAATCCAGATAGCATGTTCGGCCGATGTGTGGTCGGGGGAGCCTGCGACTGGCCCCCACTTCGATTTTGATTTCCCACTTGCACGTAAATCAATGAAGATGATGTTTTTTGCATTATCTGGCACCAATTTCTTCTCGATCGCATCTTCTACACCGCCCAAGTGAACAACAACGTGGACTATTCGTTGTTCTGCTTTACGATCACCACGAAAAACACCGTAGTGAATAAAACCCTCTTTGGTTTCCAATTCGAACGGAAAATTATTTTCATCCTTGGGGTCTAACCAACGGATCGCTGCATCTTGTGGTACCGATGGCGTATTCAGGATTGTTTCCAGCCGTTTCCCCATTGAAATGGAATCTGCTTCCCACATTTCTTTGTGATCTGGGAATAGTTTGTCGTGCTGCTGGTGCAGTTTACGTCCTACTGCAGCGGCAATCGTGGGAAGAAAGCCAAAGTTTTTCGGCCGCTTTTCCGGTTCTGGATAACAAGTCAGCGTAGCTACTTCTTCTGGTACACTTTTCGGCTCCATAATGGGGGAACCATCGCCCACCCCCTGCAGGTGATAGCACATCCAACCATACATCGCCTGCCGCATTGCCAGATTGTAATCATGTCCAGAATCGATTACCACATGCTTCAGGTGTTTCTCCTTTCCATAAAGTGCAAAAATCTGTTTCGCACTGGCAATACTCTTTTCTGCCTCTGGTGGGCTGAATTGAATACCATCTTTTTCCGCATTAATCACCATCAGAGCCCTTGGGGCTACTAATCCGAGGATGTTCCCTTCTTCTGTGAATGTCAGCGCTTTGGGCAAGACTTCGCACAAACAGCAGGCGGCATGAAGATATGCCTGGTAATTCCCAACGGAGCATACAGGTACCACTGCAGTGATGCGTGCGTCCAAAGCGCCTGCATACATTGTTTGATTTCCGCCACCACTCGCACCGGTGATGCCAATCTTCCCATTGACATCAGGCCTGCTCAGCAGATAGTCCACAGCACGGTGGTTGTCGTAAACCTGGCGACCAAGAAGGGTTTGCCCGGAAGGCCACAATGTGGCACCATAGAGCGAACCATGATATCGACCACGTGCAGGATTGTGGTGGCGTTCTCCGGCACCAAAGGCATCTACCACCATCACCAGAAAGCCAAGTTTCACTAATCCTACACAGCGTGCGTGGACAGTTGGTTCCCTCCTGGCCCAGCCCCAATGACCGTGGACACAGAGTACTGCAGGCACTTTTTCTTTTGCAGCAATCACTGGCACATACAACGTGGCAGTTACAGCAATATCCTCCTGCGATTGAAAAGTCATCAGTTGAATGGTATACCCTTCACGCTGCTCTGTTTTCAGTAAGTTGGGATTTAAAGCTGTATCATCAACGGCTGGAATGCCCGCAGCCACATGAATTTGCCTGAGCAATTCTGTGCGTTTTGTTTCCCACATTTCTTTGGAACTGGGTGGGCGGTCGTTCTGCCTGAGTGATTTTGCCTGATTCTGAACCCAGGCATCAAAAGCTATTCCTGGCATATTGGTTCTCGATACGCTGTGATTTGATTCGATATTTGGTTTGTTTTCATTAAACTATTACAAGATTGTTGCATAGGCGATGTGCGAATGAAACAAGAAAAGGGATTTTCAAAGCGTGTACCAAAATCTCGCAAGTGGATTGCTGATTTGCTACACGCAAGTAAGCAAGTGCCGAGTATCGCTTTCGAAAAAACGATGAATTTGGAAGAATTAATCAACGTCCGCAAGCTATCCACTCCTCATGTACCATGGACAATCATTTTTCTGAAGGCTACGGCGATTCTTTCATCCCGTCACCCAATTCTGCGACAAAGCTATCTTTCTTTTCCGTGGGAACGGATCTACCAACACCCCCATGTGGTTACCAGCCTGGCGATCGAACGAGAATTTGAAGGCGAGCCTGCCGTGTTTTTTGCAAAATTCAAAGAACCGCAGAATCAATCGATGCAAGAATTAGCTGCCAGACTCACAAAATTACGCACTGAACCAGTCGAACAATTTGGGGAATTTCGCCGACTCATTCGCAACACTCGCTGGCCCAGGTGGCTTCGCAAGCTGCTGTGGGGATATCTCTTGCACGGCAGCGGTGCCATGAAATCGAAAATGGCTGGGACATTCAGCATCAGTGTTACTGCCGCTGAAGGCGCCAGCGCAATTAATGTTCCCAACGTGACAACTTATTGCTTGAATTATGCACCATTTGCAGCAGATGGAACAATCAGAGTTCGGCTCCATTTCGATCATCGTGTAATTGATGGCAGTCCTGTAGCCCGCCTGATGGCTGAACTGGAAACAATTTTACACACGGAAATTGTCGCCGAATTACGTGCGATTGCCGAATCAAGCTAATATCGGGTGCAGCACCGTACCTGCAATATCGGTCAAGCGGAAATCTCTTCCCTGGTACTTCACAGTCAGGCGGCGATGGTCAATCCCCATGAGATACAGCATCGTTGCGTGGAGATCGTTCACGTGTACTTTATTTTCCACAGCGAAATAACCAAACTCGTCTGTGTTGCCGTATGAAATGCCGCCCTTGATTCCCCCACCTGCCAACCACATACTGAAACCAGCCAGATGGTGGTCTCGACCAGTGCCCTGAGCCATTGGCGTTCTGCCAAATTCAGTACCAAAGACAATGAGAGTATCCTTTAACATGTCTTTGTTTTTCAGATCTGTCAGCAGTGCGGCAACACCCTGATCTACTTCTTTGGCGGTACCTTCCGAATGCGTTTTTACTGAACCATGATGATCCCAGTCTCGATGGTAGAGTTGGATAAAACGACACCCACGTTCTGCCAGGCGACGTGCCATCAAACAATTGGAAGCAAACGTCCCATCTCCACCTTTCGTGCCATACAAATCCAGCACTTTCTGTGGTTCTTTGCTGAAATCAACGAGTTCCGGCACACCCATCTGTAATCGAAATGCCTGTTCATACTGATTGATTCGCGTGGTGATCTCGGGATCGAACCCACGTTGCGATTCCAGTTGATTCAGCTGATTAACCGTATCAATCAGTTGCCGTTGTTGATCGTTGTTGACCCCCTGGGGGTTCCGCACGTACAGAACAGGATCGCCCTGGCCACGCAAATGGATTCCCTGGTACTTCCCGGGCAGGAAGCCACTGTGCCATTGGCGAGCGGCAATTGGCTGGCTTTGACCAAAGCGACCAGTCGACACCATGACGACAAAACCTGGAAGATTCTGTGCTTCGCTTCCCAGGCCATACCAAAGCCAGGAACCTGCGGAAGGTCTACCGGAAATCATCGATCCAGTATTCATCAGTGTGTGGGCAGGGTCATGATTAATTGCATCGGTGTGCATCGAGCGTATGATGCACATATCGTCCGCACACTGGCTGGCCAGTTTGGGAAAGATGCTGCTGATTTCCAGACCCGATTTGCCAGATTTTACAAACGGATGCTGCGGGGCGAAACAGTTCAATTTTGCACCTTGCAACTGGGCAATTTGCTGCCCCTTGGTAACAGAATCCGGCATCGGCTTGCCGTGCATTGCGGCCAGCTTTGGCTTGGGATCAAATGTTTCCAGGTGCGTCATTCCACCTGCCATGTACAGCCAGATCACTCTTTTGGCTTTCACCGGGTGGTGTAATTTTGGTATCGCACGTTCTACTTTTTCTTCGGCAGAATTTTCATTCGCAATCATTGATCCCAAAGCAACGGCACCCAACCCTTGAGAGGATTTGCCCAGAAACGCACGTCGAGTCGATGAGGTGAATTGATTGTTCATGTTAATTTCTCGTGATAGTGGCGTGTAAGTTGAAAATGGTTCGACAAACATTTGTCCAGGCAGCAAGATCTGCCGGATTCAGTGTAGTATCCAATTTACTTGAACCTATGGAAAGCAGTGCATTTGCTTCGGGAAGTTTATCCTGATAGTGGGCTTTTTGTGTGCGATAATAATCGAGCAGAATTGCAACTTCTTTATCGGTCGCTGGTCGATTGATTGCCAACAGAAATCCACGCTTGATGCGGTCTTCATCGGTGCCCTGCTCTTTCAACAATCTTGTGGCGAACATCCGTGATGCTTCTACGAATTCTGGTGCGTTTAGTAACACCAGTGATTGCAATGGGGTATTCGAAGATTCCCGCATTGGCGTGCACTCTTCCCGGCTGGGTGCATCAAATAACATTAATGCTGGGTGCAGATATTGTCTTTGCCAGTGGGTGTACAATCCACGTCGATACAGACCTTCGCCCTGATCGTTTTGCCACTCCCGCCTTGGAAAATTCAGGAAAGACCAATAACCTGCCGGCTGATATGGCTTGGCGCTTGGCCCGCCCACTTTGGGAGAAAGTAACCCAGCCACACTCAGAAGGTGATCCCGAATCATTTCAGCTGGCAAGCGGGTCGAAGTTTGACGTGCATACCAGAGATTATCTGGATCGAGATTCCACTTTTCCTGTGGAGCAAACGAACTCTGCTGGTAAGTATCTGATGTAACGATCTGTCGGATCAAACCCTTGATATCCCAGCCGGAATCAATGAACTCGCTGGCAAGATAATCAAGTAACTCAGGATGGGTGGGTGCTTCTCCTTGAGATCCCAGATCGTCCACCTTGCGGGAAATACCTTCACCAAAGTACAGCTTCCAAAGTCGATTGACCATCACCCTTGCGGTCAATGGATTTTCCTTCGTAAACAACCAGTTCGCAAGATCCAGCCGGTTCATTCGCTTTCCTTCCTTGTTGGGAGTAAGGAATTCGGGAAAACCAGGTAGCACCACCTCCCCTGTTGTGTCCATCCAGTTCCCACGTGGCAATACACGGATCTCGCGGGGTGCGACGGTAACAGTTACTAAAGTCGATGGCAGGGAATTCTGAAATTGATTCCGTTGCTGGGTCGCCTGCTGCAATTTCGCTTGTAATTGTTTGTAAGCTGGTAGAGCAGTAAGATATTGATTAAAAGCCTTATCAAAATTTGCCTTGTTTTTCGGCAACAATATCGTTTTCACAGCCATGGCTGCACCCAATGGAAGCATTTTCGGAAGGTTCGAAAATTGCTTCTGGACCAACATCTGCTGTTGATTAACTTCCGTTTGAAGTTGGTTTACGTGTGCATTTCGCTTCGCCAATTCTTTGTTTTGCTCTTCAGTTGGCAATGTAATTGATGAACCAAAGTTGTTACCACTGTAAAGCCCCCTTTCCTGAATGTCCGAAAAGAATGCTTCCAGTCGATAAAAATCCTTCGTAGTAAACGGATCAAACTTGTGGTCGTGGCATTCAGCACATCCGGTGGTTAGTCCTAACCAGCCCCCGCCAAACGCACGCACACGTTCTGCAGCGTATTTTGCAAGATATTCTTTTGGTTGTACACCACCTTCGGCACTCATCATTCCCAGGCGGTTATACCCACTGGCAATCTGCTGTTCCACCGTGGGGGTGGGCATCAGATCGCCAGCAAGTTGTTCGCGTGAGAAAACGTCGAACCGTTTATTGCTGTTAAAACTGGCAATTACATAATCCCGAAAGGGCCACACTGTCACAGGTTGATCACCATGGTAGCCAACGGAATCAGCGTAACGCACAATGTCCAACCAGAATATCGCCATCCGTTCCCCATAGTGGGGCGATGCAAGATACTGCTCGACAAACTTCGCATAATTCGCCTGCGAGGGATCCTTGCTGAATTCAGCCAGTTCCGCTGGCGTTGGTGGTAACCCACGCAGATCAAAAGACAATCTTCTCAAGAGGGTGTGAGCGTCTGCCTTCTTAGCCATTGATAAATTTCGCTGAACCAGCTTCTGTAAAATCAAGCGATCTAATGCATTTGATGCTGGGGGCAAGTCTTTCAGTTCTGGGCGTTTGATTGGTCGAAATGCCCAGTGATCCTGGTATTCCGCACCGGCAGTAATCCAGTCCTTCAGCATTTGAATCTGCTTGGCATTCAAGGGTTTGCCAGTGTGCTTCGGTGGCATCATCTCTTCATCTGTTGCCAGCACACGTGCCATTAATTCGCTTTTATCAGGATTTTTCGGTACGATGGCGACCATACCACTTTCCAGAACAGACTTGGCATCTGTTTCGATGTCAAAGCGAAGGTTTGCCTTTCGTTTGTTCGCATCCGGTCCGTGGCATGCAAAACAATGGTCCGAAAGGATCGGCTTAACGTCGCGATTGAAATCAACACGCGATTTCTCTGCTGCACCCAGCGTCGTGGTGGTTAATGATATCCAACAAGCCCACAGCATATATTTCATGATGACTTTCCTGGCGGGATCATTCTGGCAGGTCACGCACGGACATGCGCTGAATGCGAACCTTGTCGTGTGCTTCCAAAAATCTATCGATATGTGGCGTATGTTACCATAACCGAAACTGGCAAGCAACTATTCCTCCACTGGTGTGAGGCCCAAATCACGTGGAGGACATCGCACAACAATATATATTGCCTTTTCGCATGCTCCATTGATCACTTTTTTCGGGAAAATTGCAAAATGGCGAAAAAAAGTCGAAAACGGCGACTGAAACCTCAATTTTTGCAGAAAAATTTGCCAATATTTGGTTAAATCCGGTTATTCCCGCAAGTCTTTGCACAGTTAAATCAACGTGAAGGATTCAAATTGTTCCAACCACTACCTGGGAATAGTTGTTAAGACAAGTCTGCCGAAAGCGGTATACTATTTGTTTGGTTGAACATCCCACGGTGCAGGAAAGTTATGTCGGAGCGTTACATCTTTCAGATCGAAAAACTAACCAAAATGTACGATCAGAAAGAAATTTTGAAGGACATTTGGTTGGCATTTTATCCCGGTGCCAAAATTGGCGTGCTTGGTTCCAATGGTTCTGGGAAAAGTACGTTGTTACGGATTATGGCACTGCAGGATACCGACTTCATTGGCACAGCACGTGCGGAAAACGGCATTTCCATAGGTTATGTTCCTCAAGAGCCCCAATTGACGCCTGGTACCGTACGGGAAAACGTTGAAGAAGCGGTACAGCCAATTCGCGATTTGCTAACTCAACAGGAACAAATTGGCGAGAAAATGGCAGAAGCATCTCCAGAAGAATTCGACAAATTAATGGCGGAAATGGATCGAGTTCAGACCAGAATTGATGCGACAAATGCCTATGATCTGGATCGACAGCTGGAAATCGCCATGGATGCGATGCGATTGCCCCCACCTGAAGCGGATGTCGCCCAGCTATCGGGTGGTGAACGGCGTCGGGTAGCATTGTGCAAAATGTTACTGAAGAAGCCAGATTTATTACTACTGGATGAACCCACGAACCACCTGGATGCTGACTCAGTATTCTGGCTGGAGCGGCATCTGGAAGAATACCCTGGCACCGTGGTAGCGGTAACCCACGATCGATACTTCCTGGATAACGTCGCAAAATGGATTCTGGAACTTGATCGCGGTCGTGGCTTCCCTTACGAAGGGAACTACAGCGTGTTTCTCGATAAAAAACGAGCACGTCTGGCATTAGAAGAAAAAACAGAAACCGCCCGCCAGAAAACATTGTCTCGGGAATTGGAGTGGGTGAAAACCTCGCCAAAAGGTCGACTTGCCAAAAGTAAAGCCCGTTTGCAGGCTTACGAAAAATTAGCCGCCCAGGACTATGAAGAAAAAGACGACGAAGTACTGATGCAGATCCCGCCTGGCCCCACCTTGGGAGATCTGGTGGTGCGTGCCGAAGGTGTTTCGAAAGCGTTTGGCGACCGGCTTTTGTTTGAAAATCTGAATTTCGACCTCCCACGTGGGGGAATTGTGGGAATCATCGGCCCCAATGGTGCGGGGAAAACCACCCTGTTCCGGATGATCGTGGGGCAGGAAAAACCGGATTCCGGTACTTTACGAGTCGGGGAAACGGTTCAGGTTGCTTATGTGGATCAAAATCGCGATTCTTTGAATCCCGATGCCAGTGTTTTTGAAGAAATTACCGGTGGCACCGACCACCTGATGCTGGGCAAACGGCGAGTTGCCAGCCGTGGTTACGTTTCTCGCTTTAACTTTAAAGGACCAGACCAGCAGCGTAAAGTGGGTGTCCTTTCTGGTGGGGAGCGGAATCGCGTTCACCTGGCAAAACTGCTACGTAGTGGCGGCAACCTGCTGCTGTTGGACGAACCCACCAACGACCTGGATGTGGATACCCTGCGTGCACTGGAAGAAGCATTGCTGAATTTTGGTGGCTGTGCTGTGGTGATTAGCCACGATCGCTGGTTTTTGGACCGGGTTGCTACCCACATTCTTGCCTTTGAAAACGATAGCAACGTAGTATGGTTTGACGGCAATTATCAGGCATATGAAGAAAATCGCCGCGCGAGACTGGGAGCTGAAGCAGATCAACCCCACCGCATGCGTTACAAAAAACTGACTCACTGACCTACGGGCGATTCCAACCACAACGGTATCTAGCAACATGATGGAACTGGTCGATGTTACCAAACAGTACACGCAAGGTGAAAACCTGATCCAGGCTGTGAAAGGCGTTTCGCTGACCATCAATGCAGGCGAGTTTGTATCGATTATGGGCCCATCTGGATCTGGAAAATCCACCTTATTGCACATGCTTGGAACGCTTGATACCCCCACCACTGGTCGGGTGTTATTCCACGGCCAGGACTTGCAGGAACTTTCAGACCGAGATCGTTCCCGACTGCGACGAACCAAATTAGGGTTTGTTTTTCAGTTCTTTAATTTATTGCCCACTTTACGCAGCGATGAAAACGTGGCTCTGCCACTGTTACTGGGAAAACAAAGGCGGGGCCCGTCGCTGAAAAAAGCTCGTCAACTGCTAGACTACGTGGGCATATCCCACCGTGTGGATCATTTTCCAGATCAAATGTCGGGTGGGGAAATGCAACGAGTCGCCATTGCCCGTGCGCTCATTTCTGAACCGGAAATTGTGCTGTGCGACGAACCCACCGGGAACCTGGATTCGAACACCAGCAAAGCAATTCTGTCGTTATTGCAGGATATTCCCAAATCAATGGGCAGGTCGCTAGTGATGGTGACCCACGACCGCACCGCTGCCGAGTACGGTGACCGGATTTTTCACATCAGAGACGGACTCTTGGCAAATACCGAAATACTGTCCCGGCAAACTTCATCCGCTGTTTAGCAGGCCAATGCCATGTTTCAGTTATTTCGTGCAATCAGTTGGCGTTACCTGAGAAGACGTTGGGAAAGAACCCTGCTCGTCATTTTCAGTATTGCACTGGGCGTGGCCACACTGGTTTCCGCACAAATGCTGAATCGGTATATCGAGATTGCAGCGTTTGATTCTACTATTCCGGCAGATAGTGCCGACTTGTATATTTCCAATGGAGAAGCGGGTGTTGACTGGTCTATTCTGGAAACAATCCGTGCCAATCAACCTCAAGGATTGAGAAAAGCAGCTCCGATCATATTTGAACGAGTAGCACTTCCTGAATTGGATGGCCGGCCGGGGATCCTGCTGGGAATCGAATTTGATGCAGCTCAGGTTAACCAACAAAACAATGATCTGCGAATTCAGTATGAAATTGTCAACCCTTTTGCAGTGACCCAAAAGCCCATTCTCATTAGCCGGAATCTGCACAATGCTCGACTTGCCAAAGGTAAATCCGCCAACGACCCCTTTCAACTTCGATTAACTTCAGAAATTGAAAATTTTCAGATTCTGGCAATTATTGATATCCCACCTGATTCACCAGTGGCACCTTACATGGATAGTCTGGTGATTACGGATGTGCGACAATTAGCCAATCCCACCCAAAGGAATCTGAACGGAAAAGTAGCTCTTCCCAGAAAAGTCAGCCGTATCGACTGTTATCTGCACCCCAAAACCGACCGCGGGCAGATTCAGCAGGAAATTACCAGTCTGATCAAGAATCAGGCGAAAGTTCGCACGCCGGAAGATAACCGCAAATCCACACAGCAGGTCATCGGTGGGATTAAAGTTACTTTGAATATCTGCTCACTGGCATCACTGATTGTGGGCTTGTTCATTGTCTACAACGCACTATCCGTTACTGTTGCTGAACGTCAGCACGATATAGGAATATTGCGTTCACTGGGTGCCACCAGACTTACGATTGCCAGTATCTTTACCAACGAAGCGATTGTATTAGGGTTCTTCGGTGCTGTTTTGGGTATCCCTCTGGGTGTATTTTTATGCGACACTGTGGTGGGGACCTTTGGCGATGAACTGCAATCTGTTTTTATTAATGGCAATGTTGCCAAGCCGGAACTGACCTGGTGGATCGCTGGTATCGCGGTAGTTGCAGGCATTATCACCACTCTGTTTGCAGCACTTCTCCCTTCAATTCAAGCAGCAAATCATGAGCCTGCCGAATCCGTGCGTCGCCGATCCGGGAAATCCGGACGCTGGCTGCAACGGATCTACTATTGCACGATTTTTCTGATGATCTCAGCGGGAATCGGGTTGATCCTGGCCCGCAACCACTTGCCAGAACGAATTGGATCACTGTTTGGAATGACGATGGTACTGACAGGGCTATTCCTGGCCATGCCAGTTCTGGTTGCAGTGCTTGCCAAAACTCTCCACCCCATCCTGAAAATTTTCCTCGGCGTGGAAGCGCGACTGGCCGCGGACAATCTTTTGAGAGCCCCCGGCAGAACTGGACTGGTCACGGGTGCCTTGGCAGCGGGTGTTGCATTGATGTTCCAAACGGCTGGTGTGGGTAAAAGTAATGAAGTGCCGGTGCGGGAATGGCTGGATCAGGTAATTCAGGCCGATGCGATTGTATTCTGGGGTAATCTGGCCACTGCCAACAGTTCGTTTACTCCAATGCCAGCCAGTACGATGACCGATATCGACAAGCTGCCTGGGGTGGAAGCGACTGTTGGCTTTCGCTTTTATCGAGCAGAATATCAAGGCACCTACATTCTCACCATTGCAATTGATGCGGACACTTATTACCGCTCTGTCAGGAAAAGATTACCCACTGGTTTGCCGAAACTGGAACTTTTTGGAAAGCTTTCGCAGGGACGTGTCACAGTCGTCTCAGATAATTTTGCCGAGAAATGGAAAATTAAAGTTGGGGACTATATTCCTGTCCCTTCGCCTAAAGGACCAATTCCCTTTGAAGTGGTGGGGATCGGCCAGGATTATTCCTGGAACCAGGGAACCATTTTTATCGATCTTGCCGTATACCGAGAATTATTTGCAGACTATCTGGTAGACACGGTGCATGTGTTTTTTGATCCACAAGCTGAAAAAACTGTTGCGTACAACAAGCTCCGAGATTACACCAATGCCAAAGGAATTCTGTTCCAGGATCGGGATTCCGTACGCAAATACCTGACGGATGTCATTGAACGGCTATATTCCGTTGCGTACATGCAGCAATACATCATCGGAATTGTGGCAATGCTGGGTGTGGTGAATGCGTTGTTAATTTCCATTATCCAACGCAGGCGCGAGCTTGGTCTCCTGCAGGCGATCGGTGGCACACGTTGGCAAGTAATGAAAAGCATCCTTTGGGAAGCATTGCTGATGGGATTATTAGGCACTATCCTTGGATTTGCGATGGGCCTACCGATGGAATGGTTTCTGCTCAATGTCATCGTACGGGAGGAATCGGGCTTTATTTTTGAATTGCTGATTCCTTGGAAAGAGTCCCTGCGTATCGTCGCACTTTCACTGGGCGTGGCACTTCTTGCCGGAATCATTCCCGCATTGCGTGCTGTCAATTCCAACATTACCTCGCGAATTGCTTACGAATAACACTGATTTCAAGAACTTTTCCTTGCGGAATGGCTTCACTTTTGGCCTAATACCTGAACAATTGAATTCTGGATAGAACGATGAACTACCTCAAGTTACTTATTTTGTCAGCAGTATTATGCTGCTTTACGGCACTGCCAGATGCGAATGCCAGACCAATGAATGTGATTGTCGTTCTGGTGGATGATCTTGGCACTACCGATCTGGGGTGCTTTGGCAGTAAATTTTACCAGACACCGAATATCGACCAATTAGCACGTGATGGCATGCGTTTCACAAATGGTTATTCCGCATGTACGGTGTGTTCTCCGACACGCGCAGCGATGCTGACTGGGCAATATCCCGCACGCTTACACATTACCGATTGGATTGAAGGCCACAAGCGACCTGATGCCCCACTCAGCGTCCCGGATTGGCAGATGTATCTTTCCAAGGATACCAGCAACATGGCAAAAATATTGAAAAAAGCTGGTTATGCCACGATATCAATCGGGAAGTGGCACTTGGGAAAAGAAGACTATTATCCGGAAAACCAAGGTTTTGATAAAAACGTGGGCGGCTACTTTCGTGGGCAGCCACCATCATACCATGCCCCTTACAAAATCCCCACCCTTCCTGAAGGACCTGTGGGCGAATTTCTGACCGATCGGGAAGCAGCGGAAGCCTGCAAATTCATTGAAGAACAGAAAGATAAGCCTTTCTTTATATACCTTCCGCATTATGCAGTTCACACACCTTTGATGGCCAAAAAGGAAGTCATTGAGAAATACCGACAGAAAATCGACCCGAAATTGCCACACCAGAACCCTGTCTACGCGGGGTTGGTGGAAAGTGTTGATGATGCGATGGGTGCGATTCGGGCCAAGCTGAAAGACTTAAAACTTGATGAGAATACAGTCATCATCTTCACTTCCGATAATGGTGGACTGCTGGGAGGTGGAAAGCAGCCGATTACCAGCAACGTCCCATTCCGTGCTGGTAAGGGAAGTGCATACGAAGGTGGGGTGCGTGTGCCGTACATCGTTTACTGGCCGGGAGTTACGAAAGCAGGATCAGTATCCACCGAGCCAATCATTACCGTTGACGTGTTGCCCACAGTCGCTGAGATTGTGGGGGCCAAAATACCGGAAAACCATGTTGTTGATGGCAAAAGCCTGGTACCATTATTAAAAGGCTCTCATTCATTAGAACGGGATGCGATCTACTGGCATTACCCACATTACCACCCAGGTGGTGCAACACCCTATAGTGCCATCCGCAAAGGCAATTATCGACTGGTGGAGTTTTTTGAAACGGGCAACAAGGAACTTTACGATCTGGCTAACGACGTGGGTGAAAAGGTGAACCTGACAGAGAAAATGCCTGCCAAGGTTTCGGAATTGTTTGAAGATCTGAAAAAATGGCGAACGGACGTCGGGGCACAGCTACCCACGAAAAATCTCAATCCCACACCAAAGAAAAAGAACCCACCCAAAAAGAAGAACTGAATTCGGAAAATATTTACTTTGTCTTGAAACAGTACAATTTACTTTCTGTGCGGACAAATAACGCACCATCAACAGCACCAAATGATGCGAAGGTGCGTTCTTTTAAGTCGATTTCAGATAATACCTCAAAATTCTTGCCTGGCGCAACAATGGTGACGTTCCCTTCTTCGCTGGTGGCATAAATTTTGCCCTTTTCAGCAAATAGTGACGCAGAATATTTTCCTTTAATTCGCTCTGACCAATGAATTTCGCCAGATTTTGCATCCAGACATGTCAAAATCCCACCATCGGAAACCATGTACAGATTCCCGTCAACAATCAGCATCGAGGGAGTGTGAGGTGCGGCTTTGTTCGTGTCCCACGCCCGAGCAGTTTTTGTAATATCTCCTGTACCACCAATGCGGATCGCCTGAACTTGAGGTCGGTCATAACCCGTTGCCACATAGACAGTTGCGTCATGAATCAGGGGTTTGGGAATCAGGGAATAGCCGTTAAATTCGCTTTTCCAGACCTCTTTGCCAGTTTCCAGCTCGTACGCACCAATCATGTTGCTGCCAGCACTCAGAACCACAGTTTTGTCTCCCTGGCTCAATACTGTGGGAGTAGAAAACGAAAACGTCCGCCCCGCCTTGACTGAACGTGGGGTCTCCCAGACTGTTTTGCCAGATTTCAGGTCAAGTGCTACCACTTTCTGAACATCAGCCGCATCGCAACTGAATATTACTTTTTCATTAACAATAATCGGTGACCCACCATTTCCATGGACTGGTCGCTGATAGAGACCTTCACGCTTCCAGACAATTTTGCCGGTTTTGTCCAGGCAAGCAGTGCCATTGTGACCAAAGTGAAAGACGATCGAATCTCCCGCTGCACAGGCAGTTGAACTGGCATGGCTATTTTTTGAGTGGATGCGGGCAGTTTTTCCGGTGGGAATTTCAAATAATAGTTCATCGAGCACTTGTTTCCCTGACTTTTGATCGAAACTGATCGCCCGCAACGACAACGATTGATCAGTGTTGACGGCAGTTGTGAGATAAACCTGACCATTCCAGATGATTGGAGAAGACCAACCACTGCCTGACACCTTTGTTACCCACGCGACATTGGTATCAATGCCCCACTTTGACGGTAAGGCGGGACCAGTATATATCCCATTCCCTTCAGGCCCACGAAACTGAGGCCAATCCGCAGCACTTACCCACATTCCACCCGCCGCAATCAGCAGGCTACACAGCATATATCTCATCAGTTCTCCCATCCAATTGTCTTGAAAACAATTATCCCTGTGAAAAAATGTGAAAAAGCCATAAATTTGGCAATTACAGAGTTATATTATTGGGTCGATTCATGAAAAACGTATTGATCGCCTTGTTGTTCAGTGGGCTGTGCATCTTTTCCGTACTCGCTGATGGGCCCGGTGATAATGTGGTCGATCAGGTGCGACCAGTGCCTCCGTTGCCGAAAACACCACCCACCGCAGCACAGAAAGCAGAACTGGAAGGTTTATTAAAAGGATTTGCTCAGAAAATTGATCAGTTAAAATCTTCGATTGCCCAGAAACCAGAACTGGTCGGTTTGCTGCCCGATGTCTTGGTATTTTACAAATCTGTGGATTACGCACTGCGATACAACGAAATCTTTGATGCACCCAAAGAAGTGCCATATGCCAAAAAGCAAATCGAAATTGGAATTCAACGGGCTAACGCACTGATGACCGGCAATGCCCCCTGGCTAACGGAAACTGGTCTGGTGGTGCGTGGTTACCAATCGAAACTGGACGATTCCATCCAGCCTTATGGCCTGGTTGTTCCCAAATCTTATCAAGCAAAAGGCGACGAAAAGCATCGACTAGATATCTGGTGCCACGGTCGGGGAGAAACGTTGAGCGAATTGAACTTCATTCAACAACGATTAACGAATGCGGGGCAGTTTGTGCCCGAGAATGCAATTGTTGTCCATTTATATGGGCGTTATTGCTGCGCCAACAAACTGGCAGGCGAGGTGGACTGCTTTGAAACTCTGGATCACATTCGGGCGAATTATCGCATCGATTCTAACCGAATTGTCATGCGGGGTTTCTCAATGGGTGGTGCTGCAGCCTGGCACTTTGCTGTGCATTATCCCCACTTGTGGGTGGCAGCCGCACCAGGTGCAGGATTCAGTGAGACACCTGATTTCTTAAAAGTTTTTCAGAAAGAAACTTTGCAGCCCACCCCTTACGAGCAGAAATTGTGGCACATGTACGATTGCACTGATTATGCTTTGAACCTGTTTAACCTGCCCACGGTTGCCTACAGCGGGGAAATTGATCGACAGAAACAGGCAGCCGACATCATGGCTAAGGCAATGAAAGAAGTGGGGCTGGATCTGGTACACATTATCGGTCCAAAAACCGCCCACAGTTATCATCCAGAAGCGAAAAAAGAAATTGATCGCCGAATCGATGCCATTGTGAAAGCAGGCAAGCCACTTTGCCCGAAAGAAGTAAAATTTACTACCTGGACCCTGCGTTACCATCAGAGTTACTGGTTAAGCATCAATGGGATGCAGGAACACTGGACACGGGCACAAATTGAAGGTACGTTGCTGGACAATAACCAGATTCAGATCAAAACAAGCGGTTTAACTGCCTTTTCCTTTGATATTCCAGTCAAAAATGGCATGCTGAAAAGCAATCTGGCAGTAAAAATCGTGATTGATGGTCAGATGATCGAAGCAGGAATGGTTGATAAAAGCGAAGCATTTGCTGGAAAATTTCGAAAAATTGGGGATCGTTGGCAAATTGCTGCCCCACCCGAAAACAGTTCTCTGATGAAACAGCCTGGATTGCAAGGACCCATTGATGACGCCTTTTTGGATCGTTTTCTGATGGTCACGCCGTCCAATGCGGCAATGAATGAAGTGGTGGGTAAGTTTGTCGACCGAGAATACCAGCACCGTGTAAAGCACTGGCGTCAACAGTTTCGTGGGGATGTACGCACAAAACTGGATAAAGATGTCACTAAAGAAGATATTGCTTCCAGCAACCTGATTTTGTGGGGAGATCCCGCAAGCAATGCCATCCTGCGTTCCATTGCAGATAAACTGCCGATCAAGTGGACCAAGGATGGCGTGACTGTTGGCGGGAAACAATATGACGCAAACCACGTCCCGGTAATGATTTACCCTAATCCATTAAATCCCCAAAAGTATGTTGTGATCAACAGTTGCTTTACTTTTCGCGAGTACGACTATTTGAATAATGCCCGTCAGATCCCCAAACTGCCGGACTGGGCAATTCTGGATGCCAGAACACCCACGACTTCTCGTTCACCCGCTACAGTGGTGGCTGCAGACTTTTTTGATGAAAATTGGCAGTTGAAGCGCTAACAAGCTCCTCTGAAAGTGCGATAATAGCACCATGGGCAAGATTTACCAATTACCACCTTCAGTCATCACCAAAATTGCCGCTGGGGAAGTCATTGAACGCCCCGCCAGTGTTGTGAAGGAAATGGTGGAAAATTCGATTGATGCGGGTGCGACCCATATCGAAGTGGATCTGGGACAGGGTGGCATCGATTACATCCGAGTTGTGGATAACGGCCATGGTATTCAGGAAACTGATTTGCCGATGGTATTTGCCAGCCACGCCACCAGTAAACTTGTGGAATCAGAAGATTTATTCCGGATTTCGACGCTCGGATTTCGTGGCGAAGCCATGGCAAGCATTGGTGGGGTGGCCCATGTGAAGGTCCAGTCGCGTCCCATGAATGCCGAAGTGGGGGCAGAACTCGATTGTCACGGTGGAGAATTATCAGAAATTCGCCCCTGGAATGGCTCTGTAGGGACTCGCATCGAAGTACGTCATTTGTTCTTCAATACACCCGTCCGCAAAAAATTTCTGCGTACCATCCCCACCGAGTTGGGGCATGTTTCTGATATGTTGACTCGCCTGGCGTTGGGCTATCCAGAAATTGGCTTTACTCTGAGACACAACGAACGATTGGTCTTTGAAGCACAAAGTACCTCCGATTTTGTCGGGAGGGTGGGCATTTTCTACGGCGATGAAGTACGGGATCACCTGTTTCCAGTGGAATCCGCCCACAATAACATTCATTTTCGAGGTTTTATCGGCGATCCCAAGATCAATCGTGGTAATGCGAAACTGCAATATCTCTACCTGAACCGGCGGTGGATTCGTGATCGCAGCCTTGGCCACGCCCTGCAGGAATCCTACCGTGGCCTGCTAATGACAGGTCGCTATGCTGTAGGCTTTTTATTTCTGGAAATCCCACCTGATCAGGTGGATGTCAATGTGCATCCCACCAAAACTGAAGTGCGTTTTCGCGATTCATCTGCAATCTACGCACTGGTTCGCTCTGCAATTAAGAAAAAATTGTTGCAATTGAATCTGGTGCCTGAGTTGCGGATACCCGCCGATCAGATTCTGGCTGAGAAACCGGCGAAACCTAATCCAGGCTTGTTTGAATTGCCGGATTATTCATCGCCACCCATATATCCCAGAAAGGAAACGATTGAAGCAGGTGATATCCGAGTGATCGCACCTGTACCGGAAGGTCGACCGGAAAAACCACCTTCGTTTCGGCCTGCAGCAAAAGTGCACCCATTAGATGCTCTGGAACAACAGGAAAGCCGCGATTCCCTACCGCATGCAAACATTGAACGGATTCCACAGCATGTACCTCTGGAAAAACAAGATTCCCTACCAGAAAGACCTGACTCGCAGGCCGAGCAAGATCAAATTGTACAATCACCTCCGGATCAAGTGCTTGCTCATACAGAATTCCTGCCAGATTCAACCACTCCACAGGAAGGTCCAGCATTCAAAGACCAGCTTTTTTCCAGTTATCATGCAATTCAGATTCACAATGCTTTTCTGGTTGTAGAAACGAAAGATGGCATGTTAGTGATTGATCAGCATGCCCTGCATGAGCGGATCTTGTTTGAACAACTCCGTCGTCGCGTCCTCGCTGGGGCTCTGGAAGTACAGCGATTGCTGATTCCGGAACCAGTGGAATTGACGCTGGATCAAGCGGGTCAGGTGCTGGAAATGAAAACCAGTCTGGCTGAACTGGGAATGGAAATCGAAGATTTCGGTGGGGGGACGATTGCCCTGTCGAGCTATCCCACCCTGCTCTCTCGGCGGGCACCGGGAAAACTATTTCAGGATGTAGTGGAAGGGATTCTGGAACAGGAGCGAACCCCCAGCAGGGCTCAACTGCTCCATCACTTATTAGCCACCATGGCATGCAAAGCCGCAGTTAAGGCGGGTGATCCGCTAACGCAGGAAGAAATCGATCACTTGATGAAACTGCGGGATCTGGCAGAAGATTCGCACCATTGCCCACATGGTCGCCCAACTTCATTGGTATTCAGTAAGAAAGAACTCGAAAAACAGTTCGGACGCATATAACCAAGCAGCTATATAACATGGCACAAGTTTCGACGCCAACGATTCCCTTACAAGTGGTCAAAGCAGTTTGCCCCCACGACTGTCCTGATACGTGCGGCATGGTCGTGACCGTGCAAGAGGATCGTGCGATCGACCTGCGTGGTGATAAATCACATCCATTTACTCGTGGATTTCTTTGCCAGAAGGTCAACCATTATCTGGACAGAGTTTACCACAAAAATCGCCTGCAGCACCCGTTGCGACGCGTGGGTAAAAAAGGCTCCGGAAGATTTACCCGCATCACCTGGGATGAGGCAATCGCTGAAATTACTACCCAACTTAGCAATATTGCCAATTCACAATATGGCCCGCAAGCAATATTGCCATACAGCTATGCTGGCACCATGGGGAAATTACAGTATGCCAGCATCGATCGGCGATTTTTTCACCGCCTTGGTGCCTCGATGTTAGACCGCACCATTTGTGCCACGGCAGGTGCAGCGGGGTGCGACGTGACATTAGGAACGCGTGCCACCATCGACCCCGAAGCGATCGTTCAGGCACGCTATATCATCAATTGGGGCTCAAATACCGCCGTCACCAACATTCACCTTTGGTCGTTGATGCACAAGGCGAGGAAAACTGGGGCAAAAATCGTCACCATCGACCCACGACGTAGTGATACGGCGAAAAAGTCAGACTGGTGGATCCCCATTCGTCCCGGAACAGATGCCGCATTGGCAATGGGCCTGATGCACATTATCGTAAGGGATCAACTGCAGGATCAGGATTATCTGGACCGATACACTATTGGATTCAAACAACTGTCTGATCGTTTGAAAGAATTCCCGCCCCACGTGGTCGCAGCAATTACCAGTTTACCAGAGTCGACAATTGAACATTTAGCACGCGAACTGGGACTGGCATCCCAGATTTATGGAGGCCCCTCGCTGGTTCGTTTGAATTACGGCCTACAGCGTCACGGCGGTGGTGCGATGGCGGTACGAACCATCTGCTGTTTGCCCGCAGTAACTGGTTCATGGCGTTTTCCTGGAGGTGGGGCACTATTAAGCACCAGTAAACTCAGCCCCTGGAACGGAGCCGGGCTGGAACGACCTGATTTAATCCCAGCCAACACACGAACAATTAACATGGTGCAGTTAGCGGAAGCCCTGCATGGCGAGTTACCCGGCCCACCGGTCAAAGCATTGTTTGTCTATAATTCGAATCCCGCTGCAGTCAATCCCCAACAACAGAAGGTGCTGCAAGGGCTGGAACGAGAAGATCTCTTTACCGTTGTGCATGACCTTTTTCAAACAGACACTGCAGACTACGCTGACATCGTATTGCCAGCAACTTCCCAATTGGAGCACTGGGATATTCACAGTGCTTACGGGCATTTGTATATTCAACTGAATCGTCCAGCCATCCCACCACTGGCGGAAGCAAAACCGAACACAGAAGTATTTCGATTATTGGCGAAGGCGTTCAAATTTGAACCGGAAATCTATCAGGAAACTGATGAAGAATTGATCCAACTGGCACTTCAACCAAAAGCAGGCTACGGTGGCTACCCTTCTGCATCTGCATTCGACGGGATCACTTGGGAACGCTTACTGACTGGCGAGCCGATTCGTATAAACCTTCCAGCCAGTTTTGTCCCATTTGCTGAAGGCAATTTCCCCACCCCTAGTGGGAAATGTGAGCTGTATTCTCAACGAGAAGCCGATGCGGGTCGCGATCCTTTGCCCAATTACACCCCACCCCACGAAGACCCACAGACTAAGCCGGATCTGGCTGCCAAATATCCCTTTCAATTTATCTGTCCGCCGGAAAATTCTTTTCTCAACTCTAGTTTTGCGAATATCGAATCGCTGCAACCCGTGCACCGCGAACCAATCGTCGAAGTGAATCCGCAGGATGCGGAAGCGTACCACCTCCACAAAGATGATCTGGTGAGAATTTTTAACGATCGAGGTGCATTTCAGGCAAAAGTGGTCATCAGCGACAACGTCCCCCAGGGTGTGCTGGCATCCTACGGTGTCTATTGGTCCCGCCTGATCGGTGGGGCAAATTGTAATTCGGTTACCAGCACCGCCACCACCGATTTGGGAGGTGGGGCCACATTTTTTGACAATCTGGTGCAGATTGAAAAATATTCCCTGACAGAAAATTAGAAAATCTCATTTTTTCACCGGCACGCTAAGTAATACAATAGTTTCCTTGCTCTTATTAGGTGCTGCGATGATGAGTTCGCACGTTTTCGAAGGTTCGTTGGTAGCTTCATCCGGAAAATATGCCATTGTGGCTGCACGATTCAATAGCAATATTGTTGATTTGCTGCTGGCAGGTGCACTTCACGGCTTGTCCAGGCACGGTGTTGCGGACAGCGATATTGAAACATTTCGTGTGCCAGGGTCGTTTGAAATCCCTACCATTGCCAACGCCCTGGTGAAAAAACAGCGATACAAGGCGATTATCTGCCTTGGTGCAGTCATCCGCGGGGAAACTGACCACTACGATTATGTTTCCAGTGCGGCCACAAACGGCATTGCCCACTTGACAAAAGATAGTGGCATACCAGTGATTTATGGGGTATTAACTTGTGATACACTGGAGCAGGCACTCAACCGTGCTGGTGGCAAAAGTGGTAACAAGGGTTACGAAGCGGCAGTAACTGCGATTGAAATGGCAAATCTGCTCGCACAAATCAAAGATTTAATTTAGTTCACTTAATTGAAAGAATATTTCCCCAGGAAGCAAAGGAATGGCGAGAGTATTAATTTGCGACAAGCTTGAACAAGCTGGCATTCGCATTTTAGAACAGGCAGGTATCGAAGTAGACAACCGAACTGGCTTGAAAGGTGCGGAATTGCTCGCTGCACTGCAGGCTGCGGATGCAGCGATTGTTCGTTCTGCCACTCGGATTACCAGCGAATTACTTGCAAATCGCGGTAAACTGAGCTGCGTCGTGCGGGCTGGAGTGGGTGTCGATAATATCGACGTACCTGCTGCCAGCCGTGCTGGTGTTGTAGTAATGAATACCCCAGGCGGTAATACCATTTCCGCTGCTGAACACACCATTGCTCTGATGATGAGTCTGGCACGTCACATTCCTGCGGCAGATGCATCAATGAAAGCTGGCAAGTGGGATCGCAACCGCTTTCTGGGTACTCAGGTTACCGGGAAAACACTCGGCATCATTGGACTTGGACGGATTGGCCGTGAGGTTGCTCAGCGTGCCACCGGATTAGGCATGAACGTGCTTGGTTACGACCCATTGATCACACCCGAGAAAGCCGCTGAGTTCAACATTCATGCCTGCCGTTCCAAAGAGGAACTGTTGCCGAAATGCGATTTTCTGACGCTGCACATCCCATTTACACCTGAAACGAAAGATTTTATCGCCGCAAAAGAGATGGAATTGCTGCCAAAAGGTGCCCGCATCCTGAACGTTGCACGTGGTGGTGTGGTCAACGAGACCGATCTTGCAGCAGCCCTTCTATCCGGCCAATTGGGCGGTGCGGGCGTTGACGTTTTTGAAGTGGAACCTGTTCCCACGGACAATCCACTGTTTCAGGCGCCTAATGTCGTGTTAACTCCCCACCTGGGTGCCTCTACTTTCGAGGCACAGGAAGCGGTGGCGATTGAAGCGGCCCACCTGCTGATCGATTTTCTGCAGAAAGGGATTGTCCAGTGTGCCGTGAACCTGCCATCGATTAATCGAACGGAACTGGAGCAGCTTCGCACCTCTCTTGACCTCGCTTACCGCCTGGGGTTGTACCATAATCAGGCTGCCCAGGGGGCGATTCGCAAAGCGGTGCTCACTTTCCGTGGCGAAAGCATGAATACCAATACCCGCCTGCTGGCTGCTGCGTTTACGGCTGGGCTCCTGGAACGGTATCTCAGTGAGAGTGTGAATTATGTGAATGCGCCGATTCTGGCACGCGATCGCGGTATCGATATCGTCACCGCATCGACAGATGCCCGCGGTGACTTTGCAAATTTAATGCATACAGAAGTACACACTGATCAGGAAATATCCGTCGCAGCAGGCACTCTGTTTGGAGATCGTTATCCCCGTCTGGTTCAATTGGGTGTGTATCGGCTGGAAAGCTATCTGGATGGTATTTTACTGGTTTTCCCACATACAGATGAACCTGGCGTGATTGGATATATGGGCGGGGTCTTTGGTCGCCATGGAGTGAATATTGCTGGCATGCACCTTGGCCGTCAGGCACCAGGTGGGGATGCCATCGCAGTGATGCACCTCGACAACAAACCGTCTCAGGCAGCCCTGGACGAAATCTGCCAGCACAAAGCAATACGCTCGGTAACTGTCGTAAATCTGCCACAGGCGGGGCAGATGCCAAGCTGGCTGGGATAATAATGAAAGAAAACTAATGGAAAAAATCTCAGAGAAGTAGCGGGAATCACGGCCCCATCGGCATTAAGTTCATCGATTTGGACTGAACCATTTCACGCACCGCCTGGATGGCAATTTCTGATTGGCGCTGAGTGTTCGTTTCAATAACATCCGGTGTCAGACCGGTGCCATGAAAACTAGTTCCATGGGGACTGGCTAATCGTGCGATGGTCATTCGAATTGATGGCGAAAATGCATTTTTGCCAAGAGCAGGCAGGCGAATCGTTCCCTGCACTGTTCCTTTACCATAAGTAGTTGTCCCAACGATGTGGGCACGTTTATGATCTCGCAGTGCAAATGCAAATACTTCTGCGGCACTTGCAGTTTTACCATCAACAAGGATCACGATTGGTAGCTGGATGATCGCACCAGGATCGTTCGCAGTGATGGAATCATTGAAATCAGGCACCCGACCATTCGTGCTGACGATCAAACCGGTAGTAAGAAATCGCTCCGCACATTTGGCTGCTGCCTGAAGTGACCCGCCTGGATTCCCACGCAAGTCAATCACCAGTCCCTCTATCCCCTGCATACCAACGAGCGTATCCAGTGCTTCGCGTAATTGGTTTGGAGTGTGCTTGTTGAACTCTTTAATCTGGATCACCGCCAGTTCGTCATCGATCTGGTTCGCAATTACTGTCAGATCAAGAGGCTTTGCTTCTTCCACGGGATGATGTTCGTAAGCACTAAACATGTCCAGCGAATTGGATGCACCACAGATAAACTCAAAAACAACCGCATTTGCAACTTTCAACCCAAGAAAACGTCTTGCAGCACTACATACCTCATCAAGCATTCCTACAGCATCATCGGCTGTTTTTGGTGTTCGGCCCAGCCATGCCTGCCTTGCCTGAGTACGAAATCGCTCCAACTCAACAGTGGTTGCGGAAGGTGTATACTGGCTGACAAACTTTGAGTTGCTGAGAGCATGCAAAAATTCATTCATCCCCTGATCAAACAACCTGCCAGGGGTCACCTTATCAGCATCAATGTAATAATCCGCTAGTTTATCAAGTAGTTCGCGGTACAAACCAAACACTTCGGCACGAGTCAACTTCATAATCGCCTTTCGATACTCCGGGTCTTCCTGCCGGCGAGTTTGAAGTAAGTAGCGAAGATTCACCTGAACATGTTCTTTGGCTTCCAGGTTATTTCGGTCAAGTGCAATGACCTGTAGCCATGTTCGTAAAGCCTTATCCCAATGTGCAGTGCTCTCCTGTTTCAGTGCGAGAGAACGCAATTCCTGCACTGGAGAATTAACAGGTAAACTTTGTGCGTTGGATGGTAAAACAAAAATGCCAATGCAACAAATGACACCCAGTAAGGTGTTGAAAGTAGAACGGTAGTTGCCCAACACGCCTGCCCTCCCAAATGGTGTCAACTGGAGAGGTATTACCATGTTCACGTAAGTATATCTGATGTGCACAGCCCTTGTCAATCAATTAGTTGACTTTTTTCAGAACCACTTGTGCACCGTTTGAAGACGGAGAACAAGCAGAAAAAGTTTTGCCAAAAGCAAAAATGAATAATTTTTAACAAATATCGTGTAAAAACTTCTCTGGTATTTTTTTGTTTTCCAAGGTATGAAATCCCAACAGTCGATTCGCCCAGTTTGGATAGTAGAACTACAATAAGAATACCAGCAGCACCTGTACCCTGATAAACCAGCCTTGAATTCCATGCACAACCTGAAATTTGCAAACCGCTACAATTTAGAGTTCATCGAGCAACAGTATCAACTGTGGTCCAGCAATCCTGAAAATGTTGATCCCCAGTGGCAGGCATTTTTTGAAGGATTTGAACTGTCCGCCCAGGGATTGTTCTCTGCCAATGATACCAGTTACACCTCGATCGTTCGCCTGATTCAAAACTACCGCAATATTGGCCACTTGCAGGCACAAATAGACCCACTTGCAGATCCACCTGGCCCCCACGCACACCTGAGCCTGGAAGAGTATGGTTTAAGCGAAAAAGACCTTGATCGCTATTTCGATTGCAGTGCGTTTCATGGCATGAATCGAGCAACGTTACGAGAACTTCTGGCTGTATTACAGGAAACTTACTGTGGTACGGTGGGGGTGGAATATGGCCACATTCAGGACAACACTATCCGCGACTGGTTGAAAGCACGGATTGAACCACGTCGGATGCGACCGGAAGCAACGGTCGAACAGCAAAAACGCACCTTGAACATGCTGGTCCGTGCCGAAAATTTTGAACAGTTTTTAGCCGCACGGTATCCTGGCCAGAAACGTTTCAGCCTGGAAGGTGGGGAAACCCTGATGCCAGTGCTGGAAGCGATCATCGAAAGAGGTCCCAGTCTGGGTATCCGTGAATTTGTACTGGGAATGTCCCACCGTGGGCGACTGAATGTGCTGGCTAACACTTTGCGGAAGCCGCCAATCGACATTTTCGCTGAATTTGAAGACAATTTTCAGCCTGATTCCTACGAAGGCGACGGTGATGTAAAATATCACTTGGGATTCTCCAGCGACTACCAGACATCTGATGGAAATTCAATTCACCTGTCTTTAACACCCAACCCCAGCCACCTGGAAGCTGTCGATGCTGTCGTCGAAGGTCGCACGCGGGCAAAACAACGATTGCACCGCGATAAAGAGCGCAGGATGGGAGTCCCCATTCTGATTCACGGTGATGCCGCCTTCGCTGGCCAAGGCATTGTTGCAGAAGTTTTCAATCTGGCCAACGTGGAAGGCTACACAACTGGTGGAACAGTTCACATCATTGTGAACAACCAGATTGGCTTTACCACTTCGCCTCAGGACGGTCGATCAACGCAATACTGCACTGACATCTCCAAGATGATTCAGGCACCAGTATTCCATGTGAATGCCGAGGATCCGGATTCATGCGTTTTCATTGCAGAACTTGCCATCGAATTCCGCCAGCACTTTCGACGTGACGTGATAATCGACATCAACTGTTACCGGAAGTGGGGTCATAATGAGGGCGACGAACCGGGATTCATGCACCCTAAGTTATATAACAAAATAAACAAGCGAAAATCGATTGCCCTGCTCTATCAGGAGCAGTTGATCCGATCGAAGCGTTTCACTGAAGCCCAGATCAAGCAGATTGTGACAGATTACCGCACTACTTTGGATAATGTTCAGCAACAGGTAAAAAAAGAAGCCAATTTGCGAACTCGCACCAAGTCGTATGGTGGACCATGGACCGGGATGCAGGCCGAATATCGCCACGAAGCAACCCGCACGGGTGTCAGCCGGGAATTACTGGAGCATGTCATTACGGTGGCAACGACGATTCCCACAGATGTGAAACCGTTTGACAAAATCGAACGTATTCTGGATCAAAGACGCGAATCTGTGCTTACCACGGATAAAATTGATTGGGCTACTGCGGAATGCCTTGCCTTTGGCTCGTTAGTTGCGGAAGGCACTTCTGTACGTCTGAGTGGGCAGGATAGTCGCCGTGGCACCTTCAGTCAGCGGCACGCAATCATTGTCGATCAGGAAACACTCCGCAAATACAACCCAATCGATCAACTGAGCAGCCAGCAGAGTTTCTTCCGAGTATATGATTCCCCACTGAGTGAAGAAGCGGTACTCGGTTTTGAGTTGGGCTTTTCGTTCGACGCACCCAACACGCTGGTGCTGTGGGAAGCCCAATTTGGCGACTTCGTCAATGGTGCCCAGAGTATTATTGACCAATATCTGATTTGCTCGGAAACAAAATGGCAGCGTTCCAGCGGGTTGGTGCTGTTGCTGCCCCACGGATATGAAGGTCAGGGGCCTGAGCACTCTTCTGGCCGATTAGAGCGATTTTTGCAATCCTGTGCAGAAAACAACATTCAGGTATGCAATCTGACCACTCCTGCCCAGTACTTCCATGTGCTTCGACGGCAAATGCGGCGGGATTTCCGCAAACCACTAATTATCATGACGCCGAAAAGCCTGTTGCGGCACAAAATGTGCGTCTCCACACTATCATCGATGACGAATGACCATTTTCATGAAGTGATCGACGATCAGGTGCCAGTGGAAGATGTTAAACGCGTTCTGATGTGCAGTGGGAAACTTTATTACGAACTACTTGAAGCACGCGGGGACCGCACTGATATTGCACTCGTGCGAATGGAACAGTTTTATCCATTCCCAGAACAGAAACTGTCTGAAATACTTTCCCAGTATACTCAGGCTGAAATGGTGTGGGTGCAAGAAGAATCGCAGAATATGGGTGGCTGGCAGTTTATCGAGCCACGTATACGCGGAATGGGATATGAAGTATCTTATGTTGGGCGAGACCCAAGTGCCTCACCTGCTGTGGGTTCGTTAAAACTGCATAAGAAAGAGCAGGAACTGCTGATCAGCACCGCACTGAATGGCGAATCGGGCAGCCATATGATCGCCCAAACCAAACTGATTCAAGTGCGAGCACCAATTTTCTACCGTTACAAGCAAACCCACTAAACAACAATATTGAAACATTGCAATATTGTCATCAATTAATATTAATTTCTTTGATCGATCTTTCCATTGCGGTTGCGATCTGTTCCAATGATGAATCACTGGTGCAAAGTGGGGGCATCGCATAAACGACATTCCCTAATGGGCGAATCCAGACTCCATCAGCGAGACATTTCCTTCGGATTTGTGGGCCAATCGAAGCAAGATAACCGCCCGGAAACTGCAGATCAAGTGCGATGATCGTCCCACAGACACGCACATCGTGCACGTGGGGCAAAGCCGCAAGGCGGGGCACACTCGCCAGCCATTTCGCTTCAATTCGTTTTGAATCCCGCAGCCACTCACCACGTACCATGATTTCCAGATTTTTGGCGATTAAGGCACATCCAAGAGGATTTGCTGTATAGGAATGCCCATGAAAGAATGTTTTGGTCCGATCTGCTATACAAAATTGCTCACAAACGCGCGAATTTACCAGGGTTACTGCCATCGGAAGAACCCCGCCAGTAATGATTTTCCCACTGCAAATAAAATCAGGGACCACTTCACAGTTCTGGTGTGCCCACATTTTCCCAGTTCGGCCACCAGTCATCACTTCATCCGCAATGAACAATACGCCGTACTTGTTTGCAAGCTCTGCAATTTGTTTCAAAGTCTCTGGAGAGTGCATTTTCATCCCACCAGCACCCTGTACTAGTGGCTCCAAAATCAACCCCGCACAGTGTTCGTGGTGGGTCGCCAGAAATTCCTCCAGAGCAGCAGGATCTACCGGAATTTGTTTCACATCGAAAAAGAATGGCTCAAAGCGGCCAAAAAAGACAGGATCTCTGCTGATCGACATCGCACCAAATGTGTCACCATGGTACGAGTTCTCAAATGTGATAAAAGTGGTCCGCTGTGCCTGATCCTGCATATGCCAGTATTGATAGGCCATTTTCATCGCCACTTCGACTGCGGTGCTGCCGTTGTCCGAAAAAAACACCCGACCACCGTTCCATTTGGTAGTTTTCAGCAATCGATCTGCTGCCGCGATCGCTGGTTCGTGCGTCAGGCCAGCAAACATTACATGGTCAATCTTGTGGGTTGTTCTTCGAAGAGTTTCCATCAATTCCGGCTGACAGTGACCATGAAACGTAGTCCACCATGATGAAATCGCGTCAATGATCCGTCTGCCATCAGCCAGGTAAAGGTATTCGTTTTTCGCAGCCCGCACCAGCAATGGGGGTTCATCCACCACTAGCGGCGTGTATGGATGCCAGACGATATCCCGGTCAAGCTGCCCTAAACGATCAGAAGGATCATCTGCAACTTGGCCGACGGGAATCATCTCAGATATATTTGTGGCAATCTCTTCAAGCGTCCGTTTCTGAAGAATGACCGATTCCTGTACCCCAGTCGCTGACCAATCGGTGGGATATTGCAGAGAAAATACGGGGAGTCTGGAGTGGTGCTTGATCTGCTCTTCTGCAAAAGGATCGTGTTCACCAATTATAACAACAATTGAAGCTGCTAAGTTCATATTTTGTAAGACGTTAAGTGTTTGCAAACAACGTCCAACAGCACCCACAGTGGAATTGACGCACAGGATTAAGTGGGCAGAAAGATGTTGAAGAAATTCGATCTGCAGTGTTTTTTCATCCCATGGCGAGAGTGGGCTGCCAAAAGATTCAATCAATAACGGTAAATGTGATTTCGGAACCGCCTGGATCACTTCGTCGATGGTGGGAAGCTGTTTCCCAGCCAGCCGTGCTGCCAGAACTGGTGCTAACGCAGCGGGTGCATGAAAGTGCCTTGGAAAAACGTTTGCATCTGGTACCAGACGGGAAATCTTTTCTGAATCGGAATCGCCGGATTCAACTGGTTTCCAATAACTCCAACTTGTGGCATGTGCAGCGAGAAACAGTGTGCAAAAAGTCGATTTTCCCGCATCAGTATCTGTGCCCACGACCAGCCAACGATTCATCTCGGACATAATTGCACCAGCAAATTCACCAGTTGACTCAACAATTCTTGAGGATGGTCCGCATGGACCGAAATCCGCAACCGTGCGGTCCCTGGAGGTACACTTGGTGGGCGAATACCTCGGACATCGAAGCCGTTCTGCTGTAGTGCTCTGGCAACTTCCATGGTGGGTTTATCTTCCCCCACAATGATGGGAACAATGTATTCCGTACCCGCAGGCTTGAAACCCTTGCTTACTAAAGCGTTACGAAAGAACTGATTATTGGTATGCAGAGCAGCCCGGGATTGGGGATCACTATTCACCTTTGCCAGGGAATCCAGCCACCATCTACCCAGAAGTGGGGGTAAACTGGTCGTAAAAATCAGATGTCGGCAACGATTAATTAAATAGTCTTTTAATAGTTTTGATGTTGCAATGTAGGCGCCATGTGCAGCCATTGCTTTCCCACCGGTATGGATCGAAGCCAAAATCCGCTTCCGCAGCCCGAGTTGATCGACGTAGCCAGATCCTGTGCCACCATAACAGCCAGTGGAGTGGGCCTCATCCACAATTACATGGGCACCATATTTTTCTGCCAGGGCACAAATACCAGTAAGATCCGCCAAGTCGCCATCCATGCTGAAAAGCGATTCGGTAATAATAAATCTCTGACGGTCGGGATCGTTGTGACTGGCCTCCTTTTTCAGACCTTCCTCCAACTGATTCAAATCGTTGTGGCGGTAATTGAAACGACGGCACTTTGCCAGTCGCAGGCCATCCACAATACAGGCATGGTTCAACTCATCCGTGGCTACCCAATCTCCAGGCTCCATAATAGTTGAAATCAGACCTTCGTTTGCAGAATACCCACTGGTCATCATCAGCACTGCATCCGCCTGGTGCCAGTTTGCAAGGCGGCATTCCAATTCGTCCCAAACAGCATGGTGCCCACGCAATAGACGAGACGCTGTGCCACTTCTGCCCCACGTGGGGTCAGAATCATTGTGAATGGGTGCCTGAATACTGCTGTTGGCGTAGCCTAAGTAGTCGTTGGAGGTAAAATCGTGCCCCTCTCCCACCCGAAAACTACGAAAACGATCCTGCTTTCGCAGTTGATCTAAAACTTCATTCCACCGCTGTTCTAATGACATGGAAAAACCGAACTTGAGATACTTCGTAATAAGATGAAGAAATTATTAAATCATCAATTAGTTATATATAAAATCAATTACATAATACACTAATTAACAACTTGTCGTGGGTGCAATCCCCATTGCCCGAAATAGTGCCGCATCTGCATCGACGTCGGGATTACCCGCTGTGAGCAACTTCTGGCCAAAAAAGATCGAATCCGCACCAGCCAGGAAGCACAATACCTGTAACTCCCGGCTCATCTGATCTCGCCCCGCACTCAGTCGCACGCGGGCATGTGGGAAAGTAATTCGGGTGGTGGCAATGTAACGCACCAATTCAATCGAATCCACTGGTGGGGCCATTTCCAGAGGAGTTCCTTTCGAAGGCATCAAGCAGTTGATTGGAACACTTTCCGGCGGTGTTTCGAGGTGGGTCAGTTCAACCAGCATCATCAGGCGATCTTCAACAGTTTCGCCCATCCCAACGATGCCCCCACAGCAAACGGAAATGCCCGCTTTCTGAACGTGGTCCAGTGTTTCCAGGCGATCATCGTAGGTCCGTGTGGTGATAATTTCGGGATAATAACGACGAGACGTATCCAGATTGTGGTTATAGGCTGTCAATCCTGCTTCTTTCAGTCTCTGGGCCTGAGATTCCGTCAGCATTCCCAAGGTGACGCACGCTTCCATATCCAGTTTGCGCACTTCCCGCACCATCTCCAGCACGGCATCAAACTCAGGTCCGTCTTTCGGCTTTCGCCAGGCAGCACCCATGCAAAAACGGGTCGCACCATCCGCCTTGGCGGCAGCAGCACGCTCTTTTACTTCCAGCACACTCAGCAGTGGTTCCCGATCCACAGGGGTATCGTAGTGGGCACTTTGGCTGCAATAGCTGCAATCTTCCGGACACCCGCCAGTCTTAATGCTCAACAGCGCACAGCGTTGGATTTCGTGATCAGGGCGGTGTTTCCGACTGATCTCTGCACTACGAAACATCAATTCAGGCAACGGCAAATCGTATATCGCCTGTAATTCAGCAACTGTCTTTTTCATGATTCTAAACCATCTATCAGATGAGAACGGCGATTACCGCGATTTCAGCAATTTGCACAATTTTCCGTTCAACACAGGGATACTTTCGGTGTCGCGGGCGGTAATCAGTACACCATCTACCACCGTATCTTCATCGCGATAGCTGGCACCCGCCAGTTTGACATCATCACGTAATGCTGGGCTGCAAGTCACCAGTTTACCATCCAGTGTGCCAGCGCTGATCAATAATTGAACCCCGTGGCCAATGGCAACGATGGGCGTACCTTCCTGGGCAAAAATGCGGGTAATATCCACGGCATCTTCCCACAGTCGCAACCGTTCCGGAGAATGACCACCGGGGATCACCAGAACTGAATAATCGCTGGGGCTGACATCAGAAAGAGAAAGAAAATCTTCCAGAATGTAGCCGTTCTCGCCTTCAACAAAGTCTTCTTCATCGTTGCTGGCAACAACAATATCGTAGCCTTCTTCACTCAGGCGGTATGCAACCGAAAAAAATTGCACATCTTCAAACTCATCCGCTACCAAAAACAACGCTCGCATAAACTTTCCTGCCGGGGTGTAGTGCAATTGTATGAAAATGAAGCCGTAAGTGGATAACGTGTTCAGGAGTTCTTTTGCCCGATATCAAAGCTGATTTGCAAAGCTGTAATCGCTTTTGATCCGGAGGTGCAAGCCACAATCAAACACACATGACTACATTTTGCCAGATGGGGAAAGTGAAAACAGGATACAAGTAGATGGTTGAGTTTAGTTTTGTGCAGAAATCTCAACACTTTTTTGGAACTGAAAGACTTACTCCCGTGCGCACCTGCCCCGTTACCTGGGGCTTAGAGAACCGGCACTTTCAGTGCCGAAGTCAATAGCTTGCAGGGATTTAAGTTGACTAAACAAACCTCTAAAATTCACTGAACAAAGATGTAGCTGAAACAATGCTCCACTCGATTGCATACAAGCTATTCCTTGTGTATAATACTCTTATTATGAATCAACTTCTAACAGATATCAAAAAGCTGTCAGTTTCCGAGCGAATAATTCTCGTTGAAGAAATATGGAACAGCATTCTACCGTTGAAAATAGACATTCCCGAAGAAGATCGGGAAGAGTTTTATCATCGATACGCCGCACATCAGGCTGATCCAACAACAGGCATCCCATGGTCAGAGTTGCGTGCAAAGTTGTTTCTTGAGACACAAGATTGATGGACATTATTTTTAGACCTGAAGCTGAAATGGAGATACTGGAAGCAAGGACTTGGTATGAGTTGCGTTCTGCTGGATTAGGTTTTGAATTCGCCAGGGCAGTTGAAGTAGCAATAGAAACCGCATCAAGAATGCCCCATGGATTTGAGAAAATAGATGGGGAATTTCGGCAGATTCTTTTGTGCCGTTTTCCATATTCAATTATTTACCGTTCATCCGAAAGTGAACTCGTTGTTGTATCTTGTTATCATCACAAACGAAAACCAGGTTTCTGGACAGGCTGAAAATAACATAGGACTCCAATAAATCATTTTTTCGGCCCCTTTTAATTCACAGTTGTTTCATGCTTTCCGCTGATACAACCGAAAAAGTGGCTCAAGAAAAACAATTCTACACGCTGTTAACTACTTACCAGCTAACAATTTACGTCGCAGCTGCACTGCCAGAGCCAGTTGTTCAATGATCTGAACTGAGTGATCCCAGCCGAGGCATTCGTCCGTAATACTTTGGCCGTACGTCAAGTCCGCCTTCGTCGTCAATTCCTGTCGCCCTTCTACCAGGTGGGACTCCACCATCACCCCAGCGATCTGCTTTTCCCCTTCCGCAATCTGCTGGCAGACATTCTGACAAACAGACAATTGTTGAATTGCTTTCTTATGACTGTTTGCGTGGGAAAAATCGATCATCAGGTGGGTCGACAACTGGGCTTCCTGTAACGAAGTGATTGCTGCGCGCACGCTTTCCGGGTAAAAGTTCGGCGTTTTGCCACCACGCAAGATCAAGTGGCAATCGGGGTTGCCCAGTGTTTCCACAATGGCTACCTGGCCGTTTTTATGTACCGACAGGAAATGGTGTCGTCCACGTGCGGCCAGAATAGCATCCAAGGCGATCCGCACGTTGCCATCGGTGCCATTTTTAAAGCCAATTGGTGCGGAAATACCTGATGCCAGTTCGCGGTGAACCTGTGATTCTGTGGTGCGGGCTCCGATTGCCCCCCAACTGATCAGATCGGCAATATATTGTGGAGAAATGGTGTCCAGAAACTCCGATGCTGCGGGGACTCCCACCTGATTTATTTTCAAAAGCAGGTCGCGTGCGATCCGCAGGCCTTCGTTAATGCGAAAACTGCCGTCGAGGTAAGGATCATTAATGAGTCCTTTCCAGCCTATCGTGGTGCGGGGTTTTTCGAAATACACCCGCATAATTATTTCTAAATCTTCGTGAAATTTCTGTCTGATCGGCAGTAACCGCTGGGCAGATTCCAGTGCCGCATTGGGATCGTGAATCGAGCACGGACCAATTACAACAAATAAACGGTCAGATTTCCCCTGCAGAATCGTTTTGACATTCGTGCGACAATTAGAAATCAGCAATTCCGTAGCAGTATTCTGAATCGGGAAAAAACGAATCAGGTTTTCCGGTGGGGGCAATGGCGTAATGTTCCCGATTCGTTCATCATCAGTGAGTGAGGTGCGATCCAACATTGGCTTATCAGTGGTGTGCGGAAGCAAATTCATCCCACTGTTCTATCAAAAACAAAAGAGATGCAAGATATCAGAACATAACAATCCTGCTATATTTTTATATTTCAATATTGAAATATTGCTTGCGGGCACTATTTGCACCCATGTGGGCGATTTTTTCTAAACTGAAATCAACATTATTTCCAGCAGCAAAAACTCATGAATTATCGAAAACTAGGCCGCACACAGTGGGATGTCAGTGATATTGGTTACGGCATGTGGGGGCTGGCAGGCTGGGCGGATCGGAACGACGTGGAAACTCGACAATCACTGCAACTGGCAGTCGACATGGGCTGCAATTTTTTTGATACCGCACTGGCCTATGGCGACGGACTCAGCGAGAAGTTCCTGGGGGAATTGCTTCGGGCAAACCCTGAAAAAAACCTCATAATCGCCACCAAAATTCCTCCAAAAAACCGAATCTGGCCATCCCAGCGTGGGTTTGCGATCGCAGATGTCTTTCCCGATGACTACATCAAAAGCAGCGTGGAAACTTCGTTAACCAATCTGGGAGCGGATTCGCTGGACTTGATCCAGTTTCACGTATGGGAAGACGACTGGCATCGGGAAGTTGGCTGGCAACGCACCATGGAATCGCTGAAAACACAAGGTCTGGTGCGTGCTGTGGGTATCAGTTTGAATCGCTGGGAGCCCACGAACGTACTCAAAACATTGGAAACCGGCCTTATCGATGCAGTTCAGGTGATTTACAACATTTTCGACCAGAATCCGGAAGATGAACTCTTTCCTTATTGTGTTGCGAACAACATTGGCGTGATAGCAAGGGTGCCGTTTGATGAAGGTACATTGACAGGCAATTTGACCAAAAACAGCACATGGCCTGCAGGTGACTGGCGAAACACCTATTTTGTACCCGAAAATCTGCACGCGAGCGTGGATCGTGCAGAACAACTTCGCCCACTGATCCCTCAGGGAATGACGATGGCCGAAATGGCGTTGCGGTTTATCCTTTCGAATCCCGCTATCAGCACGATCATTCCAGGTATGAGAAAAAATTCACATGTGTTGAGCAACATCGCCTGCAGTGATGCCGGTGGGCTACCAGACGAATTACTGACACAATTGAAAGCTCATCGCTGGGACCGCACACCCACATCGTGGTCGCAGTGATCACCTTTTTTACGGTGGGGTATCTTTCAGGTATCGCCCTTGATTAACTTCCCCACAATTCGATACTAAACTTCTTTCGTTGAAAGGACTTGGACTTCCATGCAACTGATTGCCGAAATCCAGGGCGTTTTTCGCCCGATTCTGGAACAATTATTTCCCGAACAGAACATTTCGGAATTATTGCAGTTGATTCGCCCCGCACAGCAGGCTGCTCACGGGGACTATCAGGCCAACTGCGCGATGCCATTGGGCAAAAAAGTGGGTCGCAATCCACGTGAAATCGCCAATGAAATTGTGGCTGCCCTGCCCACCACGGGGATCATTCAATCTGCTGAAGTGGCAGGAGCAGGCTTCATCAACCTGACTATTTCGCCACAATGGCTATCGACCACGCTGACCGCACTGGCAAATGATGACCGCTTAGGGATTTCGCAGCCTGAAAAACCCAGAAAGGTGGTGATTGATTACTCCAGCCCGAACGTCGCTAAACCGTTACACGTTGGGCACTTACGAAGCAGTATTATCGGCGACGCGATTACCCGCCTGCTGCGATTTCTGGGCCACCACGTGGTAACGGACAATCACCTGGGCGACTGGGGCACACAATTCGGCATGCTGATCTATGGCTATCGCAATTTTCTGGATCCTGCAGGCTATAAGGAAAACCCGGTGGCAGAACTGGCCAGGTTGTACAAACTGGTGCGAAAGAAGATTAAGGAAGAAGGCGGTCAGGAAGATGAAGGTGGGCCGACCTCGACACCGATTGCCGATACCTGTCGACTGGAAACAGCCAAACTGCATGGAGGGGATGCGGCGAACATGCAGTTGTGGCAGGAATTCATGCCCCACTGTCTGGCGGAAATCCATGCCACGTACAAGATGCTCGGAATGCTGCCGTTTGATCATGAATTTGGTGAAAGTTATTACAACGAAATGCTGCCCGGAATTGTGCAGGAAATGCTTGCGAAAAACCTGGCCCAGGAAAGCCAGGGTGCGGTGGTGATTCCGAATGCCAAAGGAATTTACCCCACCACACCAGAAGAATTAACAACCGAAGAGCCCCCTGCCCTGATCCGCAAACGGGACGGTGCGTTTACCTATACCACTACCGATCTTGCGACAATTCGCTATCGACAGGAAAAGTTCACCCCAGACGAACTGCTCTACGTGGTAGACTACAGACAGGCACTGCACTTCAAAACGCTGTTTGCCCACGCCCGTAGATGGGGCTGGGATCAAACACGGCTGGAACACATCAGTTTTGGGGCCATTCTGGGCGAAGACGGCAAACCACTGCAAACGCGGGAAGGCGACCCCTACCCGCTGAATGATCTGTGTGGAGATGCCAGTGGAAAGGGGTTGGAAAAATACCATCTAAACCACAAAAAGCGTATTGAAGAGGGCAAGGAAGTGCCTAGTCTCTCCAAAAAAGAGATCTTCGATATTGGGGTTGCAGTGGGCATCGGTGCGATGAAGTACGCCGATTTATCGCAAAACCGCACGTCAAACTACAAATATTCGCCAGCCAAGATGCTGGCGACCGATGGTAATACCGGCAGTTATATGCAGTATGCTTACGCACGTTGCTGTGGAATTTTCCGCAAAGCAGGCTGCCATCTGGAAGAACTGACCGGTGCTAGAATTGTGATTTCCGAACCCCAGGAAAAAGCACTGGCACTGCAACTTTGCAAGTTTGAAGATGTGTTGCAGGACTGCGCGAAAGATTTCTACCTTCACTCGATTGCGAGTTACTTGTGGGATCTGGCAAAAGCCGCCAATGTGTTTTACGACCAATGCGAAGTTCTGACCGCCCCCACTGCAGAAATTCGATCCAGCAGGTTAATGTTGGTAGAACTCATTGGGAAAACCATCAAGCAAGCACTGGATATTCTGGGAATCCAAACTGTGGAACAAATGTGACAAGGCTCTCATTTTTTCGCGATTTTAAACGGTCCACTTTTCTATAATTCGTGTCAGCAATGCGGTTTCCCGATCTCCAGTTGGTTCGATAGTAATCAATCTTTCCGAAGGTGATAGTGGTTCCAAAGTAACATCCCAACGATTCGTGGGCAGTATTTCGCAAAAACGGTTCCCCCACTCAACGACAGACACACCATTCGAAGTCCAGTATTCTGCCGCACCAATCTCCAGAAGTTCTTCAGCAGTATTCAACCGATACAGATCAAAATGGTAAATGGGCAAACGTGCGGGATATTCGTGGATCAACGTAAAGGTGGGGCTGTGCACCGCGTGGGGATTGGTGGCACCCAAGCCGATTGCCAACCCTCGAGTGAAAAATGTTTTTCCCGCACCCAACGGACCAGACAAACTAATCAATAACGGATTAACTATATAAGATCCGATTAATACAGCTAGATTCGTTGTATCTTCTTCGCAGGTAAGAACTTGAGAAAAACGCGACATTACAGAACTACCCACGTTGGTGCTGGGATTGAATACCACGCAACGCCTTGACCATCAATTCAAAGTGCTCCTGAAAGCGGTGATTGTTCACTTCGGCCTGATTGAGTGTGAATGCCACCAGATATCGATCGTGGGAACTGGTACTTCCCTGCTCTGCAATTCGAATCAGTTCCACCAGCACGGCACCGTGTTCAAAATCAAATAATGCCCTTCGCAGGTTTCCGTGATTAATATCTCGCATGATTTCATCTAACTTTGGGAATATTTTGTGCCGCATGTTGATTCCCAACTGGCACCAGGACTGTAATTGTTGCGCAAAGTTGGCACTGGGCATCAGTTCCAGCATTTTCTGCTGCACCTGCCCTTTCCGTACACCTTCTGCTACCACTTCGGGTAATTCACCTGAAGTGCGGTTGAATTGGATGAGTACCGAATAATCGATACCACCACGCAAACGAGTATAATAACGTACTACTTTTGCCCACTTTGCGTGGTGAAAAGTGCCAGGATCGCGTGCTAGTGTTAACCAGGCGTAACCCACCAATATCAGTGCGATAATGCCGTTGCTCATGCCGAATGCGGCGAACATCACGTTCAGTGAGGTGCGTTCATCTGAGATCAGCGGCTTCAACGGTACCAGCCAGGCCCACGCACCCTTTATTGGGGATTCTCTCTGGAGAACAGTAATGGCACCTGCCAGCAGACCAAAACCAGTCAATAACCAGACCAGACGGTGGGGGTTGATCACTCTTTTGATCAACGGACGTGCAAAAACCACCCGCAACAGGACAAAAACTGCCCCGGAAGCAGCAATCAGTTTCGTAAGTTCCGTGGTGTTCATTGCCTATCCAGTAACGGGCTGACTAAAAAGAAGTTCGGAAAAAGATACCCAGCCTTCATGAGAATATTTTCATTAGTTTGTTTTTTCCCACTGTATCAGCGGTAAAGAGCCTATTTTCCACCAATTTGCTTCTTTCGCAAACATTTCCGGGTCCAATTTGTTATAATTGAGTCCAGTGGTTTGGGGTAGGAGACCCCGTGGTGATTCGAATAATTTCGAAGTATTAGGTGCGTGTTTTCATGAGAAATTTTCTGGTAGCCATCATTTCAATTGGTTGCACAGCTAGCATCGCGCGGGCAGAATTGCCTCCCATGCCGACAAATCTTCAAGTGAGTGCTGCCAAAACTGCCGCCATCAACTACATGTCTGGCCGGACACAATTAGTTGTTGATGATGATCCCGCAGCCACTGCGGCAAACAAAAATCATTTGAAAGTACTAGCTCAATGGCTGGCCTATCGACTTCTCGAAGCACCCTACAATGGTGAGCCAGGTGGCAACGCTTCTGGTCCCACCCAGGATATGAATACCTTAATGGCCGACGTCGACCGCTACTGTCGGATTATTGCACTGAGTCAGGACGGAAAGTCTTATTACAACGATGCCCACGCACAATACGCTCTTTATCTGGGTGAGGCACTCAAAACGGAAATTGAACTTGTTTTGAAAGAAGCAACCCGGCCGATTGAATCAATCAATGCCGTGCGGATGTTGTCGTTAGCGTGCGTCAAAATGCCAGCTACGGGTGTCGCAGATCTGCTCATTAAAATCATCAACGATAAAGATGCTTCCTTAGCCAACCAGTTGTATGCATTCGACGGGGTTGCCAACTTATTGTCCCACTCTGATTTCACCGAACCTACGAAACATTATCTGTTCAACGGGGAGAAACTTGGCGAAATGGCTACGGCGCTGCATAACTTTGTTGTGATGCCACGCCAGTTCAAGAATACAGAAGAAGTTCAGGTGCTGGCATATGTCCGCAGAAATGCGGTGCGAGCGTTGGGCACTTTCAAAGACAGTGTCATTCGTAACAATCGCAAAGAAATCATTGCACGCCCTGCCTGGACTTTGATGCATTTCCTTGCCACATCACCCCAACTGATGCCCGCACCCACACCTCATGAAAGGTTCGAAGCAGCAATTGGCCTCGCTTCAATGACAATTGATCAGACACTCAATGTTGAGCTATCTGCATACTGGGTCTACACCAATGTCGTTTTCCTGGCACGGGTGGCAAATGATGACAGCAATCGTGCGGCAAAATCCGGTGCACCTGTGTCGCTGCCATGGAAAATCTACGCAGCCCGATTGAATACCGCGTTGCAAATCTGGCAGCAATCAGCGAAGAAACTGCCCGCTGCTCGCAATCCAGATAGTATTACGCGTCCAGCAAAAGATGTTACTGCAAACATTCTGGAAGCGCTCGAAAAATCTGGTGCGGGTGCAAATGTGAATGCAACTGGTATCACTGCGGTATTGCAGGCTTCACCTTATGCTGCAACAGCAGGTCTGATGTTCAGTGATTTGCCTTCCAGCACTGTGCCCTTCCCACAAGTAGCTCCAAAAACCGCCCCACCTGCAAAAAAACCATGAGTTTTCAACCTGATTTTACCGCTTTGGACTTGTAAGGCGTGAAGTTATTGGTGAAAATAGATTCAACTGGAACTTTCTTTACCGATTCGCATTCTGCGAAGGGGTACTCAATGATGAATAAACTGTTTTTGACTGGTCTTGCATTGCTTTTCCTTTCTGCAAGTAGTTATGCAGACAAATTCCTAGTGATCCGTGTGGTATTGAAATCCACTGGCAACGGTGGCATCACCCCTGGAGGCAGTGAACCAGGGTTTCCCGGTCCAGGTATTCCCGGTGGTGGCAGCCCTGGTATCCCAGGTATTCCCGGTGGTGGCAGCCCCGGCTTTCAGGGCGGTGGGCCTGGCGTTCCTGGTATTCCGGGAGGCGGCCCTGGTGTGCCAGGTATCCCAGGTGGTGGAAATCTGGGGATTGGGGGCGGTGGACCAGGGATTCCAGGTGTCCCAGGGATTCCTGGAGGTGGTAACCTTGGTAACGCTGGCGGCATTCCCGGACAAGGTGGCATTCAAAAGCCTGCAGCACCAATCAATCCGGATGATTACGTCACCGCTATTGTGAAAGTGCTTGGCGTTGTTCCATTGAACGGAACGATCCGTGAAGAAAAAATTGATAATGGTGCGATTATCAAAACCAAATTTGGTGGCAGCTACATCGATTTCGATCGACAAGGCGAACTGATTTTTGACGTTAAAGACATTGTGACCCCAGAACAACAGTACGCATTGCGATTACGAAAATTACCCGAAAGGTCAGCAGCAAAGTATCTCGAACTGGCAGAATGGTGTTTGTCGGTGGGCTTAATCGACAAATGTAAGACAAACATTGAAACAGCGGCAGGTTTGGTGGCGAAACAACCGAATCAACCCGCCAAAGTAATTGCTGCTGTAAAGGCATACGAGGAAGTCAAAGAATATCTGACAAAAGATATTAAAAATGTGACAAAAGCAACTGAGTGGAAAGATCGTCTTGGCTATCAGTCGATGATGCTGAACCGGCATCATGCACTGCTTTACAATGGCACTGATGAAAATACAGACAATAGTGTTCGTCGTCGCTTAGAAGCACTGGAAAACAATTTCCAGACGGTTTATCTCTGGATTGCACTTCGTGGACGGGCATTGCCAGAACCGAAGGAAAAAATGACAGGTATCCTCGTGGGTAACGCTCGCGATTTCGACCGCTATCAGGCAACTTTCGAAGTAAATAATATCGTGTGCGATGGGTTCCTGGCACGCCGTGAAAACATTGCCGTATTTTCTGCCGAACGATTGGATAAGGCATCTGTAAACTTCAAACAGTCCTTAAGGGATGTCTACGGTAAGTTTACTGCAGGTCGTTTGTCCGATGGTAAAGAACCAAAATGGAATACTGAAAATCTTAAGTTTTCTGAATACGCTCGAGCAACAACATTTCACCTGGTCAATCAGGCATTGCAGGAAGAAGCAGAAATTGCTTCAGCAACACACGAAGGAACTCTTCAGATTTTCGCAGAAACTGGCTTACTGCCCCGCGATCTGATGGCACCTGAGTGGTTGCGATTTGGGATTTCTGCACTCTTTGAAACCCCCAAGGGTCCATTCCCCGGTGGGGCCCACACGATTAAAGTTGCCCCCTTTACTGGCGGTGGAGGTCCAAGTTGGGCATACATGCGATATTATGAAGAATTGAATCAAAAAGGTATCCTGGATGAGCACGATGAGGTTTTCCTTGATGTGATCACAGATTCCTTGTTTTCGCTGGCACGCACATCGAATACGGTACTGCGTTCAAAAAAACTGAACAATACCGATGATGGGCTTTCACGTGCCGACAGCACAGCACGATTGTACGATATTGCCCACACCTTAAGCTGGGCTGTTGTGTACTATATGGCAAAAGATCGCTGGAAAGAGTTCGAAACATTTTTGAAAGAGCTTTCCCGACTCCCTCGTGACGCAGAGTTGGACACCCATTCGACCATTGTTGCAATGGCACACGCGTTCAATGTAGACGCAATTGGCATTACTGGTCGGGAAGTAGATGCTGATAAACTGTTGTTTATCGGCCTGGAATGGGAAAAGTTTATGAAACTACAAAACACACCCACCAAAGACATGAATCTGGATCCAATTAAGAATTCTAATCCAGGAACTGGTGATCCGAATGGACCCGGAGGACCGGGTGGACCTGGTGGTGTCGTTCCGGGGGGGCCTGGTTTTCCAGGCGGACCTGGAGGTGGTATTCCTGGACCAGGCAGACCGTAATTACTACTTAGTTGGGCACTGGATTCACCACTAATATTTCTTTCTGTTGGATACCTTGACGAGTTCCCATGGCCAGCGAATCAGAAAAACTGCTTATCCAACAGATCAGGTCTGGTGACGAAAAGGCCTGGAAAAGACTAATCGATATTTTTGAAGGTCGACTGCTTGCTTTTGCCCAGCGACGTCTCAATAATCAATCCGACTCTGAAGATGCGGTCCAGGAAGCATTCCTTGGCTTTTATCATTCGATCCACAACTTCGATGACAAAAAAGACCTTCAGAATTATCTTTTTTCCATCATTGGCTACAAAGTCATTGATATCCAGCGAAAAAGATGCCGCGATCAAAAAGTGAACACATCTGATTCAGCAACCATCGAACTGGAAGAGCATCTGGATTACCGCCAACGCACGGTCAGTAGTAACGCACGGAGCAATGAACGGCGGGAACTGGAAGAAAATGCCATTAAACTGGCGTTGGAAAAACTGATCCGTAGTTGGAAAATCAACAGCCAGTTGATCCGCCTGAAAACAATGGAACTGTTATTTGTAAAAGGATTTGGCAATAAGCTTGTTGCAAGCCAGTTAAACATTCCTGAACAGCAGGTTGCCAATATTCGTTTCAGTGCTTTGAAACAATTGAGTGAGTCGCTTCGCAATGCGAAGTTATCCCCAGATCATTTTCCTGAATTACAACAAGTCCCTTCAGAATGAGTAGTGTGGTTGTCTGGGGGCATCCCGGTAGTCCACGGATTCAGTCTTTTGCCACAGCATCAGTTGATTTTCCCACTATTTCTTATCAACTGATTCCTTGGATCGATCTTTTACAAGATGGTCCAATTCATGAGATCTATCGGGAACCAGTCTGGGTTAGGCTGGAATCCGCCGGCCGCAATGCTAATTTTCAACATCGCTTGCTGGAAATGTGGCATCCGGAAGTGCCGAGTTTTCCAACCGCCAAAACATCTTTCCGACTTGCAGTTCAGTTTCACTCGGCGTGGGCAAAATTTCTCGAATCGCGTACTACCTCCTGGAGTGGCAACGCAAATATTCACTGGACTGCACAACCCATGGAAGTGCTGCAACTTTTCGATAAATACCAGTGTGGTGATTTTATGAAAGCACACAGCATCCCAACTCCAGCTACCTTCTTGATGCACGACATCTCGGTGGCTGACTTTTTTCAACAACTCGACAGCCTGGGATGGAAAAAAGCATTCCTTAAATGGCGTTTTGGCTCATCCGCAGTTGGGATCCTGTTCCTGGAATTACGCCACAATCAGTGGCATGGGTGGACTACTCTTCGCTTCCACGATAATGACTGGCACAATACCCGTCGACTGGTTGCTGTTTCGGGTTCATCTTTGCAAGAAACAATAAGTGTTCTCCTGCAAAGTGGGGCAGTCCTGCAGGAGTATTTTCCAAAAGCATTTCTGAACGGTCAACAATTTGACTTACGGCTGATACTCATCGCCGGCACGATTGAGTTCATCGTGGTAAGATGCAGTCCCCACCAGATCACTAACATTCATCTTGGTGGGACCAAAGGCGATGTCGGTTTGATTCGAAAGCTGATTCCCAAACGCCTCTGGCTGGATGCCTGCGATATGTGCGAGAAGATTGGTTGCCTCTATCGATCACTTGTTCTCGGAATCGATCTGGCGTTTGATGCTGCGATCAGTCGATTCACAATCTTTGAAGTGAATGCGTTTGGCGACCATTTTCCAACCTTGCGAAACGAACAGAATCGGTCGGTGCATCAGGTAATTTTGCAATGGCTTGCCACCCACCCGCCGGGAACGCGATTCGGTGAATCAGAATAGTTCTTTCAACGGAGGGGCATCATCCACTAACTGTAACGGGCGATCAAATCGATCACGTATCTTCATATCATCAATACCCATGGTGTGGTAGATGGTACGCACTATATTGGCAGGTGTTACTGGTTTGTCTGCAGGAAACTCTGCTTTGGCATCACTGCGACCATATGTCTGCCCGCCGCGGATTCCCCCACCAGCCAGTATGTTGCTGAGGCAATAGGTCCAGTGGTCGCGTCCTGCACCATATGTCCCACCTGATCTGGGATCGCCGATCTTCGGTTTTCTACCCATTTCACTGGTTACCAGCACCGTCGTCTGTGCCAGTAACCCTTTTTCTGCCAGATCGCCGATCAATGCAGAAAATGCCTGGTCGAATTCCGGCAACAAATGCTCTTTCAGGCAATTAAAATTGTTACCGTGGGTATCCCAACCCCCTGCACTGCGACATTTTTTGGCAATCTGTTGATTTTCTTTCCAAAACACAGTGATAAATGGCACTTCTGCTTCTACAAGCCGGCGTGCCAGCAACAGGCTCATCGCATTAACTGTGTTGCCATAGCGATTGCGTAATTTTTCCGGCTCTGACTCCAGATCAAATGCTTTGGTTGCTCTCGAGGATATCAACAATGAAAATGCCTGTTCTTGAATTGGGTCAGTGCTGGAATTGCTGGTAGCCAATTCCTCTTTTGCACGATCAATTGCCTGCAACAATTCTTTGCGGTGCTGCAAACGCGCTGCACTGACATCACCAGACAACATCAGTGCAGGTGCGGTAAATTCTAATGGTTTCTCATTATTTCCCATCACGTACAGTGGATCGTGGATTTTGCCCAGCTTTGCAGCGAATTGCCCCGGCCGTGTGTAAGGCGCTTTGCTTGGCTTGTGGGGTAACGTGATTGCCCCAGGACCTTGTTTTCTGCTTTTTCTTGCAGCAACCACTGATCCCATAAACGGCCAGTCATCCGATTGTGGTGTGCGATTGTTTCCCAACGTGAGAAACGTTTGATCAGGAACGTGTCCTGTCAGGTTGTAGTAATAGCCTGCGTGGTGATCGTTAGTGTTGACTTTCCCATTGATCGACCGAATTATTGCCAGATGGTGGGCCTGTTGTGCCAGCAATGGAAGATGCTCACTCAGGCTGATTTCTGGTGCTGTGGTTGCTTTCGGTTGAAAAGGCCCACGGTATTCTTCTGGTGCATCCGGTTTCATATCCCAGGTATCTATGTGGGATGCCCCACCGCACAGAAAGAACAGAATTGTTGATTTTGCCTGGCCGCCTTTGGCCTGCTGTTCTCCCCGTCCCTGTGTGATTCCGGCAATACTTGCTGCACTGGCGATCAGAAACTGCCGGCGTGGGAGGTGAGACCAGGAACTCATTTGCTTCTCCAATTTCAACTACTCGATCATACTTCTTCCACCCAGAATTAGCCACTATTTTTTCAACTTGTTAACCAATTAATTCTGCTCGCACACGTTCCCGTTCCCGATCGATCTGTTCTGGGGTCGCACCAATACATAGCAAAATTGCTTCCGTTAATGCCAATGCTACCTCACCTTCACCAGAAAACACATTTTCTGCTCCTGCTTTTCTTAACGATGTCAGTTCCCGCACATATCCGGAACGTGCCAGGATTCGAATATCGGGATTCATCTCTCGTGCAATTCGGATTGTCTCTGCACTCCCCTGCATGCCTGAAGAACTTAAAATCAAGCTGCCTGCTTCTTCAATTCCTGCCTCTTTCAACGTATCCGGGTGGGTGGCATCGCCATACACTGCCCGGATACCTTCTCTTTTCAAAAATCGTACCGTATCAATATTCAGCTCAACGATCGATACTTCTACTTTGTTTTCCTGTAGCAACCTCGTTAATGTGCGACCAACAGGACCATAGCCTATAATGACTGCGAGAAACAGTGGGTTTTCGATTTTCGTTTCCTGTAACGATTTTTCATCAACTGTTTGCAAACAGCGGTTCAATCGTTGCCATAAGCGAGGTTTACGTGCAGCCCAGCGTGCCAGTGGCTCTTCCAATCGATAAATCATTGGATTTAACGAAATGGTGATGATCGCAATGGCCACAAATAATTGAATTGCCTGCTCGTCGAGAATACCCAGTTTTTTCCCTAACCCTCCCAGGATAAATGAAAACTCTCCAATTTCTGTCATTGCCAAAGCAAGTCCGATCGCGGTGCGTACAGGATAGCCTCTTACCAGCACTACCAGAAAAACCAGTGTGGGAGTAACGAACAGAATTATCCCTACAAGACATGCCAATAAGAGCGGCTTTTTCCATAACAGGGCGGGATCAAACAACATACCCACTGACACGAAAAACAGCACTGCAAAGGCATCTCGCATCGGAAGTGCCTCGGTAGCGGCACGCACGCTGAAATCGGATCGCCCCACAACCATTCCTGCCAGAAATGCGCCCAGTGCCATTGATACACCGAAAAACATACTTGATCCGACAGCAATTCCCAATGCCACAACCAGAATGGTCAGCGTAAATAGTTCGCGTGATTTGGTTGCTGCAACATTCTTCAACAGCCACGGAACAACTTTCCCACCAATAATTAATACAGCCACTGTTAAACCGCCCATTTTCAGTGCGGCAATTCCTACCACGGTGGGCACTTTCCAGGCACTCAATGTTTCTTTGCCGAAAAATTCAGGCAATAAGACCAGCGCCAACACCGCAAGAATGTCCTGTACTATCAACCAGCCAATGGCAATATGACCCACTGATGTGTGCAGTTGATTGGCATCGGTCAGCACCCGCGTCAGAACAACCGTGCTGGCCACACAGATCGACATGCCGAATACCAGGCTTGCCGCAAACGACCAGCCAAAGCTTCGCACAATCATCATGGTTACCAATGTAATGACTGTGCCTTGAATCAATGCACCTGGAACAGCAATCCGCCTGACTGCGAGCAGTTCGCTGAGCTTGAAGTGCATTCCTACTCCGAACATCAGCAGGATCACTCCCACTTCGGCCATCTGTTCTGCCAATTCCTGGTCGGCATCAAATCCGGGTGTGTGTGGGCCAACCACAATACCTGCGACCAGATAACCGACAATTGGTGATAGTCGCAATAGTTGCGATAGATAACCAAATGCCAGTGCCACGGTCAGAGCACCGGCCAGGGTTAATATAAAGTCGTAGTCGTGCATCAATGCTACCGTGCTGTGGGAGTCGTTTTTCCTTACTTTCGTGTTTTATTGCTGCATCCTCCTTTCTCAACTTTATTGCGTCGACATCAGGCACTTTCCTGCCTGTTCAACAATCCGAAAAACTCAGGTCAGGCACAGTACCAAAGGCAATTCGCGTACTTACCCGTTCCCGCAAACCAAACATGCCGCCAAAATGAACCATATGCCTGCCAAAACATTCATTGACACGATCCATTGCCTTCGCCAGCAAGATCAGTTTGTTCTGTTCTTCAAACAATGACTGCGGGACATTGGCTTCCGCAATCAGATCGCCAAATACCACCCCAATCTTTTTGGGATCCGCGTGGTCGTGCTGATCCCACATGGCCATGGTGCGTCGCAACAGCGACAAAGTATCCTGTAACTCATTAATCCGAATCCTTTCCTTCCAACGACTGCGATCGGTGTATGATACGTTCAATTGAATGGAGCGTGCGTAATAACCAATATGACGCAACCGTGCGGCTGCTTTGTGGATCAACCGAATCATCACTGCCCGTGCATCGCCGGGATTCCGCAGTTGTGGCTCCAGCACCCGCGAATGCCCCAGGGAACGGCGGTGCGTTGCAGTATCAACGATTTCCACACCACGTAAGCGGTGCCAGAAGATCGATCCCAGGAATTTACTGCCCCAGATCCGCCCCAGCTGGGCAGCAGGCTGGCGAAGCAGATCGTTCATGCTGAAGACACCTGCTGCATTCAGGCGGCGTTTCATTCGCATCCCAATGCCAGGAATATCGTCGATCTGCAGCGGCAGCAATTTGTCCGGTAAATCCTCCTTGCGAATTACGGTCAAACCGTTTGGCTTCTTCATATCGCCAGCCACTTTGGCTAACAACCGGTTCGTGGCCAGGCCAATAGAACAGTGCATGTATTCGCCTGCCTGACGATAAATTGCCTCCTTTACCCGTCCTGCAAGTGCCAGTGCGGCCTCGACAGGTCGGTGGTCGCCCCAGAGTTTGCACATCATTTCATCAACTGACATCACATGGCTGACCGGCAGCACAGAACCAACAGCATCCACAATTTGGTGGTGCATCTGCACGTACACCTGCGGGCGTGCAGCAATCACAATCAGCCCTGGGCATAATCGTTTGGCATCGCCAATCATGGTGCCAGTTTTCACACCATACCGTTTCGCTTCGTAACTGGCAGCAATACAAGCTGTGCTGTCGGCACCCACGGGGCTTACCGCAATCGGTTTCCCACGTAATTCCGGGTTTAGTTGTTGTTCCACCGAAGCAAAATACGAATTCATGTCCACGAACAGGTAGTGGACCATTGACTGAACGCTCATATAAATGTACGCTCAAATAGAATATACTTCAGTATATTAACAGAAATTCAGTCCATGTCAAACAGAAAAACTGAAAAATACAAAAACTTTGTACAGTACATGCGGCACAAATTATGAAAGTAAAATGAGAAAACTGCGGATTAATGAGAAAAAAATGAGAAAAGTTGATTTTTTCAAACCAATGCAAACAGATAATCGTCTGCCAAAGAGTATAGGAGCAATGTGAGCGTCAGAAACATTTACTGGCCGTACGAGATACTGCCTTTGGAACAGTTGTCTGTAAAGTCGCAGAACGAAGTCCGTTTTCTCGACTTGGCATACAGCAAAGGTTTCAATCCATACAACTTCGGGTCTAACAATTACGGTGCGTCCTACGGAAACCGAGAACCATTATTTACTTTCGTGGCAGCCGTTTGTGGGAAGTGATACTTGCTGAGATGAACTTTGCGATAACTGCCTACTAAAATGATTTCAATGCTGTTGTTGGAGCTGTGTTATCATGGCTTCAGGGTGTGGAATTGCCCAAACTCGTTGCACAAATGACCAACAATGTCAGAGATGTCCCACACAGCTCAGGTGGATTGATTTTTCGTTCTCAATCCAAGTTGTTCGACACACAAGTTGCCGCAGAGTTGCTGGGTTCCAACCTCGGGCAAGTGGACCGTCAAGGCGGTTGAGCGGCCTGGGCAAAAGGGTGTTCGATGTCATTGCCGAAAGGGTAGGTAAGTAGCCATGAGCGAGAAGGCAGTCCAACATGACGCTTTGGCGTATTCGGAGAAACGCCACTACTGGCCCTTTGAAGTTGCAGGAGAAGACAAAAAGACGGAACAAGATCGGCTTGAAATTGCCTTCCTTCAAGCTGCCGCAACTGGTGGAGGGAATGCCTACGTCGATGGTGTCGGGAATTTTGGTGCCGGGAATAGCTTACGCAGTGTGAAGCTCATTCGCCGCCATTCCAAGAAGTGGGAAGTGAGGATGTTTGCAGGAGAAGATCAGGTTCTTTCTACTTCGCTGGAGAGTTTTAAGGGGGCGAGCGAGGTTACTCTTCGCTGGCTCAAACAAGGGGAAAGCGATTCCTCGCCCGACCCTACTGCGAATTGAGGTTCTGAAACACGCCGAACACTGACGTGCAGGTCGGGACGGCGGCACTCTGGCCGATCCAATGGGCTTGAACGGGAACAAATTGCCAACAGAGAGGTAAGGGATATCAGGCTGACTTGGGAGGGTATCCTTACAGACGAGTGAATTCAGACGAGTCCTCAACCACTCACTCCGTCCTATAGTCGCTAGCAACGGTTCCCAAGCGTCAATGTACCGCAACACGTCACTTCTGCCACGTCCTTCGGTCTGGCGCGAGTGACCTAGTTTCTTGAATTTGTGTTTAGTTAATTTTTGTATATCAGGACAAAAAGATAGAGTGAACAGATGACAAGAAATTACAGGTATGTGGACAGCACATAAAGGATGACACCGATGGTCAACAGAAAAGAGGACATGCGAAAGGCCCATGTCAGGGTTTCACGAAAGATCATGCGCCAATCATCGTATCGAGACGCACTGTAAACCAGGCTGGTAACGAAAATAACCAAGGGTAGGTGGATGTAAAAACTCATGATTTCACCTGTGGGGATGGTGGGGTTGGTTGCGTATTGGTCGATTCAGAGACGCGACGAAAAGCCGCACCAGCAACGGCATCGTAAATCACCAGGATATTCAATACCCCGGCGATCACCGTGTAGACCCAGCCAAGATCCCAGCGTTTATCAGCGTTACGCTGGTGGTCGTTGATGAAATCAACGGTAGGCTCCCGCATCCAGCCACTGAGGGGCGGGTTTGCGTTATCAGCAGGATCGTAGGCAAGATATTGGTAAAGAGAAGGCCAGACAGCCGCACCCATAAAGAACTGGGGGATAAACTGGTAGCGGGACTTCAAATCGGCAATCACTTTCGATGGTCCGGTTTCATCACGGTGGTAGTTAGGCAAATAAACGTTCTTCCATTCGCCGAGCGCCATCCCGTAAAAGAACAGCCCATAGATGCAGACGAGGAAAAGGACACCTTTGCCAATACGGCCCTGCAGAATCTGTCCCAAACCAGGAATGAAGAAACTGTAAACACCACTAAGGAAATCGAGTTTCCGAGGTGGTAATGGGACCGTAGTTACAGGTGTTACCATGTATAACCCGAGATTATCGGTCAAACCAAGGTTTGCCGGAAACAAAATGTAATTGTACAAGAGAGGAGAAAAATGATTAGTAGCAACACGCAGGGAAGATCAATTACCGCAGTGACTGGGCGAACACCATCCCAGCCACGGCAACCGCCACGCACAGCAGACAGGATGTGCAGAGATAAGTGCCAGCAGAAAGATAATTGTGGGCAAGCACCCGCTCGCTGATCTCAACCGCAAATGTGGAAAATGTGGTTAGACTACCACAAAAACCGATTCCCAGGAAAAAGTGAATCGGCTTCCCTTTCGCAAGGACGATAATGATCCCCAGTAGAAAGGAACCCACAATATTCACCAGCAAGGTATGCCACGGAAAAGTAACCTGTGGGAACCAGATGCGAAATCCGTGAATGACCGCATAGCGGGACAATGCACCGAGGCTGCCACCGAAAGCGATGAGTAAGAGGGAGGCACTTGTGGAAACCATGTTACAATTGCTCCTGCAACTGCTGCCAGCGTGCACGCACCTGCTGCGGCGTGGCACAGCCTGTGGTGCCCAGTTGCTGAATGGTGATCGAAGCAATCAGATTGCCAAAGGCGGCCGCAAGACAAGGGTTTGGGTTGTACATCCACGCACAGGCAATGCCAGCACTGGTGCTGTCGCCCGCACCAACGGTATCAATGGGCCCAGTAACAGGAAAAGCATTGCAGAGAACTTCAGACTGATGCGGTTGCTGCACCACAATCCCACGATCACCCTGGGTGACAAAGACAGTGCGATTGAAGGAATCAGCGTATGAGGATGCAGAAAATCGTGCCGCTTCGTGGTGATTCGGCTTAATGCAGACATGCTGAAAATCTGCAATTCGCGCTCTGCTGTCTGCCAGAACAAACTGGTTTGGCTGTTGCAAAGCAAGCTGGCCCAGATGCTGACGGACGTTCGTGGTGATAACCCCACAGTCCTGCTCAGAGACCTGATCCAGCACCAGCCACGCATCAACCTGCCCGAATAAGTGTGTAAAACGCTCCAGCAGTTGGAGTTCGAGATCAACTGGCAATGGGGTGCGATTTTTAATGTCCAGCCGGTGAAGTTCTGTTGCCGCAGAATCGGCGGAATGCAGCATCGGCTTGGTATAAGTGGGAGTACGTACGCGAGAATCGATCAGAATATTACTCAGATCGATGCGAGAATTACGCTGCAATTGTTGACGTAATTCATACCCTTCACCGTCATCGCCAATGACGGTAACAGGTAACACCCGCCCCACCCCAAGTGCCAGGAGATTATTCAGAATCGTGCCCAAGGCACCAGGAATAGGCCGAACCTGTACTACTTGGTAGGCAGTGAGCCCCGTTTCAATCGATGGTTCGTTCAATGCGGCATCGATATCGAGATAACGGTCAAGAAATAGATCCCCGATCAGCCCCACGGTGCGGCTGGACAGCGAATCCAAAATACCTTCGATAAGAGAATGATCTAACATGAGAGAGAATGTTATTATGAAGAAATTTCGGATGTATCCAACCAGTTTGGCCCCACCTGAACATCGACTTCCAAAGGCACGGTTAGTTGGATGGCCTGGCACATCTCCTCCCGCAGCATAGTGGCTAATTGGTGCTGTTGCGTGGGATGCACTTCAAAAACCAGTTCATCATGCACAGAAAGGAGCATGTTGGCCTGTAATTGCAATTGTGAAAGTTTGTCCTGGATCTGCAACATCGCCTTTTTGATCAGGTCGGCTGCGGAAGCCTGAATCTCCATATTGATCGCTTCCCGTTCTGCCTGATTGCGGGAGTGATAATTGGGCTTCCCACGAAATGCCGTACGTTCAAACCTTCGTCGTCGCCCAAGGATGGAACTGACAAAACCATCCTGTTTAGCGCGGGCTATTATGTTATCCTGGTACTGGTTGACGGCGGGATACCGTGCAAAATAACTATCGATGAACTTAGAAGCTTCTTTGCGTGTGATGTGCAACCGCTCGGCAAGTCCGTAGGCACTCATGCCGTAAATGATGCCAAAGTTGACCGTCTTGGCCACGCGACGCATATCGGAAGTAACTTCCAGAAGTGGTACGCCAAAAATTTCGCTTGCCACCTGCGTGTGTACATCCACCCCGTTCTGGTAAGCAGCCAGCAGATTTTTATCCTGCGAAAAATGGGCCAGCAGTCGAAGTTCTATCTGGGAATAATCTGCTGCCAGAAGCACCCACCCTGCCTGGGGGATAAACGCCTGACGAATTTCCCGTCCAAGGTCAGTTCGCGTGGGGATATTCTGCAGATTGGGATCACTACTGCTGAGACGCCCTGTTGCTGCCACAGTCTGATTGAAAGAGGTGTGCACTCGCCCCGAACGTGGATTGACTAGTTTGGGCAATGCATCCACGTACGTGCCCTTCAACTTGCTGATCTGGCGATGCTCAATCAGTAACCTGGGCAGTTCATGTCCGTGGGCGGCCAGCTTCTCCAACGTATCCTGATCGGTGCTTGCTTCATTGGTCAGTCCGGTACGTTTTAAAACAGGCAACTTCAAGTCATCGTAAAGCACTTCACGAAGTTGCTTGAGAGAAGAAACATTGAAGGTACGGTTCGCCTTTGTCTGGATTTCTTCTTCAAGTTGTTCAAGCCGCAACTGCATGGAATCGGACAGTTTCGCCAGATACGCAGTATCCACGCAGATGCCGGTAGCCTCCATCCGTGCCAAAACGGAAATCAACGGCAATTCCATTTCCTGGTACACGGAAACTGCTTGATTTTCTATTAGTTTTTTTTCATAGAGCAGTGTTAATCGCCAGGCAGCATCAGCATCTTCGGCGGCATACTGGCTGACCTGTGCTATCGGCACTTCTGCCATCGATTTTTGCTTTTTGCCTTTCCCAATCAGCGATTCAATGGGAATGTTTTTGTGGTGGAGTGCCTGAAGTGTTAAATCATCCAGATTGTGGGTGCGGGCAGTGGAATCGATGAGATAGTGGGCAATCATGCTATCGCCATCCACGCCACGAAGAAAAATATCGTTTGCAGCCAGCACCAACTGATCAAACTTGATGTTGTGGTTGGTTTTGCGAATCACTGGATTCTCGAAAAGTGCTTTCAATTGTGCAAAAATATCACTGAATGCAAGGCACTGCTCTCCCTCTGGGGCCAGCGTGGGTACGTAAGTGGCGGTTTCGGATTGCCAGGAAAACGCAATTCCCACCACCTGACAGGTCAGGTAATCAAGACTGGTAGTTTCCAGATCGAAAGCAATGCGAGGCTGTAACTGCAGTTCGGCAAAGAAAGCCTGCCATTGGTCCAAAGTGGTTATTGTGGTGTAATTTCCTTTCCAGGTGTCTTCAGGCAAGCCAATATCGAAAGGATTGTCTTCTTCTGCATCAAAAAGCCCAAGTTGTCCGTCAGCAGCACGTGGCGTGACACCAATCGCTTCCATCAATGCATTATTTTTCATTTTCCCCTGGGCAGTCATCGCCTCTCTGGCTTTGCGTGCGTACGTCCGAAAATCCAGCTCTTCGCATAATGCCAGTAATTCCTGAGTGTTCCATGGCTTCAAGTGCCAATTTTCCCAGTCGAGTGGCATAGGTACATCGGTGCGAAGTTTCACCAATTCCCTGCTCCGTTCAATCGTGCCATCGGCAAAGGCTGCCACCAGATTTTCTTTCTGTTTGGATGGTTTTAGTTCATCCAGCCGCTTACGTAACTCTGCAATACTGCCAAATTGCTGCAACAACTTGGTGGCTGTTTTTGCTCCAATACCGGGAACCCCTTTAATGTTGTCAGTACTATCCCCCACCAGCGTCTGGTAATCAATCACCTGCTCCGGCGTAATTCCCCAGTCTTCAGCCAGCGCAGCACGATCCATAACCGTTTTCTTGCGAAGATTATACATCCGCACATCATCACGAATCAATTGTCGACAGTCTTTATCGCTGGTACAGATTGTTACATCGATCCCACGTTCGTGGGCTGCGGTTGCTACGGTAGCAATCACATCATCTGCCTCAAACCCTGGCCATGAAAGTACGGGAAGATTCATTGCCACCAGCAATCTCTGGATCAGTGGAACCTGCCCAATCAAGTCTGGTGGTGTTGGCGGGCGGTTCTTTTTGTAGCTTGGCTCAAGTTCATCTCGAAAAGTTGGCTCTTCCCGATCAAAAGTGCATAGCAGATACGTTGGTTTGACTTGCTCGTAAAGGTAAAAGAGGTCCCGTGTGACCCCAAATACAGCGTTCGTTGCCCTGCCATCCGGAGCATTCATGGGCGGGATGGCGTGGAACATCTGAAAAATCAGGGCGTGTGTATCGACCAGATATAAATTGGGAAGATCATTTGCCATCGGTATCGCATTCACCACTGTTGCTGTAAGTACATTTTTTAGCGGAATCGAGCATTTTCTGTGAAAGTTCCGAGAAGTCGAACCAAAATTCTGGAAGATTGTTGAAAGCGTAAACATTTGTACTAACGATACATAGTGGTGTTCACTTAAGCCGATTGTTCCCAGAATCGAGTGACAGAATATGCTGAAATTGGTACGGCAAGCTGCCGTAGTGCCGATATTCAATAACCAAGTCGTTATCATTACCTCCCGCAGTGGTCAGCGTTGGGTGCTTCCGAAAGGAAATATCGAACGAGAACAAACCAGCCAACAAGCTGCAGAAATGGAAGCCTGGGAAGAAGCTGGGATCACCGGAAAGATATCCGAAGTGGCTCTAGGCTCCTTTTGCGAAAAGAAAAACGAGAAATTGTATCATATCACCGTTTACACAATGACCGTTGTCAATGTGTCAGAACGTTGGCCAGAAGCAAAACAGCGAGTACGAAAATTAGTAAATCTCGATGAAGTGGATTCTTTTTTGCAAAGTTCTGACATGTGCCAGTTTGTTCAAATGGGTTTTCGACATTTTCACACAGAAAAACTGGTTCCCACTGGTACCTAATCGCTCATCGTCAAATATTGCCCAGTCTTCCCGAACTATCCAAATTCCCCAATCACTATACAACTGCCGCTTTCTCGCATAAGAAATAGGAAATTGGCAAAATGGGTGATTTCGCTATTTTGAACCGTCGATGATTCAGCAATTACCCCGTGCTACTTGTCACGGGCACGGTTGAGAATATCTTTGCTATTTGTTAAAAAGTTGCGGTTGAACCAAAAGTGTTCCAGCAAGGGATGTGCCGCCAATGAAGTTTCACCTGATTGACCGCATCATTGCTTGGGAAGCGGGCAAAAGACTGCGTGCAGTGAAAAATTTAACATTGGCAGAAGAATATCTGGCAGACCATTTCCCCAGTTTCCCAGTGATGCCAGGGGTAATGATGCTGCAATCGGTAGTAGAAGCGAGTAGTTGGTTATGGAGAATCAGCAGTGGTTTTTCCCACGATCTGATTGTGTTGAAAGAAGCGAAAAATGTGAAGTATGGCACCTTCATGCTTCCCGGCAACACAATGCAGATTCAGACTGATTTATTAGAAATCAATGAGAATACGGCCGTTTTCCGTGGGAAAGGCACCACAGAAGCGGGAGCAACGACTGTCAGTGCCCAGATTGTTCTACGTGGGGAGGTTTTGCCCGCACGTGATGGTCCGGCACCTCGTGAGAGTTATCGGCACCACTGGCTGGAATTGACCAGATTTGTGAAAGAATTTTCATCTGAATTGAGTAGTTGAGGCACCACCGGAATATGCAACTGAAGGATAAAATAGCCCTTGTGACAGGCGGCAGCCGAGGGATAGGCCGTGGTATTGTACTGGCACTTGCGAAAGAGGGTGCTTCTGTAACTTTTATTTACCGTGGCAATGAAGAAGCAGCAAACTCACTGGTGCAGGAAATCAATGCCACAGGTGGGGTTGTCGAAGCGGTAAAGGCAGACGTTTCGCAAAAGGGGATTGCACAGGAAATTGTTGACAAAATTGTAGCAGAAAAAGGGCGACTGGATATTCTTGTGAACAACGCAGGAGTGATCCGTGACGGCCTGTTTTTACGAATGTCCGAAGATGACTGGAACACCGTGCTTGATACCAACCTTGGTGGCACGTTTGCGTTTTGCCGGGCAGTAGCTGCCCAGATGGCACTGAAACAACGCTCCGGCCGAATTATCAACATCAGCAGCGTTGCTGCCACGCACGTCAACCAGGGACAGTGTAATTATTCAGCCAGCAAAGGGGCAGTAAATTCGTTTACCAAAGCCCTGGCAGTAGAGCTAGCTGGCCGTAGCGTTACGGTCAATGCAGTGGCACCTGGATTTATCGAAACGGATATGAGTGAAGCTGTACGAAACAAAGCGGGAGACATCATCAAAAAAATGATCCCTGCCAAGAGATTGGGACAGGCAGAAGATATTGCCAACCTGGTAATTTTTCTGGCATCCCCGGCCGCCTCTTACATTACAGGCCAGGTTATTACCGTTGATGGTGGACTGAGTCTTGGTGCGGTGGGAGCATAATTGCATTACTGAACCTGCAAAAAGTTTGCGGGGCGAAATCAATGCAGACGGTGATTGGAATTGGGCACAGGAGTGAGTGATATGACTAAAGATGAAATTTATACCAAAGTTGCTTCAACACTTGTGGAAGCACTGAATGTTGACGATGACCAGGTTCATCCTAAAGCGATGTTGCAGGATGATCTTGGTGCAGAATCAATTGACTTTCTGGACATTGTTTTCCGTCTGGAACGGGAATTCAACATCAAGATTCCACGCAACGAACTGTTTCCGGAAACGATTTTCCAAGGCGACCCAGAGTTTGTGAAAGATGGGATGGTGACAGAAGTTGGCTTAAACGAACTGCGAACCAAAATGCCTTTCGCTGAAATTGACGAATTTGAAAAGAATCCATCCCTGGAAAACATTGGTACACTTTTTACCGTCGATCTGATTGTGAATTATATCCAGAACAAATTGGCCGCAGTCTGATTTTCTGGACGAATAGAAATATCGGCAATGAACTGTTGGTAATGTAGCCACTCTTCTACCAGGTACCCCATGCGTTGGATATGGATTGACCGCTTTACCCACTTCCAGGAAGGCGTTTCTGCAACGGCGGTGAAACTTCTCAGCCATGCGGAAGATTATTTTGCCGACCATTTTCCTGGTTACCCCGTCATGCCCGCCTGTTTGATGATTGAAGGCATGGCACAGACAGGTGGGATACTAGTGGGTTCGGTGAATCAATTCACCAAAAATGTTGTATTGGGAAAAGTAGTCAAAGCAGTCTTTTACTATGACGTTTTTCCCGGAGATTCGCTGTCTTACACTGCCACCATTGTGGATGTTCGTGACGGTGGGGGCACGATCACTGGCAAAATTATGCGTGGGGAAGACTTAATCGCCGATGTCGACCTGTTTTTTGCCCATGTCGCACCAGAATTAACAAAAGAATTCCTGGGGGACGGTAATTTTGTTTTTACAGGCCAATTGCAAAAGATGTTGGGATTGGCCAAGTCGGCCTCGCAAAATGCCGATAAGTAGCTAGTGGAAGATTTTTTTGCAAGATCAATCAGTGAAATTGGGTAAATTAAAGAGGCTTTTACGCCGATGAAGTTTTCATCTGGGTGTGAAAAGGGGCGTGACTCGTAATGTTCAGGCGGCGAGCGGTATTTACCGGCGTGGGTGTGGTTACCTCCATTGGAAGTGAACTTGACACGTTCTGGAACGGATTGTGCAACAGGGCCTCCGGGTTACAAAAAATCACCATGGCAGATACCTCGCGCTTACGCTGCCATATCAATGGCCCGATTCCGGATTTTGATCCGAAAACGGTCATTGTGGAGAGAGAGCAACGAAAAGCCCTCCGAATCATGGCACGGACAGTACAACTAGGACTGGTTGCTGCCCATATTGCCTTCCGGCATTCTCAGCTGGCACCGGGCTTATACGATCCATTACGTGCCGGAGTTGAATTTGGTGCGGGCATGATTGCCAGTGAACTGGATGATCTTGGGCGTGCAGCACGGACATCTCTGGATACCCCGGAAGGTCCCGTGAGTCAGCAAAAATGGGGCGATGTGGGGATGAAGGAAGTCCCACCTCTCTGGATGCTGAAATACCTGCCGAACATGCCATCGTGTCATGTGTCGATCACCCTGGATCTGCGTGGACCCAGCAACACCCAAACGAACACCGATGCAGCCGCAATTCACGCGTTGGCAGAGGCGTCACGGATTATTGAACGTGATGTTGCAGACTTGTTCGTCGTTGGTGGGGCAGAAAACAAACTCAATCCACTCAGTCAGACTCGCCATAATCTGTTTCAGGAACTCACAACCTGGGAAGGCGATCCTGCCGATGCCCACCGCCCATATGCCAGCGACCGTGCAGGAATTGGCATTGGCGAGGGTTCTGGTGCGATGGTGTTGGAAGAACTGCAGCACGCAAAGAAACGTGGGGCTACCATCCTTGCAGAACTTGTTGGTTACGGATCAGGGTTCGATCGCAAACGCGATGGCAAAGTCATGGCTCAGGTGATTCAGAACACATTGGATCAGGCTGGGATTCTGCCAGAAGACGTTGACCATGTACATACCCATGGGCTGGCAACCCAGTTTGCTGATCGATGGGAAACTCGAGCCATTTCACAGGTTTTTGGCAAAAATATCCCCGTCTGGACACTCAAAGGCAATATTGGCGCCACCGGAGCTGCCAGTGGTGGAATTGAAATGGTTGCCAGCATCCTGTGTGCAGTCCATGGCCAGGTGCCACCCACCCGGACTGGTCCTGTTATCGACCCCGAATGTCTTGTCCATGTTCACCACAATGGCATGCGCCCGATGACGAAGCCTTATATTGTCAAACTGAACTTCACCGACCTTGGTCAGGTGGGCGTTGCCGTCATCAAACGTTGGACTGAATAGTAAACTCCCTAAATAACTGAATACTTTGCATAGGTTTGAGCATGAGACATCAGCGACGCGTGGTTATTACAGGCATGGGTGCCATTACACCACTCGGCAACACTCCTGAACTGCTCTATCGGAACCAACTGGAAGGAATGAGTGGTGCTGGCCCGATTTTTCGCTTCGATGCCAGTACTTTTCCCACGAAATTTGCTTCCCAGGTAAAGGATTTCCGACTCTCAGATTACCTGACCGATGCAGATCAATACGTTGATTGTGGGCTGAATACCAAATTTGCGCTTGCAGCGGCAAAAGAGGCACTGCGGGATGCCGATCTGCTTGACAATGATCGCGTAGATCGCACCCGAATTGGTGTGTACTTGGGATCTGGAGAAGGGAGCCACGACTTCCCAAACCTGACTTTAAGCCTCGCAATGGCAACTCCAGAGCAAGGTTTCAAGGTCGATCCGACACGGTTTTACGATTACAGTATGACCACTTTTCGTGCCGGACACGAATATGAGATGGAAATGCACACCACTGCCGGTCGTGTGGCGGGCGTTTATGATCTCTTAGGACCGAATTACACCTGTCAGACTGCATGTGCTGCCAGCGGACAGGCAGTGGGCGAAGCATTAGAACTGATTCGTCGTGGCGACGCGGATATGGTTGTCTCTGGCGGTGCCCACAGTATGATCCATCCATTTGGCGTGACAGGGTTTAATCTGTTGACCACGCTGTCAATGCGGAATGATGATCCCCAGCGTGCCAGCAGACCATTTGATCTGAATCGCGATGGATTTGTACTGGGCGAAGGCTCTGGAATGGTGGTGCTGGAAGAACTGGAACATGCTAAGAAACGTGGGGCCACAATATACGCAGAATTGATGGGATACGGCACAACGGCAGATGCCTATCGAGTCACGGACAGCCACCCGGAAGGACGTGGGGCAATCGCCTGCATCCAATGGGCATTATTTGACAGCGGTTTGAATCACAAGGATATTGGTTACATCAACGCCCACGGTACCAGCACCCACGTGAATGACCAGGCAGAAACGATTGCCATTAAGCAGGTCTTCGGCGAAGATGCTTACAAAGTACCTGTTTCCAGCAGTAAAAGCATGTTGGGCCATCTGATATGCGCTGCCGGTGTGGTGGAATTGATTACTTCTGTACTGACCATTCGCAACGGCGTACTCCCGCCCACAATCAATTATGAAACCCCGGATCCAGAGTGTGATCTCGATTACGTGCCGAATCAGGCCCGTGAGAAAACAGTGGACCATGTCTTATCGAACAGCTTTGGCTTTGGTGGGCAAAACGTCTCGTTAATCGTCAGCCGGTTTCGAGATTAGGAACTGGAATTCATCAGATTTTCATTCTTTTTTCAGAATTGTGAAGAATTATGCAACTGACGCTTGGCTACTTGTTGCTGTTCGCACCGATAATTGCTGTAACTACTTTCCTGATCTATATTTACGTTTACGTGCGCCTGTTCTACATCGAGAACATGGTGCGTATCCTGCAAATCCAGCCGCTGTTTATTATCCCACGGGGTGATCACGATCCGACAGCGGAAGAAGTCCACTTTCCCACATCAGGTGGAGCAAAATTGTATGGAGTTTACTTCCATACGCCGCAGGCAGTGCGGAAAGGAGTCATTCTGTTTGGAATCGAATTTGGTTCCGATTGCTGGTCAGCGCGTGGGTACACGGAAGCGTTGGTTGCAGATGGTTACGATGTCTTCACATACGCACCACGGGGACAAAAGGGAAGCGATGTAATACCTGGTTATACCCCCATGCCCTGGATTACCACTTGGGAAGTAGAAGATTGCCACGCAGCCATCAATTATTTGCTTCACCGGCCCGATGCCGATCCAAAAGGAATCGGCTTTTTCGGTGTGAGTAAAGGTGCAAATGCGGGCCTTGCTGCTGCCACATCCTCTTCTGCAATCCGCTGTATTGTCACAGACGGTGCTTTCGGCCTGCTTTCCGTCATGGTGCCTTACATGAAACACTGGATCAAAATCTATAACCGCAATTTTCTGGTACATGGCATCGCACCTCGACGGTTTTATTACCACATTGCTGAAATTGGTGCCCGCCGTGCCGAAAGAAGACTGAAATTGCGGTTATATCGCCTTGACCAGCGAATGAAGAAGATCAAAAAGCCCGTTTTCATGATTCATGGTGCATTAGACAGCTATATTAAACCTGAAATGTCGCAAGAACTTTATGAGCGATCCGGTGGGCATCGCGAATACTGGCTCGTCCCGAAAGCTCGGCATAATCAAGCGATTACTCTGGCAAAAGATGAATATCGCCAGCGTTTATTAGAGTTTTTTAATCACCACATGCCCTCCAGCACCCCTAAGCAGGTGTAACATGTTTGTCACTCGATTGCTGGTCAAGTACCTTCGAAAAGCTCTTGCTCGACCACTTTACAGAAAGTTTGCCGCTTTTGAACTTGCTTGCCAACAACCACAGGCAGTGCAACAGGAGTTACTTCAGCAAATCCTTTTTCGAAATCGAGATACAGCATTCGGGCATGATCACCATTTTGCATCGATCAAAACCGTTTCTGATTTTCGACAGCATGTTCCGATTCATGAATATGAACAGCTCCACCCCTATATCCAAAGGGTGATGAATGGTGAAACCAGTGCATTGCTGGCGGAACCGGCCTTGATGTTTGCCCTGACCAGTGGCACCACTGCCAACCGAAAACATATTCCGATCACGGCTACCTACATCAAAGATTACCAGCATAGTTGGAATCTTTGGGGATTACAGGCGATCCGGGAGCACCGTCAGATATTTTTGAAGCCCATTGTGCAACTGGTGGGTGATGCGGATGAATATCGCACAGAAGCGGATATTCCCTGTGGAAACCTGTCTGGCTTTACGGCACAGTGCCAGCGAAAGATTATGCGGTGGATGTATGCGGTACCTGCAGCCACTGGGAAAATAAAGGACCCCACCGCTCGTATGTACGTTGCTGTCCGTGGTGGCTTGAAGAAGCCGCTTGGGATGCTGATGTCTGCAAACCCCAGCACGCTGGTCAATCTGGCCCGCATGATGAACGATCGAAAAGAAGATCTGATTCGGGATATTGCTGATGGCACATTAAACGCGCGGCTGGATATTCCGAACTCCATACGTGACAAGATGTTACGGCGATGGAAGCCCAATCCGAAGCGGGCAAAACAACTGGAAAGCTACGTCTCCCAGGCGGGGGTGCTTTACCCCAAAGATGCCTGGCCCGCGGAAAAATTGCTGATTGGGTGCTGGACTGGTGGCACTGTTCGAGCATATTTACGCCAACTTGAACAATATTACGGGGATGCACCTGTCCGGGATCTTGGCCTGCTCGCCAGTGAAGGCCGGATGAGTATTCCGATTGAAGACGGCAAATCAGGTGGGATTCTGGACGTCACCACACACTTTTATGAATTTATTCCGGAATCGGAAATAAATTCATCTCAACCAATAATTTTGCAGCCACATGAATTGAAAATGGGTGAAAATTACTTCATTTTGCCCACAACGAAGTCAGGACTCTATCGCTACCACATTTGCGATCTGGTGCGAGTGACGGATTTCTTTCATCAGACACCAATCATCGAATTTGTGGGGAAAGGGAGCCGCTTTTCCAATATTACTGGTGAAAAACTTTCCGAACACCAGGTGACTGCCAGCGTCGATCATCTGGTGACGCAGTTGCCACAATCGGTACGTGCATATGCCGTGGCACCTATCTGGGACGCACAACAACCTTATTATGGATTTTACATTGAAGAACAGGACGCCCGCGATCCGGAACTTTTGCGGAAGTTTATCATCGCACTGGATACAGAACTACAGCGTCGAAATATCGAGTACCAGGCAAAGCGAGAATCGTTGAGACTGGGACCGTTGCAGGCGGTCGTGATCAACAATGGTGCCTGGCACGACTGGGATTTACATCGAGTTCGGAAAACCGGTGGGTCGGTGGAACAATACAAACACCCTTGCCTGATTGGAGATCTGGAGTTTGCCAATCAGATGAAAGCAGTCGAAATTTTGCAGAACAAATCAGCAGCATGATCCCGTCAGGTGGTGTAGTCCGCATTCAGACGCACATATTCGGCAGTTAAATCGCATGTGTAAAATCGACAGTGCCCTGCCCCACGTTCCAGTTCAAACTTCAGATGAATGGTACGGTTTTCCTGCATCCAAGTACTCACTAACTTCTCATCGAAAGGTAGCGGGGTCCCTTTGCGATACAATTCAAACGGCCCCATCCAAAGTGATACCTCGGTTTCCTCGAATGGTACTCCCGCATAACCAGCTGCGGAAACAAATCTCCCCCAGTTGGGATCCGCTCCATAAACAGCTGTTTTGACCAACGCACTTTCTGCCACTGTTTTGGCAATCTGTTTCGCTTCTTGATCGGTGGTACAACCATGAATATCAATTGTCACCAGGTGGGTGGCACCTTCGGCATCTTCGGCTATCATGCGTGCCAGATCTTCACAGGCCAGAAAAATGTGCTGAGCGAATTCATCTAACTCTTTGCCATGCAATGGTTTACCCTGCCCGTTCGCCAGGCAGAGTACAGTATCATTGGTGCTCGTATGGCCTTCCACAGAAATACAGTTAAAAGTCTTGTCCACCGCTCCGGCTAAAATTTCCTGCAGTGCCGCAGCAGGTACATTCGCATCGCTGAACAAAAAGCCCAGCATTGTTGCCATGTTCGGTCCGATCATCGCCGCACCTTTGGCAAATCCTAAAAGGCGGGAACTCGCCAATTCGTAGCTGGTAATTTTGTAACGCGTATCTGTGGTAAGGATCGCACTCGCTGCTGAATGGAGTTGATCGATCGAATCACCAGACGCTGCCACCACTTTTGGAATGCCCACTTCTAAAATTGGCATGGGTAACATTCTGCCGATGACTCCAGTCGAGCATACCAACGCCTGGCCTTCGGAAAAACCGGCAGCATCCGCCATCAATTTGGTCATTTGGTGGGCATCGGCAAGTCCCTGATTGCCAGTACAGGCGTTCGCATTTCCGGAACAGATTACAATACCGCGAAACGGATTTCCCGGTGTTCTGCTGCGACATAACTGCACCGGTGCAGCCGCGACACGATTCTGAGTATATACCCCTGCAGCAGTAGCAGGGGATTCGCTGAGAACGACCGCCAAATCGAGTCGACCTGGTTCGCTTGCACGCAAGCCAGAATGAATACCACCAAAACGATACCCCACCGGGAGGACAATGCTCATTGCACAGAACCAATTAATGCTGGTTGGTTGGAAACACTGATGCATTTTTTAGCAGATTGCAACTTGCAAAGTATCTGCCGAATCAAAATCTGGTAGAAATCTTTGCAAAAAATGAATTAAACCAAAATCAGATTGAAAATCGGAGTTTTTCCGCTTGAGGATCGACTTCAAATCTTGGCCACAGTCTTTTAATTATTTCATCCGGAGTTTCATTCAATGTATCGATGAATCCTTTGCAAGCGTCGAACAAGTCACGCAAGGTTGCAAAACAACAATGTTGCGTGACCTCTTCACGCATCCATTTCCATAACCCTTCAATGGGATTGAAATCGGGACTATAACTGGGCAAAACTACTATTTCGATGTCCAACTCGCTGGCTTTGGTTCGAACGAACTTCGCCTTGTGCCAAGGTGCTCCATCCCAAATTACCACAACACGTCGACCTTGTCTTTCTACCCAATCGTTCACTCGGTGCAAAAATTCAGCCGTGTTTTCCTTGTTGCATTTGCCTTCGTTCCAGATCAAACATGCACCAGCACTGAAATTGTAAGCACCATACCAGTTGATGCGATCGGACAGCGGAGGGCAATCACTCACTCGCCAAGCCGATTCTCCCTTGCGCCACCAAGTATAGCCCAAGTCCATATCACGATGAAAATGGGATTCATCAATATAAATGATCACGATATCGCCGCGACACATTTGCTGGTACATATCCGCGAACTGTTTCAGGTATTCGGCCCGCTTTTCAGGGTCCCCTTTGCCGAACAGTTTCTTGCATTTCTTCCAGCTCAATCCCGCTAATTGCAGGATCCGCCGCACGGTATTCCGAGATACATACCGCTGGAATTGACAACCGATCCAGTTGCACAACTTCCTGATCGTCCATCCGTGGCCTGGCAATTGGTGATCTACCGGATCGCTTTTCAGAACGGCATCAACGATCTGCTCTATCTGCGACTGGACAAAAGGGGACACGGCCGCCAGTACGCCGATAAATCAAGGCGTCAGGTCCATGGTTGTTATATTTATGAACCCAGTTCAACAACACATCGTCGCAACGTCCAATTTCTGCGGCATAAGCAGTTGCGTTAGTGTGACCAAGAGCAATTTGGTACAAAGCCATAAACCGCTCCCGAGTACGAGGATGCTCGGATTCCAGAGCCAGGCGACGCAAATCATCGGTGGTTTGATTCCATTTAGTAGTGTTCGGTCGGATCATCCTTGATCTCCAAAGGTTGGTCGACTTGCCTAGGTTGAACATTCTGACCAGCTTAACATAACTCACCAAATCTGTAAACACCGATTTTCAATCTGATTTTGGTTTAGCCTGGATTGACATTCCCGGTGGTGGGGCTGCTAATCCCACTTTGCTGCTGTTTTGGTTTTCTGATGGAGTACATGACGGCGGTTAACATTGCTGTAAAAACCAACCCAATCAATGCCATATTGAGCGGTGCCTGCCACAAGACACGTTCGTTTGCGGGATCGTAAGACGCACCACTCTGCATCTGGTAAAACATCAGATAGCCACGGGCAAGCAAATGACCAATCAGAGCCAGACTGAGTGCTGCAATGACCGAATTTTTCAAAATAACGCGTACAAGTGGGTGCATCGACAGTGTACCAGTGAACTCTCTTTGCAAAATATAGCACAGTTTTGCGGGAATAATCAAAAGCAGTGCCACAAAAAAGTAACAAATCCATTATATAGACAATAGCTTATATGAACAATGAATTATATTCAGGATATTTGACCCTGGTTACTGCCGAACCAGACGAGCAGCCAGTTGAACAACTCAGCCATGATACGTCCGGCTGGATAAATCGAACTCCCTGGAATGACAGCCAATGGACAAAGATTCACAATCCAACTGTCATTTTGACAGGCATGCCATTACCTGAAGAAAAAATTCAGTTGCTGAAAACCATACCGAACAAACCGTTCGTATTGCTTTACACGTCAAAGCCTGAAGATTATCGTCGAAATTTCCCGCCACTGGTGGATGGGATTGTGAAATGTTCTGATGGCGATAAGTTACTTTCTCTTAACAACTTAAGTCGTATCATTTCGGGTTTGAAAACGTTCTCAGAGATATACACTTGGCAACCTACACTTGAGAAAAAATCGCTTGTTGCCGTTACTTATTGCAGTGCGACAGAATCCGCATTTTTGTTGTTGCAACAGCACCTGATAACAACCAAGTGGCAGGTCATCGGTATCCATGCAGATGGTTTTTGCGGGCAGATTCTCGAATATGCGGCAAAAAATCGCCTCATTCATGCTACAATTGAGCTGTCATCAAATGAATTGGCATATAATTTGCTAGCAGATTATCAATACCTGGGTGTCAACCGCTTGACTGGTGCCGCTATTGCAGGAATTCCACAGGTCATCTGCACCGGTGGGCTGGATGCAATGACGCACCAGGAACCCGTCAGTGGTGGCGAATTACCTACGGACCGTGCGGTGTTGCTCGATGATCAGGGCAACCTTTTCACAAGGTTGCTCCCACCTGAACTGGATTTAGTGGGACAGGAAATTGCCAGCAAAGCATGTGCTTCGAGCGGCAAAGTGGCCATTTTGCACCCTACAAGTGGTCTTTCAGACCGCGATCGGCCTATATCACCTTTCTGGCACCCGGAAGCAAATGCCACGTTGTGGCAAAGCATGCTGAATTGGGTAAATAACGATGTTACCTTGCAGGAAATCCCACAACACATGTGTGAAGAAACGATGGTCCAGCGCATAGTTGAAACTTTTCTTGCTGTAACAAAGTAACACTTGTTGTGTTATTAGGCTGTGGTGTTTTTCAATGATGAACCAGAGGTTGATCACGTGATCTATATACGATTGACGGTAGTGGTGCTGGCGGTGTTGGGCGTTCTCCCACAACTACGGGGACAACTCACCGAACGTGCCCAGTTGGAAAACTTTGTGCGGAACGCTTTCAAGCGGATCGATACAGACAAAGATGGTAAACTATCCGCCAAAGAAATCGAGTCTTATGCGGTGTTGAAGAATCGCCTCGCTGAAGCCGACAGCAATGGCGATGGTTTCCTGACGCTTGATGAAGTGCTTGCCTCCCTTGGTAAAAATCTGCCCAAAAATATGCAGGACACGCAAAAAGAGAACAAGCCCAAAGTGGCTGAACCAGAAGGGCCAAAGCCGCTTGCCGCTGCTCACGTAGGCGTAGGAAAAATGATTGCGGATTACGATTTCACCGACCTGAAAGGTAATAAAGCGAAACTGAGCGACTTGACTAAATCAAATGGCCTGGTGATTTTCACTACTGATACGACTTGTCCGTTGTGCAAAAAATATTCTCCAGTTATAGCACGGTTTGAAAAAGAATATCTGAAAAAAGGTTTCGGGTTCCTGTTCATCAATCCCACCGCTACAGATCGAAAGGAAACAATTACGCAATTCATCGAGAGTCATGGGTTAACTAGCCCTTACGTTCACGACATTGGCCACGAATTGAGTGCTCAATTAGCTCTCCGTTCTACCACGGAAGTGCTGGTACTGGATGCAAAACGCACTCTGATTTACCGTGGTGCAATCGACGATCAATATGGCCTCGGATATGCACTTGAGAAGCCAAGGACAGAGTATCTGCGAACAGTGCTAAATCAGATCCATTCTGGTGGAAGAGTGGAACTGGCAGCAACCGAAGCACCTGGATGTGTACTTGAGCTGAAAGTACAAACTGATACAGTTCAAGCCATTACCTACCACAATCAGATTTCGCGATTAATGAATACCCACTGCGTAGAATGCCACCGTACAGGTGGGGTGGGGCCATTTTCATTGACTACGTACAAAGAAGTGGTTGCCCGAAAAGCCATGATTGCCAAGGTGGTGGATACAGGTCGCATGCCACCCTGGTTTGCAACAGCAGATGCAAAAGCAAGCCACTCTCCCTGGGTAAACGATCGCTCCATTCCAGCTGCGGATAAGGAAATGTTACTGAAGTGGATCAAAGGTAATGTGCCAGAAGGGAACATCAGCGATGCACCGAAGCCACTGGTTTTTTCGAAAGGCTGGCAGATCAGCAAACCGGATGCTGTTTTCGCACTCCCAGAAGCGGTTGAAATCAAAGCAGAGGGGGTAATGCCGTATGTAACCTTACGAACACCAACAAATTTCAAAGAAGATCGTTGGATTTCGGAAATGGAAATTCGCCCCACTGCCCCTGAAGTGGTGCACCACGTGCTGGTATTTGTTGTGCCACCTGACAGTAATGGCAGACCAGGCCGTTTACGTGGTGGCGAAGCAGCCGGCTTTTTTGCCGCTTACGTGCCAGGCACCAACCACTGGATTTATCCCGATGGATTCGGCAAAAAAATCCCCAAAGGATCGGATGTTGTCTTTCAAATGCACTACACCCCAAATGGCACCGCAGTAAAGGATCAGACGGAGTTTGGTGTCGTGTTCGCCAAAGAAAACCCACGCTATGAGTTAAAAGTGACCGGTATTGCAAACCCGCTTATTCGAATACCTGCCAATGCGGCAAACCATCAGGAAGAAGCATTTTTGCGATTACCGATGGATGCCAAAGTAACGGCACTGATTCCCCACATGCATGTACGTGGGAAAGCGTTCCGCTACGAACTGGAAACAGAAGGTGGTAAAAAAACTACCTTATTGGACATCCCACGGTACGATTTTAACTGGCAACTGCTTTATCGATACGCACAACCACTGGATGTGAAACGAGGCAATACGATCATCGCCACTGCTGTATATGACAATAGTTCCAAAAATCTGGCGAATCCTGATCCCAACAAGTTGGTTCGCTGGGGCCCACAGACATTTGATGAAATGCTGATTGGTTATGTGGAATATTACGTGCCGTAATCAGTTAATCCTCAATTTCAACCGCACCTTGCTGTAGACCGGCAGCACTTCTAGTCCGAAAAACACCCACCATCAATCGATCGATGATAAAAGTCAGTGATCAAAAAATTTTGTTGAATTATGCTTGACAAGGTATAACAATATTTTACCATGAACAATGTAATTAGAACGTTGTCATACTTTCTTGGAGTATATTCAAATGAATCGTCCTATTCGAAAAGGTTTTACCCTGATTGAACTATTGGTAGTGATTGCGATCATCGCGATTTTAATCGGTCTGTTGCTACCCGCAGTGCAAAAAGTGCGCGATGCAGCAAATCGATCGAGTTCGCAGAACAATCTGAAACAACTGTCTCTGGCCTGTCACAGCTATGATTCTGCTGTGGGATATCTGCCAGGTTTGTCACCCTCACCTTCTGGTGGAAATGCCAATAGTTTTGGGTATTCGGTCCATGCCTTGATTCTGCCATACATCGAGCAGGAAAACCTTGGTAGGTTGTTTGATCCGAACACCCAGCCCCTGTTTACTGGTACGTTTCCATTTAGCCATGCATTAAACCCGCAAGTTGCAGGTGCGGCCGCAACTCCCGTCAAAACATTCCTCTGCCCGGCTGATGGACAGCAGCCAGTAACCTACACTAATATCACTGGTGGTGGGACGCACGCTGGCACCAACTATGTCGTGAATATTGGCAGCGGTACCGGAAATTTCACCGACACTCGCTTTCCTACAGATGGCTTATTTTGGTATGGTTCAAGAGTTGCCATTGGAAACATCGGCGATGGTAGCTCTAACACTTTGATGTGGTCTCAATGTTTGCGTGGTACTGGAACTGCCAATGTCACTGGTGTTGGTTTTTCCGGATTAACTGCTGATCAACAACGTCGATTGTACAGCAATCAGGCAGGTAGAGGCGTCAGCGCTACCGGTGGCCTCACGCCACCTTTGACAGAAGCGGAAGCAACCAGCAGCACCACCTGGCTAACGAATCGTGGTGGTTCCTGGATGTGGGGTGCCGGCTCTGTCAACGGCTTTAATACTTTTCGTACACCAAATTCTCAGCTTCCCGATTCTACCGCACACGGACAAGGTTGGCTCTCCGCACGTAGCTCTTTCAGTGGTGGGGTGAATGTTGCGATGGCTGATGGTAGTGTTCGATTCGTTCGAAACAGCATTCAACTTGCAACGTGGCGTGCAATGTCCACCCGTGAAGGTGGAGAAGTGCTGGCAGATAATTAAGCTACTCCCAGAAAGATTTCCTATCACTTGTGAAAAATGTGCTCTGTAATCTGATTTGTTCAAATTCCCTCAGTTGTTCTTCTCAAAGCGCTCTTTCATTTTGGCTAATTCTGCATCTTTCTTCTGGGTAGAAAGTGCTGCTAACAACCCCGCCTGTGCTTTGATGTTGGTCACATCAATTCTAATTGCATCCCATGCAACTTCTTCAGCTTCGGGGAACTTTGCCTGATTCAAATAAAGCTGCGTCAAAATCAGTCGGCTGTCTAAATCATCCGCATCCTGCTGAATGTGCCGTGCCAGTGCATCTGCCAGTTTCTCTTGTTGTTTCGTTTTCTGATAGACTTCAATTAACAAAGGCAGCCATTCAGCATCCACTGGTGCAGTTTCCAAACCACGTTCAAACATGGCGGCAGCTTTGTCAAATGCCTCTGCTTCCAGATAAAGTCTGCCTAAATACAACAGTAATTTTCCATCGTTTGGGTGCGCTTTTTGTGCAGCTTCAATCGTCTTCAAAGCAGCATCATTATCGCCATCCTGTCGCTGCAGACGAGCGAGTACTACGGAAGCCAGTGGGTGGGTATTATCCTTTGCCAAAACCTTTGCGACCACTTCTTTGGCATCCTGAGACTTACGTCTTCGCTGGTACATATCGGCAAGCTGGGCTGCAATTTCCAGATCTTCCGGCTTCTCTTCATGCTCTTTAATCAGCTCTTCCAAAGTTTTCGCAACGGCAGAATTCGCCTGGCTGGGAGCAATATTGATCGATTCAACCTTTTTTCGAACATATTCCAGATAACCACGTTCGAATTCCAGTTTGCTGATTTTGCAAACCCTGGTAATCGCAGCATCGGTTGAGAGACCCGCACCGTAAGCATCCAGCAGTGGGCCCAGGTTCTGAATACCAAACGATTTGATGAAATATTCTACGTAAAGGTAGCTTTGGTAATATGCCAGATTCCATTCAGATGGTGAACGTGGACGAACAAATCCCATCGTAATATTGTCCAGGTTCAGCAGATCTTTCGCCAGATAGCGCTGACGCAGAATCACATCCCAATTGGGCGGGCGAACGCTCCCTTCTTTTCGCACCGCGAGACCTTCTGTCACCCAGTGTGGTACAAGAAAGTTGGTTTGTGCCAGATTAAAAATGTGCACCAATTCATGTCGCACTACCCTGCCCCAGTTGAACGTTCTTAATAATCCTTTGGCTTTTGGAGATGCCATCGTAACAACACGCCCAGTACAGGCACCAATGGTGTGCAGGTCTGGCAACCCTACGGTGCGGCCAGAAAACATTTCATGGCTGCTGAATAATTCGAACAGCACTTTTTCCTGAGGTTCAAACTGAAAATCTTTTGCCAGTTCCGCATGAATTTCTTCAAGGTAATCGGCAATAAACAATGCCAGCAGCCGATCGTTGGCTGGATCGTACCGCACAATATAGTGGGGGGTTTCAATCGTCTCGTAACTTTCCATGTGCTTCATCACACGGATGGAATTAGAAACCCGAACATGAAATCGATCTAACTCAAATGCTTTATTCAAAGCAACTTGCGCTTCTTTTTCTTTCCCCAGCCGCAGATAGAGCATGCCAATGCCCGCTTGTGGTGCAGACAGATCATCCCGCAGTTCGATCGATTTCCGGTAATATTTCTCAGCGTCTTCGTAATACTTGCGATCCTCCAGTGTGCGTGCCAACACATAATAAAAAACTGCTGGTTTTGCATTGAACTGATCAACAATTGCTATTTGCCGTTGAATACCTTCCGGATGATCGGTGAATCGACTGATCGCAGCAAGTCGCGCGTAAGCCTCTTCGTCTTTAGGATTGAATGTCGTTGCTTCTTTCAGCATTTTTGCAGCAGAAAGAAAATCACCACCGATCATGGAAACATCTGCTTTCAATTTCAGTGCACTGGGCAAGCCAGGTTGATGCTTCAATGCCATCTCAGCGAATTGCTCCGCATCCTGCAGCTTGTATTCCTGCAGAGAAACCAGCCCCTTACCCACATATGCTGAAGCAGCCTTGGGATTCATTGCCAACGCTTTATCAAAAGCTTCAATCGCCTGAGGGCGATTATGTTTTTCGAGCAGAAGCATCCCAATTTCGTATTCGACCTGCCAAAGATTCTTATCAAACTTCAACGCATCGGGATAAAGTTCGTTGAGTATGAATTTAAACTGATTGGAAAGTGCGTGCCAGCGGGCATTCTCGGCCCCAGCCAGACCAACCAGCAGTAGATGCTCCCCCACCTGGATCGGTTTGTCTTCATTATCGAGCCGGCTGTAGGTACGCACAAACCATCGCATTGTGATATCGGCCTCTTTTAGATTCCCACGATCACGCAGTAATTTTGCTTTCACCCAGCGTGCCAGAAAATGAGAATCGTTGGTCGCAATCGCGGCATCAGCCAATTTGTCCGCTTCATCCCATTTCCCACGTTGAAAATATGTCTCTGCCAGGTGGGCTTGGAGATCGGGATCTTTGGGATGCTTTTTCAGTGCCAGTTCCAGAATTTTTACAGATTCATCCCACTTGGCTTCACTCCAGGCCACCTGTGCCAATCCCACCTGCGCTTGTGGGGCCGTTTCCGCATCGCCTGCAGCTTCCTGATATAGTTTGGTCGCTTCCGCATAATTGCCACGCAGCCAGCGGGTGCGAGCCTCTTCCAGAGTGGATGAGGCTTTGTCCTGGCTGTAACCAAAGGCGGTACAGAGAAATAAGGCCAATGAGATGGCAATTTTCATGAAAAGCTACTCTCAAAAGTGTCACATTCTCATTTTACCATGTGGGTAGACTGAATCCAAAAAGGTGGGCACTTCGAAAAGAAAATGAGAAAAGATGAGAAAACTAGCGCAGGGGCACTTTCACGAGTGTGGGTGTATTCCGCAAACGATATTTCAACGCAAACTCTTTTGGAGTAAGAGTTTCCATTCCCTGATCCGTCAAAACGACAGCCATTAATTCTGAATCATCCAGATCAGATACACGGTAATCGCCCGTGGTACTCACTATCAAAAGTTGGTTTTTTTCTACCACAATGGTAGTTTGCAAGCCCGCTACTGGTGCAGTGGTCCAGACACGAATTGAACGGTCCAGACATGAGGAAATGATCGTTTTCCCATCCACTGACCAGGCGACATCCTGAATTGGGGCATTCGTGGGCAGATCTATGGCAAGTCGGGCACCCTGTACATCCCAAACATTCAGGCGATGCTTCGCCCGGCCTGCTGCAATCTGTGTCCCTGTTGGATTGAAGGCCACAGCATTCACAGCGGGTGGTCGGCCCCCATCATCGAGGCTCTTTTCAATTGCCCCACGTGGGATGTTCCACAACCGCAGACGAAAATCGTCGCAACCTGTTGCCAGCATTCCATTTGCGGCGAATTCCATCGAATTTATTCCATTCATTGCTTCCAGAGTTTTCAGGGATTTTCCTGCCGCTACATTCCAGATCAGCACATTCCCACTGGAACCACCACTGGCAAGAATACCGCCTTTACCCCAAGCCAGAGCGGTGATGGGCTGAATGTGACCTGTGAGAACTGTGGGGGTTGATTTTTTTGCAGGGTAAATTCGCACCTGTCGGTCTGCACTTCCAGTAGCAATGCGGCCATCTGGCGAAAATGCCACTGAAGTGACGCGATCTGAATGATCTTTCAGCACCAACAACTCTGTGCCTTTCTGGTAATCCCATACACGGGCGGTTTTGTCATTCGAGCCAGTTACCAGCGTTTTGGTGGGCATGTGCCAATCAACACAAGTCACGGCAGCGGTGTGTCCAGGCAATTCAAAAAGAGTTTTACCAGTCATCGGATCACACAATTTTGGAGTATTGGTGCCCAGATCACTAATGATGGGGAACCCCGGCTTCCACGAGGCCTTTGGAGTACTACCCACGGGGTGCGACGTTGCCAGTGCAGTTACGGCTCCGGTAGCGGGGGAAAAATTGGTATAGTTACCGGCAACCCACTCATCCGTACCACGCACATGCTCCATGGCGTAAACCGTGGCTGGGAAGTTGGCTCCTTTCACAAATTTTTCATCACCTTTCCACAGTTGTACGGTCGTGATGTCAGAAGTGATCAAATCACCATTTTTTAACCAGACCAGGCACTCTGCGGCGGCGGGCAACTTTTGCATTTCCACATATTGGGCTTCGGTACTAATTTCAGGAATTTGGAAAATCGAGATGCTTTTGGTGCCACCCACAGCAAATTTTTTGCCATCGGGAGACAATGCAATCGCCCTGCCAGCTACCGCCTCAATTTCCAGGGTTTGAAAATTTTTGCCGGTCGTTGCGTCAAATAGTGCTACCCCACCCGGACAGGGAATCATCAGCACTTTGCCATCAGGCGAATAAATGGGATCGCTATAATCGGTTCCCAATTCATCGGTGCGAATCTGTTCGCCTTTCATCAGGTCCCAATAAGTGATGAATCCGCTGGAACCACCACCTGTCACGAGCATTTTGCCTTCAGGATGCCAGGTAACGTGGGTCACATAACCTTTGTGTTTCCGTAAAATCTTTAGTGGAAGACCAGTTTCCCGATCCCATAAGCGGGCAGTGCCATCGTGTGTACCCGCCGAGGCCAGAGTTTGTCCATCTGGCGACCAGGCTAGATCCCGCACATAGCTGTTGTGGCCAACCAGAATTTTGACAAATTTGCCCGTATCGCGCTCCCACAGCCGGATCATGCCGTCGTAGCCACCTGTAGCAACGATTTTTCCATCAGGAGATACTGCCAGACACAGTACTGCCCAGCGGTGGTATTTTGTTTCCCACGTCCAGGAACGCCCGGTTGGCAATCGTTTTGGTTGCAGCACCAGGGTGCGGTCACTAAGGGGCATACCAGCGCTAATTTTCAACGAATCCCCAGGAATCATCACTCTTGGTGGCAATTCTGGAGCCTGGGCGAAGATGAAACAGGGAGTTAACAGAAAAAATGAAAACGATATGAGACGCACCATGAACACCACCGTTTCGATTGCCTGGTTCGATTTCTAAGGCGAAATTTTGATAGGTTAACATACAGTACTGTGAAAATTCCAATTTATCCAGCAAAATTTTGGGAGTTGATGATGCGATTCCTCTCCGCAATCATTTTTCTACTGCCCACGGTTATTTGTGCCCAATCATCGGAAGGCAATCCCGCAGTGGAATTGCAGGTCAAATGGGTGAACCAGTTGCCTTGGAAAACTGTCATATCCATTGATAAGGCTACTGGCAGGAATTGGGATGAAAAATTGAAATCTTCGCAAGCATTGCTGGCAAAAAAAGGTGGGGGAATCATTTATTTTCCTGCTGGAACCTACGAATTTAGTGATTCAATATTTTTGGAAGATGGCATTATCCTGCGTGGCGATCCTGGCGACAGTTCTGATCCGAAAGAGGATCGATTTACTCCAAAAACACGATTTGAATTTCCGAAATTTCGATTTTCGGCAGAAGGAAACGGAACTTCTCGCGAAACAGCTTTCAAAGCGATTTCTTTGGCAGATCCTGCCACCGCGAGTAACTGTGGGATCGTTTCGATCTGTTTGAATCGAGCCCACATTGATTTTGAGAGTGGTCCAGAATACAAAGCAGGAAAAAATCGCCTGGTATTTGGGTGTGAACTTCGAAACACGGCGACTGCTGATCCCGCAGTACCGAATCGCGATGTGGGGCAACAACCCTGGCAGATTTTTACCCAGAGGCACACCCCTGCGATTCGGGTCAATGTGCAGGAAAACTCCCTTGTTGCGAATAATCGTATCCCCAAGTCGGGTCAGGACAATTTTCTACAGAAAAATTATGTGCTGGTGCGAGGTGGAAAGACCAAAGAAAAAACAACGGTGGAAGAAGGTGTCGAATTTGATTACGACAACAGACCTGGCATTTACTGCAACGATTATGGCTTAGGTGCTGCTGGTGGGCAATATCCCGATGGAAGCCCAACAGCACAACCACATGGTTTTCGAAAAGGGATCATCATCCGTAATAACTTTATCTTCGCCACAGGTAGATGTGCGATTTCATTCACTGGGGATGGAACGATCTGCTCCCACAATACAATTCGTTTTCAAAAAGATGTCTGGCGGCCTACGAACACTGGAATACAACTGACGACCGGAGCATCCACCAACGATAACCGGGCCGTGCAGATGCGTGGCTATCGATGGGTGGTGGAAAACAACGACTACGAAGTGTACCGCAACCTCTGTTATGATCGCAAGTATTACATTAATGACGGTGAAGGGTTGATGCACGAGGACCATGTGAATTCCACTGTACTGGATAGCAAATTACTGAATAATCGTGGGAATACCTATATTTCGATTTACCACACAGGTGGGATTAACGGTCTGGAAATTCGTGGAAATCAGATCCGCACCGCTGGCGGCATTAGTGCAATCTACGTGGTCGCAAACAAACAACGTGATACGAAAAAACATGAATGCAGGAATGTGACCGTTATCGACAATATCACAAGTGGTAGTGGGATCACAATCACCGGAGATCCATCCAGCAACAATCTGATTCGAAACAATCGGCATGAAGGTGCTGGTGGCACGATTCTGAACCGTGCAAATGCCCGCTTAGAAAACAACAGGAACTATCAGGTCAAGGAATAATGGCAAAAAAGAAAGTTCGAGTTGAATTCCGCAAAAACAGGTCGAAGCCCCCACGCAGCAATACCTGGACAAGCGAATTCCGCGAACATGGCTACGAAGAACAGGCGACATTGGGAGATGAACGAGTACGTGCCCGTGGCGATCTTTCCCGTGCCAGAACAATCATAACCGATGATGCCCCAGCAGAACCTGGCAACTCTCCCACTGATCAGATGCCAAGTGTGACTACAACTGACCTACTCTTCGGGCGAGTGATTAAGGTGCTTGGCCTTCACAATGTCGTAGAAACGGCCTCTGGTGAACAATACAAGTGTGCGATTCGGCGATTATTAAAAAATCTTCACACTTCGGAACGCAGCGTGGTCACCACGGGTGATCTGGTTTGGTTCAAACCGGAAGCCAATTTTGAAGGGATGATTATGCGTGTCGAGCCTCGACACGGTAATCTGACGCGTGCATCTCGAAAAAAAGAACATGTTCTGGTGGCGAATGTTGATCAGGTGGTGATCGTTGTTTCGCTGGTGGAACCAGAATTAAAGCCCCACCTGATTGATCGCTATATTGCTGTGGCAATGAAGGGGGATCTTAAGCCGATTATCTGTTTAAACAAAGCAGATCTGGTAGAACACGGGAATTTGCAACCATTGATCGGGTATTACAACCAGATTGGCATTCCCACGCTGCTAACTTCTGCTTCAAGTGGTTACGGTATCAGCAACTTACGTGAATTACTTGCAGGAAAAGCCAGTGTCTTTTCGGGCCAAAGCGGTGTGGGCAAATCCTCGCTGTTGAATGCGGTACAACCGGGCCTCAGCCTGCGGGTGCGCAATGTCAGTGAAGTCAACAACAAAGGTCGCCATACCACGACAACAGCAGAACTGATTCGGCTGGAAGGTGGCGGGTACCTAGTGGATACCCCAGGTGTCCGGCAATTGGAATTGTGGGATACCATTCCTGAAGAAGTGGAGATGTATTTTGTGGAATTTCGTCCGTTTATCACGATGTGTGCGTACCCGGATTGCTCCCACACTCACGAATCGAAATGTGCCGTAAAGCAGGCCGTAGAACGCCGACTCATCAGTGCGCGGCGATACCACAGTTATCTTGGCATGATAAAAACAGACAAACGAAATTAGTGACCAGAATCACCCGCGTTATCAAATACACTCGGTACAGAAAAAAAGTCACCAGTACGTGCGGGAGAATTCATCAACGCCTCTTCTACTGGAATTGAACCCGCAGGTTCATCTTCGCGGAAGATATTGGCAATTGGCAGTGGGTGGGCCAATGGTTCAACATTCGACGTATCAAGCTGATCCAACTGTTGAACATAATCCAGAATCGACGTCAGTTGTTCTGCCATAACGGCAAGATCCTGTTCCGATAACTCCAGTCTGGCGAGATTGGCGATTTTTCGGACATCGTCGATTTGCATTTGAAATTACCTGAAGATCGGAAAAATGATCAAACCTGGGCAGCGCTGAATGGTTTCCGTTTGACTGGCTTCACAACCAGACCACTGCGAATGGCATTGGCAGACACCCACACGCGAACAACTTTGCCATCGATCACCGCACGGACGCGCTGAAGATTAGGCTTGAATTTACGGCGGGAAGTACCGGTAATTTTCTTACCAACCCCGCCTAAATATTTCGCTTTACCACGATAAGTCTTCTGGTTACCGAACGATACCTTTCTTCCGGTAAAGGCACACTGCTTGCTCATTGCATACCCCATCAACAGCAATCGATGCTGAAAAATCAATCAAAATTTAAGCAAATCCATAAACAGTATTTATAATTCCAGCTACCACAGGTGGCTATAGAGTCATGAGAAAATTGAGCACAAATTCAGGATTTTTGCCCAAAATTACGCTGTTCTGATCTGGAAAGCTCCATTATTGCTTCACTCAATGGCTTCAAAAAATGAAAACCCGATTAAAACAGTGCTTCAATGGGCTTCCCGTAAGGTAACACTGGAACTGGACGTCCGTTGTTCATGTATTCTGCATGGGTATCGATCCCCAAGTGCTGATACACTGTCGCAAGCACGTCCTGGGGTGTCACAGGCATTAACTTTGGGAAAGCTCCTTTCGCATCCGATGCACCAATGACATTCCCCCCCTTAATGCCGCCACCAGCAATCGCAGCACTGAAGACATTCGGATAATGGTCACGGCCAGCATTCGCGTTCACTCGTGGGGTGCGGCCAAATTCGCCCCACGCCAGCACCATGGTGCGGTCCAGCAATCCGCGAGCTTCCAAATCGTCCATCAATGCGGTGAATGCGATATCCCACCGCTCCAGAAAGCCCAATTTGAGCGATTCAAAGCCCTTGACGTGGGTATCCCACCAGCGAAGATCAACGGTAACCAACGGAATTCCCGCCTCAACTAACCTGCGGGCCAGCAGAATTCGCTGGCTCCAGGCAGGACAACCGCACCGATCGCTTGCTTTGGGGTCAAAAGCAGGTAGCCAGCCGTATTTTTCACGCACAGCTGGAGGCTCCTGATCCAGGTCAAACGCATCGCGAGCAGTATTAGAGCCAAGGATTTCCCATGCTTGTCGGTGGTAACGGTCCTGAGCTGCCCACTGCCCCGATTGATCCATGTTGCGCTGGATTTGATCAAAAGAACCGAGAAGATACTTACGGTCACCCAAGTGTTCGAGCGTCAATCCTGCTGGCAGTGAAAAGTTGGGGATTTCGAATTTTCCAGGATTAGCTGGGTCAGCACGGGTTTCAAACGGTTTATGGGCAACTCCCAGATAGGCAGAGCTGGTTCCTGGCACCATCCGTGGGATCATAACATAGGAAGGCAGTGTGGCATCCCTCTCGCCCAACTGTCGCGAAACGATCGAACCGATGCTGGGGTGAACATTTTCGTCGGCATTTGGTCCGGGTGGATATCCGGTGAAGCAGATTTGATCTGCCGCTGAATGCCCCGCGTCTTTATGGTAGAGACTGCGGATGATGGCCCACTTCGACATCATTTTTGCAGATCGGGGCAATAGATCGCACAATTGGACCCCGGGTACACTGGTGCTGGTAACACCAAACTCACCGCGATAATCTTCGGGTGCGTCTGGTTTGGGGTCCCACATGTCAATGTGGCTTGGCCCACCTCGCATCCAGAGGATGATGACTGAATTGTGCTTTTTGGGCGATGTGGGAGCTGCCTGTGCCCGAAACTGCAACAATTCTGCGAGACTCAGACCACAAGTACCAAGGATGCCTGCACGGACAAAACTGCGACGGTCAGGTGGGATAGACAACATGGAATTGGCGGAATTCAACAACATGGAACCCTGCGGATGGTATGATAGTTGATGAACACTATCACACATCAGGGCAATTATGCAACTAAAATTTTAAGCCAGAATACCTTACAGGGGACGATTCTCAGCGAATCCAGAATTCAATCGGCATCTGCTGTAAACGACGCAAGTGCTTTTTCAGCCTGCGGTTACGTAAAAAACGAACAGCGACAAACAGGGCAATGCTGGTAGCAAGCACCATCCCCATCATACCAGGAAACATCAGAAAACTCCTATGGAATCAGTACATCTGTTATTATTGCAACGCACCATTAATAATGTGTGAGATGAAGATAATTGCAGAAAGGTTCGGCGAAACGAATTATATAACAAATCAGTTACATACAAACCGTGTTATAAATCCACAGCATCAATTTTTCAATGAGTTGTACAACGCCGCGCTGGGGCATTAGAATAAAGTGAAGAGGTGGGAGTAACGACCATGTTAAAGTGCAAGTACTGCACCAAAATAGCGAAAATGCACATCACGGAAATCCCTAGTGGGGGTGGCGAATATTACGATATTCACTTATGCCCCGAGTGCGCAGACACCTATTTGTTAAAGACATCGCAATTTTCAGAGTCGCGTGATCCCATGGAAGAATCGGATGCCCACTGTTCGACCTGCGGTATGACGTTTCTTGAATTTCGTAACACTGGTCGACTTGGGTGCCCACATGACTACCAGGTATTTCGGGAAGAACTGCTGCCACTACTGGAAAGCATCCATGTGGCAGCCATTCCCAGACACGTGGGGAAAAAACCGCGTCGTTTACCGAATATTGTGAATAAACGCAACCAGCTTGATCGATTAAAACGAGAATTGCAAGTTGCAGTCAGTGATGAAGCGTATGAAACGGCGGCCAAATTACGCGATCAGATTCGTGCCATTGAAACCGAGTAACCCCGATCCTGGACTTTTTTGTCATGAAGTGCGATTATTGCTCGAACAATGCCACCGTCTTAATCACGGAAATCGTGAAAAAAGTAAAGCACGAAGTTCATTTGTGCGATGCCTGTGCCCGGAAAAAAAAATTGTTAAATGATCAGACTCCCGATGTGCTGCAAGTGCCTGGTTTGGTGAACTTTTTGTTTGGAACTTCACCCAGCATTGCACAACCGCTGGCTGCTGCTGAATCCTGCCCCGATTGTGGGATCGATTTTCACGATTTTCGAACCACCGGCAGATTTGGCTGCCCGAATGACTACGACTATTTTCGCCCACTTATTTTCCCATTATTAGAAAAAATTCATAATAATGCCAAACAGCACATTGGTAAAATCCCCAAACGCCAACAGGCACGCCTGCTTCATTCGAAACGCGCGGAATTAAAGGCACAGTTGGTGACAGCTGTGCGTGAAGAACGCTATGAAGATGCCGCTGTGATTCGAGATCAATTACGTGCGATTGAGGGACACCATGATTCTGAATGAACTTCCGAGCCGTTTGGGTGAATGGCTCCGTGGCACTGGTGCGGACGCCGATGTGGTGATATCGACACGAATTCGGCTCGCACGTAACATCGCAGGCTTGCCTTTTATTACTCGCCTGAACACTACTCAGAAAGCCGAGGTAGAAACCAGGATTACGAATCTGATTGCCAACCTGGGTAGTGATTTTCCGCTGCATTATGTGCCAGTGCATTTGCTGGATGAGCTTGACCGCCAATTACTGGTGGAGCGACAACTGATCAGTCGGGAATTAGCGAATGTCATCGAAGGCCCACGTGGGGTGGCATTTGATGATCGGGAATCGATCAGCTTGATGATCAACGAAGAAGATCAATTGCGGATTCAGTCGATTCGCAGTGGCTTCGATCTGGAAACTGCATGGAATCAGATCGATCGGCTGGATGATGAAATTGAATCACGGATTGAGTATGCCTTTTCTGAAGAATTTGGCTACCTGACAGCCTGCCCCACCAATGTGGGTACGGGAATGCGTGCGAGCGTCATGCTGCACCTTCCAGCTCTGACGATGACCAAGCAGATTGAAATGGCCTTCAAGGCACTGCAACGCATTAATCTGGTAGTACGTGGCTTATACGGAGAGGGGAGCCATGCCCTGGGGGATCTTTTTCAGATTTCGAACCAGGTTACCCTGGGCGTGAGTGAGCTGGCCTGCCTGAACGACATCCGCACGGTAATTTTCGAAGTAATCAAGTACGAACGGATGGCACGGAACACGCTGGTTCGTGAAGCAAGGCAAATGCTGATCGACAAGATTGCTCGCGCGTTGGGAACCCTGCAATCAGCTACCATGATGGAATCTCAGGAAACTCTGGAATTGCTTTCTGCGGTGCGGCTTGGTGTGCAATTGCAGTTAATCAGCGATTTTTCGGTAGGCAACATTAACCTTATTTTTCAACAAACTCAATCGGCCCATTTACAAAAGCTCCGTGGGTCGTTGCTGGAAGGGGAAGCCCGCAATTTTGAACGAGCAACATTTGTCCGAAAGAAATTGAAAGACGTTCGGATTACTGCCTCGTGAAACGAACCATCTTATTCATTCCGTATCGCTGGCACGCATCTGCTTACTTCATCCTGATAATTTTGTGGACTGTTGCCCTGCTGAGCACAATCCCAACCAGGCAATCCCAGGGGTGGGATTGGACACCGGATGCACGCTTTTATTTCAGTAAACTGGTCCATGTTTGCGCATATCTCGTGTTGACCATTCTTGGCTTGACACTATTTACACCAAACAAATCCCAGCTACTTCTCCTATTGTTTCTGTGCTGTCATGGTGCAGTAACAGAATACTTCCAGCAATTTACCGGGCGAACAGGTTCAGTACGCGATGTTTTTCTGGATTATCTGGGAATCATAACAGGTTATTTATTAACGCCCCTGTTTATACGGTATTGGCACACATTGTTTCAATCGTCTCAAGCGGCACAGAAACCCTGAAATGGCCAGTATTTCCTTGCCACAAGTATTTGGCATCCCGCCGGAAGAGTGGGAACCCAACTACTATCGCCTACTTGGCCTTCAGGTAGGAGAGCCAGACTTACAAGCGATTGAAGATCGCGTCTTACATTTCATGGAAAAACTGCGTCAGTTTCAGTTGACGCACCCGGAAATGGCCACTTCCGGAATGAATCTGTTAGCAACTGCGATCGACTGTCTGACAGATCCCAGTAAACGGGACGATTATCATGCGAAAATTGGTCTGAAAATTATAGTTGAGGCGATCCCGTACCAATCGATAGCCGATTTGCCGCAAATTCCAGCACTGGATACTCCTACAGACAGCGAAGTGGTGTTGGTTGAAGAAAACTGGGAAGTAGAACAGGACGATGAAGATTCGATTTTAGATTTGCCTCCATTTTCGAAAGCAGATGATATTCTGATTCCACTGGAACCTGCTGTCAGAATCTCCGACCAGCCGAAAACCAGTGAACAGCCAAAGAAAGCACCCACCGTACAAGTATTTAAGTCCACCCGCAAACAGAAGCGGATTACTGAAACAAGAACTAATCATCGGTACAGGCGCAAAGTAGCACTACGGCGGGCATTGCAACTCTGGAACCGATTGTGGGATCATTTTAACGTTCAGACAAGCATTAACTTAGAATCACCTGGTAAAACGATCTCATTCGCTGCTGCACTCGAGTCGATTTCTGCCAATCGGGATAGGTTGTTCGAATTACTTCCCACAAACCTGGGGAGAATTGTGCTGGGGCTTGCCGCACAGACAAATCCGCTGGAAGTAATTAAGTCATTTCAGGATAAGCAGTTAGAATCGCTGATCGTGGACTATCATGGTGCGTACTATTGGCTTGAAAACCAGTTCAAACAGGAAAAATTAAGGCTTCATGAGAAAACCAACACCGGGTTATATATCAGACTATTAATATTCGTGCGGACCCACATCCAACGGATTTTGGTCGCCGGTTGGCTCGTTTTTGTGTTTTTTTGCATCTTGTTAGCCATGTATCGTTCCGGATAACCTCCCACGTGGGGAATTGCTCTGTATCCTGATCAACATTACTCGAATGGATCAGGAAGTAGCATGGCATCAGACAAATTGGACATGGATAAGATTGTTTCCTTGTGCCGCAGGCGGGGTTTCATTTTTCAATCCAGTGAGATTTACGGTGGGATCAACGGTTTCTGGGATTATGGCCCACTCGGCGTCGAACTGAAAAAAAATATCAAGCGGTGCTGGTGGCAGGATATGGTTCAGAATCCCCCACCAGGTCCTGACGGGGAAGAGATCAGCATGGTGGGCCTGGATTGTTCCATCGTGATGAATCCCAAAGTGTGGGAAGCCAGCGGCCACGTGGGTGGATTTTCAGATCCCATGGTCGATTGCAAAGTTTCTAAAAAACGCTACCGTGCAGACCAACTCAATGTGGTTTCGGGTGGGATTCCTTTATCTTTTGCATTTGCAAAAGGTGATGAAGCCGCCCAGAAAGCAGCCACGAAAAAACTGGATAAAGCCACCCGCAGTGCTGGCCAGAAACCCGCCGAACCTGTTGTTACAGAATTGTTACAAAAAATCGGTCCCGTACAGGATATGAGTGCAATTGTGGGGCCCGACGTTGATGAACCAGGCACGCTGACCACCCCACGTGCGTTCAATCTGATGTTCCAGACTTACGTGGGTGCAATTCAGGACGATGCCAATATTGCTTATCTTCGACCAGAAACCGCCCAGGGGATCTTTGCCAATTTCCGGAATGTGCTGGATAGTTCGCGGGTCAAATTACCTTTTGGAATTGCCCAGATAGGGAAAGCGTTCCGAAACGAAATCAACCCACGCAACTACACGTTTCGCAGCCGGGAATTCGAGCAGATGGAAATTGAATTCTTCTGCAAGCCAGCAGATTCGATGAAATGGTATGAATATTGGTGCAATGTTCGCAAAAACTGGTATAGTTCGCTAGGTATCCGGTCAGAACGTTTACGTCCCCGCCAGCAGGACAAAGATGAACTGGCGTTTTACTCGATTGGCACCACCGATATCGAATATCTATTTCCATTTTCACCTGATACACAGGAACTGGAAGGGGTGGCCCACCGTGGTGCGTACGACCTGACGCAACATATGAAGCACAGTTCCAAGGACCTGACCTATTTCGACGAGGATGCCTGGACTGCCAATGCCCACACCAGAACGACAAACTCGTTTAAAGAATGGCTAAAATTGAACCCCGCGCCGGAAGCGATTGAACAGTATCAGTTTATTCCCCACGTGATTGAACCATCGGCGGGTGCCGATCGCTTCACACTTGCAGTCATTTGCGAAGCCTATACCGAAGATAAAGTGCCCGATGCCAAAGGAAATCTGGAAGAACGATTATTGATGAAATTTCACCCAAGGCTGGCACCAGTGAAAGCTGCGATCCTGCCATTGGTGAAAAAAGATGGTATGCCAGAAAAAGCGATGGCACTCTATCGTGAATTGAAAAAACATTACGTAGTGGAATATGATGACGGTGGTGCCGTGGGTCGACGTTATCGACGACAGGATGAAATTGGGACCCCGTTCTGTATTACTATCGACGGGGACACCATTGCCGATGATACGGTGACCATTCGGGAACGGGATACGACCCAACAGCGAAGAATTCCGATGTCGGAAGTACTTTCTGAAATCAGAACCCACTGTGATTAGCACACCGGGTTACTTTGTCGCTTTCACGGTAGGTGGCAGCAGCAGGGTGGCCGGGTTTTCTAATGCATTTTTCACATGATTGCCAAACATTGCCCCCACCGCACCATCAATCAGGCGGTGGTCGAACGTAAACGATAAATAAACCAGATCGGCAGGCTGGATTTCGTTCCTTTCGTTGTAAACAGGTCGTCGAACCGTTTTACCAATCCCCATAATACCTGCTTCGGGATAATTGATGATTGGCGTTGAAATCAACCCACCGATATTGCCAATCGATGTGATCGTGAATGTTCCGCCGAGCAATTCTTCTCTTTTCACCTGGCCGGTGCGACAAGCCATCGCCAATCGTTCAATTTCTCTGGCGATAGCAAACAGATCCAGATGGTCTGCAGTGCGAATGACGGGCACCATCAGCCCATTGGGTGTGGCAACTGCAATCCCCACGTTGCGTTCTGCGTGGTAGACGATTTCCTGCTTTTCATCATCGATTGAGCTGTTGACGATTGGCAGATCGCGTAATGCCAACGCCACCGCACGCACCATGAACGGCAAATAAGTGAGCTTGATTCCCATCCGTGCGGAGGACTGCTTGAGGGAATGGCGAATCTGCACAAGCTGGGTAATATCGCACTCGTCAATGTAGGCATAGAACGGGATGCGTTGCTGCGATTCACTGAGGTGCTTCGCAATTGTTTTCCGCATTGGGGGCATTTTCGCTCGTGTGCCAGCTACACCAAAATCATGGACAGGAATCGTTTTCCTGGGTCGATCGGCGGTGCTACTGGATTTGCTTGCTGACTTTTCCAAGTAGGGTGCCAGATCTTCCAGCAAAATTCTGCCTGCAGGCCCACTGCCAGGCACAGTTGCCAGATCAATGCCTAATTTTCGCGCAAGATAGCGTACAGATGGGGCAGCGACTGGGAGTTCTCTAGTTGTTAGTACCGTCGAAACACCCGTAACGGGCGGCTTGGCCGTCGTCTTCGAAGACCTTGCGCCTAATTCTTGTGCATTACCTGCACGGGAACCAAGCTCACCTTTCTGTGACTGAGCGTTGTTTCCTTTGGAAGTGGGGTCATACGAAAGAATCGTTTCCCCCACCTTGACCTTCGAACCAGGCTCCCGCAGGATTTGACTGATGGTGCCTGCAAAAGGCGAAGGCACTTCCATCGTGGCTTTGTCGGTCATCACTTCCAGCAAGGTATCCCCACGCCGGATTGTGTCGCCTGGTGCCACCATCCACTGAACAAGATCTGCCTCGTAGACACCTTCGCCAAGTTCGGGCAACTGAAAATCCATCGTACTCTCCCACGTGAATGAGGTGGTTAAACAGGTTCGTTGGCAAGTTCAATCATCTGAGTCAGAATATGGTTGAACTGTGGCACTGTGTTTGTTTCGTAAGTTTGATTTAAGCCTATCCCCGGCAGGTGTTTGCCCTGCAGAATCCGTGGGCGGGCCAGTAATTCATAAAAAAGCTCTTCAACTGTGCGTCGCAACAGATGTTCGCCGAAGTTGGCCACATCAGTGTCTTCATTCACAAACAGCACCCGGCCTGTTTTTTGAATGCTTTTGGCAACAGTGGGCCAATCGTACGGGAAGATACTGCGCAAATCGATTACATCGTATTGCACTCCCTGACTCTTTAATTGATCAGCCGCCTGCACACACAAGGGGAGAGTTCGGCCATAACTAACCACTGTTGCATCGTTTCCTTCACGCACCACAGTAGCGGATCCCAGGGGCACAGTATACCTTTCCACTGGCGGCCAATCAGGTTGCCATTGTGTCCGATCCCCAAGTGGTGCATCGATTTTTTTGCTTAATTCAGCAGCATCTGCTGGTTCACCCGGGATCAGTTGATCCCCACGCACACGTAACAGCGCCTTTGGCAATAATACCATCACCGGATTGGGATCAATGATTGCAGATAGCATCAAGCCATAAGCATCCAGGGCATTGCTGGGCATCACCACTTTCCAGCCAGCCAATCGTGCAGCCCAACTTTCAAAGGAATGGGAGTGGTAGATACTGCCACGAATGCCAGAACCGGTGGGTGTCATCATCACGATTGGCATTTCAAAGGCGCCCGCACTGCCCCAGCGCTGGTTGCCTGCAATTTTTAATAAATCAATGATATTAAAGGCATAATCGCAGAATTGAATCTCGAAAACTGGCTTGCCGCCAGCGTAAGCAATGCCCATCGCGGTGCCAACAATGCCACGCTCATCGAGTGGGGAATTCCATGCTGTTTTCAGCCCCTGTGTCGCGGTAAACACACCACCTAATGGTGGGCCAACATCTTCGCCAAAAATATCGGTGATCCCTAAATTGGTTTCGCCGTAATGCAAGGCAAGTCGTACTGCCTGGATCAGTGTTGCCATATCGAATTACCCCCACCTCGCATTGTTCTGGACCTGCATTTCCGTGGCTATCCATATTGTATGTTTCGGTGCCCGGTTTCTGGTAGTTCACTGCCTCAAGGACCGCTTTGCGTCTGTGGGCGGATAGAACGGGAAGCACGGCGGGATGCTGTACGCCACGGTTTTTCGACAAAGTAATACATCACTATCGCAGCGGCAAACATTGCTATCAGGCATCCGAGCGTGGTCAATATTCTGGTGATCAAAGGATATTCAGGCATCGCACCAAAAGGAATGACCCCACCAAGCACCATCAGTACCAGGGCGTGGGTCATATACAGCGAATAACTGATGTTCCCAAGAAACACCAGTGCCCTGCTTTTCCAGATCCACGTCGCCGTGTTTCCAGCCAATGCAAACAGCAACACCAGCAGAAAAAACAGCACAAGATAACAGGCATGAACAATTTTTTCGTTTGTTACCAGATACGGCAGGACGATCCCCAAAATCACCAGGAAATCGGTCAGCCGAAACCGAATCGTTTTTTGCCATCTTGCGTGCAGACGAGCAAGAAACACCCCACCAAAAAAGGTGGGGATAATGTAAACCAGACCGCGAAAAACGATCGAATCCAACGTGAAAACCATCACCGAACAGGGAATTGTCAGCAAAAACAGGATTGAAGTTGTCCGGATTGAAAGTCGACAGACACTCCATGCCAAAGTTGGAAAAAGCAGATAGGCAAACCATTCCGAACTGATCGACCAGGAAGGATAATTCCAGGCAAGCGTAGTGAATTCATACTCCCAGGCATGAACCAGAAAAATATTCGCCAGAAAACTATCTAAGGAATTCCGTGGGTCAACAGGATGCTTACTACTGATTACCAATAAAAGGCAACAGAATAACGCTGCCAGGTGGACCGGGTAAATCCGCCCGAGTCGCAACCACCAGAAAAGTAGAAGTTCTTTGAACCGGATCGTCTGAAATCGATCCAGATACCGAATACCAAGTACATAACCACTGAGAATAAAAAATAGCGGGACTGCCAGGTGGCCGAATTTTAAAATCGGTTGAAACCACCGCATTGCAGGCAATAAATTGAACAGGTCAGGTGAAAAGTGGTGCAGGAGAACCCAAAGCGCAGCCACGCCCCGCAACGAAGTTAGTGCGTAAATGTCTGTGGTTTTCGCGGTTTGTTCTGACAAAGTCAATCCCCTGAAACCAACAGCGCTAAGCCAGTCCGGCAAATTTTCGAATCATCCATTCAACAGTAAGGAAACCAATTACCAGACAAAGCAACCACCATGATTGTCCCAAATGAGTTTCAGTGATGTACGTTCGAGTCGCCTTCTGTGCTTTCAAAAATTCTGACAATTGATCTACTTCTGCAATCTCAACAACTTTTCCACCTGTTTTATCGGCAATATCCAACATGAAATTTCGATTTACAGATAGATCGACTAATTCGCCTGTATCCGTTGGGAGTACCAGAAAAGGAGATTTTAATTTTTCCCCACTCGTGCTTTGAACCATCTGCTCGTACCCAGGAATCACCAGTTCTGCAATATATTTCCCTGCTGGCAGATCTTTGATGGAACTGGTCCACTCTTTAGGTATCACCGGATGTGGCACAAGTGGGATCGTGCGGACCACCTGGTCTGAAGTTCCATTCTGTAACCGCAACCGTATCCCTACCACTTGATTTGGCGGTAGTGTAGTTGCTTTGTCTGTAAATCGAGCAACGAATTCGACTTCCTGGTCTGTGCGATAGTTTGGTTCCCGCGTTCCAAAGCGAACAAAATCGTTGCCAGTAATCAATGCCCGATCGCTTGCAGCCCAGCGAATCAGTTGGCTCCAGAAACGGTGGTTATATTCATCGCCTCGTTTGAATCGCCAACGCCAGGTACTATCGATTCCAAGATAGATCACTCTGCCAAAACCGTAATGCTGTCGGACAAGAATTGGTGCCCCCGATTCGGATTTTGTTCCATCGAACGGTTGGTCTGCTTCCACACTTCGCGCCAACACCACCGAACCGGGCTTTTCTATACCAGTTACTGCCCAGTAGTGGTGGGGGAGTTGCTGCCAGATTTCGGAGCTGGCACCCGCATTTTCAGACATCCGCAAAAATCCAGTCCCCTCTCCTTCTGCGGTAATTCGGAAAGCTCGTCCTGATTCACTGCTGATTTCAATTGGCTGACTGATCGGCAGCAATTTAGAAATGATTGGATCCTGAAAAATCTGCATGGGCATGGACCGTTTACCAGCAAGCAGCACTAGTGTCCCACCACGATCTGCCACATATTTTTCCAGCCGCTGGCGATATTCCAATGTGAGCTCGTCTAGCCCCAAATCGCCCAGAATGATGCAGTCAAAATCCAATAATGCCTCCGGATCTGTGGGCAGCTTCAGTTGCGGCAGTCCAGCATCACGTGTGGGGGATTCTCCTGCCTGCAGCCGAGGTTGGAGAAATACCACTCGCTGCATTGCCATGGTGCTATCTCTTTCCAAAGCAGTTTGCAGGTAGTGAAACTCCCAACGTACCTCACTGTCGACAACGAGCACTTTAGCTTTATCCGCTGTCACATGAATCGTCAGTGGGCGTTGATTGTTTGCAGGCTGGGTATCTTTGCGACGATCCGTTGGTTGATTTGGAAGGTGCTCTGCAGTCAACTGTAATTGATTTTTCCCAGACTGAACCATTTTCGCAAGTAACTGAACTGTTTTTTGTTGATTATTCCCATCGTGGGGGAATTCCTGCACCACCGGTGAGACGGGCTTGCCATTTTTGTCGGGAAGATTCAGTGACACCCGGATGGTACCCGGTGGCATGTTATTAATCAGCAAACGGCACTCTACCGTGGCATATGCATTCTGAAAAACTGCGGGCGGGCTGGCTCGAGCTGCGATAATTGCTAAATCTGGCGGTGGATCTTTGGGGCCACACACCACAAAATGAACTGGAATGCCCAAATCAGCCAGTTCCTGAACTCGTAATTGTGGTGAGACACCCCAGTTGTGCTGGCCGTCACTGAATATCACCACACCGACCAGTTTTTCTGTTGATGTACGCAGTTGGATTGCATCCAGCAACGGAACTTTCAAATCGGTAAAGCGATTGCCGGTGGGAGACTCGGAAATCAACGGATTGGAACCAGGCTCTGTGACGGACAGTGGGTGCGATTCTTGCGAAAATCCATGTAACCGAATCTGGTGTTTTTCCTGCATCTGACCCAGAAAATTCTTCCCACGTGGGTCGAGAACACGCATGGCGAGGTGCTTCCTCGCAAATAAATGAAATTCCTCTAATAATCGATGGTATTCGGCAGTTTCGGTAAAACGATAATCACTTCGCTTCGCACTTTGCAACCAATTATCCAACGTGCTGGATGGTACTTTACCCTGATATATCGACAACTCTTTGATTAATTCCAGTTTTTCCAGATCAGATCGGTGGTGATCGAAAACACCCATGCTGTCGGATAAATCAACAGCCACGAAAAGTTGGGAGGGCACTTCTTCCGAATGACTGTGAGCAATCACCGGACGCCAATACAACAACAACACAACCGTCAGAATAATTAGAGATCGCACCACCAACAGAATCCTGGCATATCCTTTGCTGATAGTGGTCAGTTCCTGGCGATAAAGTCGAAAAACGATCCACAAAGTGAAGCTTGCCAGACCAAGCAGAAGAAAAAAGTCCGCAAATTTGCCTAAGTGCGACCACCTCTGCAGTAGCATGAGTCGAGCATCGCTGAATGGTAGTTCAATTCGCCACATGAGCTTTTGCTTTCAGGCTTTAGAGGAATGTTTCCTGTGCGCGATCATGCAGAGTGTCCGGTTTTTGCAAAAAAGGTGGGGTATCAGCACGCAAACAGACACCCCCACCATCAGGACCACGGTAACGCACCGCACTGAATGCCAGTATCGGAAAGAAAACAAACGGCAGCACACATAATCCTAAGCCAAAATACCAACCGTAGCCAAATGCGCGGGCAAGATGAAAGGAATTTAATATCCAATCTGCAATTCTTGTGGGTGGGAATAAAATGCCCAGCCATGCCCACCAGTCCGAACGCCCTGTGATTCATAATTCGATCCACTGTTCCAGGTAAGGAATAATGGACATCCAGCCCGATTGCCCAGCCTTGGTAAATACCCGCCAGCGTGCGACGAGAAAGATCAATCCCAGCACCGATAAAATTAAAACAAGACCTGCATTGTTCATGAAATCATTCTATTTGAGACAAACATCCTGAACATGTTCCGACGAGAGAGTAGCTTCAGATCAACTGGAAACCGCACAAATATCGCATATATGCAAGAATGATTATCAAAGAATTTTGATTGACAGCAACTGGCATTCCAACAATAATACTTTAAGAGGGTAGAGATTGAATTTTCTTGTGCTGCTTTTGGCTTTGCTTTTAGGTGCGGGACCACAGTCGTTCTGTACCTGTGGCCATGCACATGCACTTCCAGAGAATGAGTTAGAAACTCCCCCAACAGATCCATTTTCGCACAATGACTACCAAGATGATCAGCATGATAACCATTCACAACTTTGCTGTGATGGTGCCACTGATCCCTGGTTAACGCACGAAGACTCTTCACAGATCCCACCAGTCGCAGGGCTCATCGTGCAAACAGATGCGGACTTGCGTACCCACTTGAAGGCTATCACTGTCCATTTATCGATTTCACCGCAGGTTTCTGCAACTAACCCACTATCACAGCAAGTACCACGATTAACAATCTAACAATCAAACAAATTTTTTATCATTAAACTGTTTGAATTTTTGGTTGCACTTGTGTCCTGATTGCTTCGATGCTACGAGTTATGAAAAAACTATCATTTATTCCCACCCGCATATTGTTTGGGTGGCTTCTGTTTATTGCCCTGGGAATTACTGCTGGGGCTACGTATCGCCTCTGGCAACCCTTGATACTCCCATCTGACACCACGGAGGAAGGTCATGCCGAAGATGACCACGATGAACATTCCGATGAGGAAACGATAAAATTAACACCACAGGCACGAGAAAATCTGAAATTGAAGTTTCAGGAATTGTCCCACTTACCGTATTGGCGAAAAGTTTCCATACCAGGCGTTCTGGTTGATCGACCAGGCGAAACAGATCGCACCGTGGGCACAAAAGTCAGTGCCATCGTGTCCAAAATCTACGCAAGACCCGGTGATGTCGTGGAGGCGGATCAGCCACTTTTTGAACTGCAGATCGTCAGCGAATTTGCCCAAAGCACACAGGTTGAATTAGTGAAATCGATTCGTGAGCAAGAATTGGCAAAGGTGCACCTGGAAAAAATCATGGATGGAGTGCGGCTTGGCACCAAAACCCAGCTTGATGCATTTGAACAGCAGAAGCAACTTCAGCGATGGGAACTACAAATAGGTCTTTATCGGCGACAATTGGGCTTGTTCGGCTTCACCCAATCTCAGATAGAACAAGTGTTACAAGGGAATCTGTTAACAACAATTACAATTTCTGCCCCGCCACTGGAAAATGATGAAATGGGAATCACCAGCACTGGGAGATCAAAAGGTGAGTATGAAGTGCAGGAATTAAAAGTTCAGGTGGGTCAGCATGTGATTGCTGGCGACCCACTTTGCATCCTTTCCAACCACGAACAATTGTTTGTTGAAGCCAGATTTTTTACATCAGAACAATTACTGCTAGCAAACGCTGTAGCAATGGGTGGAAAAATTGAGCTGGATACTCATGAGCCCACAATGGGCATAACATGGCCAAATGATCCAGCAATTCGGTTCCACCATTACTCCAATGAAGTAGAAATCGATAGCCGAACTGTGGGGGCGTATTTCCTGTTAGAAAATGAAGCCCGCAGTGAAGATGTCAGCGGCAAAAAACGATTGGCCTGGCGTTTTCGCCCGGGACAACATGTGCATCTGCATGTCCCGGTGGAATTTTTGGGGAAAGAGTTATTTGTGGTTCCTATTGATGCCATAGTCAGAGAAGGGGCTAATGCCTACGTTTTCCGGGAAAATGGCGCCAAGCTACAGCGAGTAGAAGTACAGCTAAAACTTCAGGATAGCAATAATGCTGTCATCGTTGCTGATGGGTCACTGGGAGTTGGCCAATCAATTGCAGTGAATCAGGCACCCGCACTCAATCGCATATTGAAGGCTGGAAATGCAGGTGATGATCATGGCCACGACCATGATCACGATCATTAATTCTGTTGTAAATCCATTACTATCACCTGTAAATCACCTATGCTAAATCAAATTATCCGACTGGCTCTGAACCATCGAACAATGGTCGTCATCATCGCAGTAATTGCGATGGTCTGGGGAACCATTCAGGCATTACAAATGCCAATCGATGTATTTCCAAACCTGGATCGTCCACGTGTAACCATCATTACAGAAGCCCCTGGCTATGCCACGGAAGAAGTAGAAACATTAATCACCTTTCCATTGGAATCTGCCATTTTAGGTGGAAATGGTGTCGTTGATGTGCGAAGTCAAAGTGGGCCTGGAGTTTCTGTCATCTTTGTCGAATTCGGGTGGGATGCTCAGGCAATGCAAGCCCGCCAAGTGGTACAGGAGCGAATTGCAACTGCAATAGCAGATCTGCCTGAAAGGATTCAGCCTCATATTGCACCTGCCAGTTCGTTGATGGGTCAGTTCATGATATTTGGTATTCATGAACGAGCTGGCCCAAGTGGTGGGAAACTTTCTACCGTTGAAGGTACCTCATGGGTTGTTGAAGAACAAAAATCTCTAAATGAAACAAATAGTTTTATTTGCTGGGATACGCACAATAAACTAGAATTGGCCGAATGGACAAAAATCCCTTCAGCTCAAGTGGATTTGCTGCCAACAGCCAGCGGTGATCGACTTACCGGACGTGTCGTGTTCAATAAGCAATCCATGCAGTTTCATTTCTCTGGCACTGAAAAAGCCGAAATGGAAATTCGCACGTTAGTTGATTGGCAGGTACGCCCACGATTGCAGAAAATACCTGGAATGGCACAAGTGATCCCCATGGGGGGTGGTCGAAAGCAGTATCAGGTACTACTCGATCCAGACGCATTACATCAATACGAAGTAACGCTGAGTGAGGTCCAACAGGCACTGGAATCGAATAATGCCAATTTTTCAGGCGGGTTACTTCATCTCAATGGCTCTGATCAGCCAGTTCGTATCCTGGGAAGGCTTGGAGAAAACGCTCCAGAAGTACTTGAAAACATCAGAAAAATCCCTGTCAAAGTGACGGAAAAACGATCGATTCTGATTGAACAGATTGCATTTGTCAAAGAAGGGATCCCTGTCAAGGTTGGAGATGTATCGGTCAATGGAACTCCCGGAATATCGTTAAGTCTGACACGACAAACCCAGGCAGACACACGAGAAATTACTAAAGCAGCATTGAATGAAATCAAACAAATCCAGACAACGCTGCCTCCACATCTGACGGTTGACACAGATATTTATCAAATGCGGGATTTTATCGATCGTGGTATCTTTAACGTCTTAGAAGCTTTGATAATTGGTGCATTGTTAGTTACACTTGTTCTATTCCTGTTTCTATTAAATTGGCGCACAACGATCATTTCGCTAACAGCAATTCCTATGTCTCTTGTGATTACAACAATCATTTTTTACTTTTCAGGAATACTGTTTGATAGCAATCTCAGCATTAATGTAATGACCTTGGGTGGAATTGCAGTAGCACTGGGAGAATTGGTTGATGATGCAATTGTTGATGTCGAAAATATTTATCGGCGATTGAATGAAAATTCAATGCTGGATAAGCCCAGATCACGTCTGTTGGTAGTTTTTGAAGCCAGCAAGGAAGTGAGATCAGCAATTGTCTTTGGCACAATGATGGTTATATTGGTATTTTTGCCATTGCTGGCTCTTAGTGGCATGGAGGGTAGACTTTTTTCTCCCCTGGCTGTCGCTTATGTTACTGCCATCTTATCTTCACTCTTAGTTTCACTAACGTTAACTCCAGTAATGGCGTATTGGTTGTTAGTCAGAACTGGAGGCTCTCAAACAACACATCATGCAGACAATCTGGTTGTTCGCAATCTGAAATTCGTTGCTACCCTGCTCGTACGATTCAGCTTGAAATATGCAGGTTGGCTGTTACTGCTTACCTGGATTCTGGTAGGGTATTTTGGCTTGCGGTTGTTCCAACTGAAAAGCAATTTTCTTCCTGCCTTTGATGAAGGTACTGTGCAACTCAATATTTCATTAACGCCAGGTGCATCATTGGATGCTTCGAACCAGACTTGCTCTGCAATTGATGAACATCTTCTCAAACTTCAAGCAAATTCAGAGCATCCAGATTTTCCAATTCGTGGATTCCTAAGACGCACTGGACGTGCAGAACTGGATGAGCACGTGGAACCTACCAGTGCGACGGAATATCTGTTAATGGTGAATCCCGATAACCCGATGCCTCGCCAGGAGTTACTTGACCTGTTAACAGAGAAAGTCAAAGAGGTAGCCCCTGAAGTTGGAATTGAAGCAGAACAACCTTTAGCACACTTGATCAGTCACATGCTTTCAGGTACAACTGCGCAAATTGCAATCAAGATCTATGGAGATGATCTCGATCTGTTACTGCGAAAAGCAACTGACATTCAACGAGAACTCGCTGAGATTCCTGGAATTAAATCGCTGGCAGTTGAGCCAATTCGACGAACAGATGAAGTGCATATTCGCTTGCGACCAGATGCCTTGCAGTTTTATGGGCTTGATAAGGAAACTATTGGGAAATACCTGGAAATTGCTTTACGAGGAAAACGCGCCAGCCAGGTGATTGAAGGCCAAAAACGATTTGATCTCATTGTGCGATTTCATGAAGAACATCGCAAAGACATCAGCTCATTTGGTCGATTACGAATCGACATACCAAACCACCATCGAGAAGTACTTCTGCAAGATATCGCTGATATCACACCCGCTACCGGTGGGGATTCCGGTGCGAATCAAGTAAAAAGAGATAATACCCTACGTCGCATGGTTGTAAGGTGCAACGCAGATACTACGCAACGCACGCTCCAGGCAGTTGTTGAGGATATCCAGCGTACGGTGGCTACAAAAATCAACATGCCGGCTGGATACTATGTGGAATACGCGGGGCAATTTGAAAATCAACGAGCCGCATCCAGACAGATACTTCTCCTGGGTATCGCTTCGTTGGTAGGGATGTTTCTAGTTCTGTTCATTGCATTTCCATCGATAAGAATTGTATTACAGCTTTTTAATGCGATCCCCACTGCATTCATTGGCGGGGTACTCGCTCTGCTAATTACAGGTCAGAAACCGAGTCTTGCAGCCTGGGTCGGGTTCATTTCTCTTGGAGGAATAGCCATGCGCAATGGTATTTTGCTGATCACGCACTACATCCATCTGATGAAACATGAAGGTGAAGGATTTACGCCACAAATGATTGTCCGTGGGAGCATGGAACGGTTGTCTCCTGTGCTGATGACATCATTGACGGCAGGGATCGGTTTGTTGCCACTTGTGATTGCTGGCAATCTGCCAGGCCGAGAAATTTTATATCCTGTTGCTACAGTGATAACGGGAGGGTTGATTACTTCAACCTTTTGTGAATTCCTGCTCCATCCCGGGATATTCTGGAAATTCAGTGGGAAAAGTGTTACTATGCTTACTACCCAAGCCACGGATGTTGAAAAGTTGGTCTAAATTGTTACGGAGATGTTTGATGAAGAAGATTGCACTGTTACTTGTTGTTGGATCTCTCTATTTCGCAAGTGGTTGCGACGAAAAAACCGGAACTAGCTCAGGTTCAAATTCCGCTGCCGGACATGGTCATGCTCATGAACATCCCGCAAGTGGACCACATGGTGGGGTTTACGCGGAATGGGGCGAAGAAGAATATCACGTTGAGTTTTCTCCGGATCATGCCAAAAAAATGGTGACCGTTTACGTACTTGGCGAAGATGTGAAAACACCCAAACCAATTAAGGCCAACGAAATTACGGTTACCTTAAAGACCACTCCGCCGCTCACGCTGAAGTTGGCTGCAGCACCGCTGGAAGGCGAGAAAGATGGTAACTCATCTCGTTTTGAAGCAACTCATGATGAACTTGCCAAAGAACAGGCATTCTCTGGCACCATCAGTGCTACAATAGAAGGTAAAAAATACTCAGGTGACTTCGAAGAGAAAAAATAGTTTCATATTAATCCAATGGATGGGCTCGGTAAAATACATCGCACCGTTCATGCATTTCCTCCCAGCCCAATTTCTCATAAATGTGACGGGCAGAAGAATTTCTGCCATCCACTGATAACTGGCTGACATTCAGTGGTTCATCAACAATTATTCTCATAATCGTCTGACCAATGCCCCGATCACGATATTCTGGCAGCACCCCAAGATACTCTAACTGTGGGCCAGCAATCGCTAAAACCCCCACTGGTTGTTGGTGAAAAAAAATCAGCCAACGACCAAGAATTCCTTTGCCTAAGTACAGATCCTGCAATGATTTACGAGAAAGATGCTTGTTCAATTCCGGAAAATCTGAACTGTGTAATTGACATTCCAAAAGCAGATCCAGCCAAAGATCGACTTCTGAGCTGGACAACGGTCGGAGCGACACCGGTCCAATATCGTGAAGATGTTCTAACTTATTCCGTTCTGTTCCATTCAAGCACAATTGTACCACTGTGCCAATCTGCCAAAAATGATTTTTTTCTAATATTTTGCCCCACTTCGATTGGGAACGTGGAACAACTGCCTGACATGCACGTGGGGGTAGAAATGAAAATAATGTGTCCATGACCCCATTTCTAAGTGGTAGCTTTATTCCAAACGGAAGATGGACCATCAGGATTTCGCCCATAAGTTGCCAGGCGAGCGTGCCAAGAATTGAATCAGAATCACCTGATACATAAACGATCTTGCATATATCCGATTGACTATGAACGAGCGATTCTAACTCAGAATTTTCCCATTGATACGCACTTGAAATGGCTAATTTTGTGAAAAATGGTGTTGCAATGTTAAGTTGGTGAACGGTATAGGGTTGTTTGAAGGTCATTTACCAGGCCAGTATTGGTTTTCGCATCGAGCCAAGTAACTTAATATTAGAACGTAACTTACGGGAGTCTGGATGGAGATAATTCCCAGGGATCAAACGACCGTCTGGTTCGATATTGATCACCTCATTCGTCATCAGGGCTACCCACGTGGGATTCCACGGGTGGTGAGTTGCATTTTGAAAGAGTTGCTGGAAAACCACCCACAACAGGTAAAATTGTGTCAGTTTCGAGTAAAAACAGGTCACTTTCACGAAGTTCCACAAGAGTTTATTTCAGAATTCCTTGCCCGCTCGCAAAAAGCATCTTCCGGCCACAAAAAGAAAGCCACAACGGAACTCGCTGCTCAATCAAAAAGTCTGCTACAGAAAAAACTGTGGGATTTATCTGTTCATCTTTGGGAATTCGGCTGGCATTTGAAAGGTTTGTTTCGAGAAGCATGGAAGTTTACCAAGGTATTAATCTGGCTGATATTACAAGCATTCAGGAAAATATCCTGGCAGACTTCAGGCTCTCGGGCCGTTTTTCAGCGCGGGGATTACCTTGTTTTCACAGGCGGCATGGATGAGTTGATCAAATTCGCAGAAGTGAGAACCCTCAAACAAACTGGCGTACAAATCGCAGCACTTGTGCACGATATTATCCCAATTAACGCACCCCATTTATGCAGCAAGGAACAGTCATTCCGATTTGCGGAATGGTTTGATGAGCTAACAAGGCAAACTGACTTACTGATCACCACTTCAAACCACAATTTGCGGGAATTCGCACACTACTTCGAAAAACAGAAGCTTGCCCCACCGCGAATGGCACAGTTTCGGCTTGGTGATGATTTCAGCCAGTCTCCGCAAGCTATTTTTCCTGAAGGACTTACGCAGGAAATGCCTGCCGGATTCGTGTTGATGGTTTCTGCGATTGAAGCTAGAAAAAATCAACAAGTGCTCTACCAGACATGGCAGCAATTGGTGGAACAATATGGTGAAAAAACCCCCCACCTTGTCCTGGTCGGGGGTGTAGGCTATCTTGGAAAAGAACTTGCCTATCAGATTGAAAATAACCCTGCCACCAAACCGTTTGTTACTCAACTGGTGGGTATATCAGACAGTGAATTAACCTGGCTATACAAGAATTGTCGATTTACGGTGTTTCCCACACTTTATGAAGGCTGGGGATTACCTGTTGCAGAGAGTCTGGCATTTGGAAAGTACTGTATTGCTTCCAATCAATCATCAGTCCCTGAAGTTGGTGGAAAAGTCGTTGACTACCATCACCCACTGGATACTGCGGAACTAATACGGTTAATTGAACTTGCGATGGATAATGAGTACCTTGCTGGTAAATCTGCAACCATCAAAGAACAACACCAATTGCTTACTTGGAAAGAAAGTGCAGAGCAATTTTGGCGTGCGTTTTCACTGAATCAGGGAAAAATGAATGCCAAGGTTTAGCATCATTGTACCAACTAGAAATCGACCCGATACCTTGAAGGTGACGCTGAATAGTTGCTTGAACCAAAAATATGGCGACTATGAAATCATTGTCTCAGATAATGCGTCTGAAACCGATACGAGGGGGCTAGTTGCCTCGCTAAATTCTTCCAAAATCAGATACCACAAAAGTAGTATTCGCTTGAGTTTGGCAGATAGCTGGGAATTTGCAGTCTCTCATGCAAGCGGCGAATATGTCATTCTGATCGGCGATGATGATGGTCTGTTCGAATACACACTCTCCGTTGCAGATCAGTTGCTCAAGAAATATCCATCTGAAATTTTGAAGCACCAATCTGCAATTTATTACTGGCCAGAAATTCCACACATTTTTGCTAACCTGGCACAATTTCCGATTGATTTTCGAATGCGATTCATTGATATCCACACAGACGAGTGGTTTTCTAAATTATTTCAGCCTTTGTCAACTGAATTTCAACCTTATCTACTGCCGTGTATCTATCACACCTTTATTCGCAACAATCTGATTCAGTCAATCATTTCGGAAACCGGCCGATTGTTTCACGCTCACGATGTTGATTTGTATAGTGGATTTACCCTGGCCCATCTGGCCAAGTCAATGCTTTACTTACGCTATCCACTGAGTATTTATGCAATCAGCAATGCAAGTAATAACTTCAACATGGCAATTCAGCAGGACTATGAATCCTTGTTGCAATACGCTGCTAACGATTCTGAATTTCGAAGACACCCCTGGATACCGCAACGCTATCTCTATTCTGGCATCGTCAATTGTGCTGACGCTTTCCTGAACTTTCGCAAAACGTTCCAGCTCAGCCCTAAAGCATATCCATTCGACAGAAAGCTGTTTCTCAAAAAGACCTTAGCAACTCTATGCTCAAACGATCCGAGAGTTCTTGATCTTCAACAAAAAGCATTAATGGAGTGCTGTTCCGATGATTCACGGCTACAAGTTTGGCTGAATGACAAACTGCAATTGCAATCTGCATCCTTAAATTTACAGAGATCCGCTTCACTACCCGCCCTTTATGATGGAAACTACTTTTCGATCAAAGGTGAAAGTATTGGCATTCAATCATTGTCTGATATGTTGGAGAAAATACCAAAACTGTATAGACACCCCGAACAACTCCCAGTGACCCTCGAGAAAAACCTTACTACTAGTCGCCCGCTGTGGCGACGAATGATCAGACGCTTGTATGCCCGAAACTAACGAGCAGAAATATTTTTAAAGATAAAACCGTAGTTGAGATAATTTTCATGCGATTCAGCGTCGTCATCCCAACTCGTAATCGGCCAGGCACTTTGGCTGCCACTCTCAAAACATGTTTGAATCAGCATGCCTTTGAAGATTACGAAATAATTATCAGTGATAATTCTGATAATGGCGATTCTTTGACGGTTATCAAAGAATTACTTACAAAAAAAGTACAGTATCATCGAACTCCTAAACCTCTTGCGATGCATGATAATTGGGAATTCGCACTCCAAAAAGCAACTGGAGAATACATTTGTTACCTCGGAGATGATGATGGTTTGCATCCCGATGCCCTGGCACGTACAAATCAACTATTCAATTATGGTAGTTTTCAAGCACTTGGATCCCATCGGGTCAATTACTTCTGGCCAAACGTAGTCCAGCCAAGCCAGCGAGACTTAATCAGTATCCCCCTGGGGGCTGGCTTGGAGTACCTTGAATTTCTGCCAGCAACTGTCGCAAACGCAGTCATTCCGCCAGAACAATATTCGTACTGTTTACCTATGATCTATCGTGGATTCATATCTCGAAAACTCTGTGATCAGGCTATAAAAAAATTCGGCCGTGTTTTTCAACACCTCATACCGGATATCTATTCTGGATTTTTGTTTGGCTGGCTTGCAAAGAAATACGCAGTATCGCTGGACCCACTTTTTATCGAAGGTGTTTCATCTGCAAGTAACGGCCTGGCTACCAGCATGATTGCAGAAAACCCATCACAAACGCAAGTTGTTGATTTTTATCGATTGGCAACAGAATCAGAAATTCAGAATTTTTCTGAGGACCACCCTGCTCCAAAATCCTTGAATCACTGTGTCTATGATGTCTACCGTACCGCCATGAATAGATTCGGCCTTGGGGAAGATTTTCAAATAGATATGTGTGCTTATTTAAACGGATTTTTCAAAAATCATCAAATAACAAATTTGCAGCACCGGAGAGTCATTTATGAACGGATGATACAACTTTATCGTGATGATGATCGACTGATCTCATTCATTCAAACAGAATGCCGTGATAACATGTTGCCTTCTGGAAATGAACTTCCAGCAGAACGCCCCAGTGGAATCCGTGGCGATATGTTACACTTTGGTGGCAAATCGATGAATGTTTCAGATGTGGCCGATCTAGGGATCTTACTTGGAAAAATATTACCGATTCAGCATGATGGAACTTATTCTCGTCTGCCACCTTCACGATATTTGAACGAATCCCCTTTGGAGATGAGCTTAAAAGCAGAAATATCAAAGCGAGATCAAGAAATTGTTAATCTGCATGCTTTACTGCGTGAAACAAACTTATCCAAAACACCCCAGCGTGTCATTAAAAAAATCTGCAGGTTGCTGGGAATTACGAGAAAACCAGCACAAAATGAAGAATAACCAAAATGGATTGACTGGTAAAAACAGATATGATCAACCAGTAACTTTGCTAGTAAGAACCGTGATCACATTTGATCTGACTTGGGCAAAGCCACCTTCAATGTTCAGAATTTTCACTTGTCTGTTATGCGTCAAGCGTAACTGCCCCTTACCGAGTCTACCGACGAGTGCCGAGCGCCCAGACTGTACACCTAGTTCACCATCAATCATGGGTAGGACAACCAACTCAGCCTGCTCATCCAGAATGGCCTTTTCAGGTGTAACAACCATGCACTGTAACATTGAATGATTCCTAGACAGTTCGTATTAAACTCGCTTCCAAACCTACTGATTCAGATTATCCGGCCTTAGCAGCCATTTCTTTGGCTTGTGCTTCGGCTTCTTCAATTGTACCCACATACATAAAGGCCGATTCTGGAAGATGGTCCCATTTGCCATCGCATAGTTCTTCAAAACTGCGGATCGTATCTTCCAATTTGGTGAAGTTGCCGGACTTTCCAGTAAATGCTTCCGCCACGAAGAACGGCTGCGACAAGAAACGCTCAATCCGACGGGCACGATTCACTACTTGTTTGTCTTCTTCAGACAGCTCTTCAACACCCAGAATTGCAATAATATCCTGCAGTTCACGGAAACGTTGTAAGATCTGTTGCACTCGACGAGCAACAGCAAAGTGACGTTCGCCAATGTACTGTGGATCCAGCAAGCGGCTATTTGATGCCAGTGGATCAATCGCAGGGTAAATCCCCTTTTCAGAAATTGACCTCTCCAGATAAATAAAGGCGTCCAGGTGCTGAAAGGTGTTTGCTGGTGCCGGGTCAGTGGGATCGTCTGCAGGCACATACACCGCTTGCACCGAGGTAATGGCCCCGCGTGCGGTGGTAGTGATTCGCTCCTGCAATTCACCCATTTCCGTAGCGAGCGTGGGCTGATAACCCACGGCACTGGGCATCCGGCCCAGAAGTGCAGACACTTCTGAACCAGCTTGCGAAAATCGGAAAATGTTGTCCACGAACAACAGCGTTTCTGTACCGGTGCTGTCGCGGAACCACTCAGCCATGGTTAATGCAGACAATGCCACCCGCAAGCGTGCACCCGGGGGTTCATTCATCTGACCGAAGACCATCGCAGTATTGTCAATAACAGATTTTGCGTCAGCTCCCGCACCTGTTTTCGTTTCCTGCATTTCCAGCCAAAGGTCATTCCCTTCACGGGTTCGTTCACCTACGCCAGCAAATACGGAGTATCCTTTGTATTCCTTTGCAATCCGGGTAATTAATTCCGTTAAAATAACGGTTTTGCCCAGCCCTGCACCACCGAACAAACCTGCTTTACCACCACGCACCAGTGGAGTAAGCAAATCCACCACTTTAATACCAGTGACAAGCATCTCCGACTTGGGAGACAATTCTTCAAATTTCGGTGGCTTCTGGTGAATTGAACGGGTTTCAGGTGCGTTTACTGGACCACGGCCATCAATAGGCTGGCCAAGAAGATTGAAGACCCGTCCCAGGGTCTCCAAACCTACAGGCACCTTGACCGGAGAACCAGTGTCGACAGCATCGGTGCCACGAACCAGACCATCGGTGCTGCCTAACGCAACACAGCGAACACGACCACCACCCAAATGCTGCTGAACTTCACCAACTAGATTAATGCTCACACCTTTCGATTCTGATTGAACGGTGACAGCGTTATAAATCTCTGGTAAATGGTCATCGAACTCTACGTCAAAGGTCGAACCGATAATTTGAATGATTCGACCAGTTTTTGCTGCAACAGCAACCATATCTACTCCGATTTCGGCACAAGAAAACTCAAGTGATGGGCACAGTGGGTCAACTGAGCCTGAAAAACTTCTTCTCGACTGAGCTTACCAAGCACCGGTGAATCATACCAAGGTCCGGTGTGGTGCTGCAATCGTTCGATCCAAACCATTAATTCGGAAACTGCTCCAGACTCATCGCCTCCAGGCGGGGGAACCGTTTCTTTCATTGTGGGGCCACCCTTTTTGATAGGAATCAGCCCAAGATATTGTTTCCGATATCCGCTTCGCATCATCGGAAAGACCAATTTTTTTAACAACCATGGTACTCGTGGATAACCTTGCATTGGAAAGGACATCCATTGGCACAGATGTCCTGCACATTGTGCTAAATCCCAGTTACCCGTTTGAGTGTATCCATTGGACAACTTGTTCAGGTCAACGATCAAGTCTGTGAAAGTCTCATACCGCAGAAGCGTGCGAGGCTGCATTATTTCAAAGCCTCCGCACCAGCAATCAGTTCCGAAATTTCTTTCGTAATCTTCGCCTGACGTGCGCGGTTATATTGTTGAGATATTTCCTTAATTAATTCCGCGGCATTTTCAGTAGCTGCTTTCATAGCAACACGACGTGCAATTTGCTCACTAACAGCAGCATCCAGGAAGCA